>JAQUTN010000042.1 GCA_028694375.1 Bacteroidales bacterium
AACTTGGCCCCGGCTTCTCCGGAACAGCAGGAAACCATTGATCTAAACTCTTATTACAACGACAAACTCTGCAGTATTTTCCGATTTGGTAAATACCTCAGTCCCCGTTCCCTGCATAACACCCTCCAGATCCCCACTCAAGGCATAGGCGACTGGTGTAGTCCCATGCATATTGCAGAGATAGACGACAGCGGTGTACGTCAGGCAGCCGGTGACGACAACAAGATAAACACCAAATTGGGCCTGCAATTTGCCAGCCCCGGCGACAGCTTGCAAAACAACATCCTTTTTGTTTCCCGATGGGACAATTATCCCAACTCGGTCCGCCTGGATCTGGAAGGCAAGGCCCGGCATGCCTATATGCTTATGGCCGGTTCCACCAACCATATGCAATACGGCCTGCCTAACGGCAAACTCAGTTTTTATTACCGTGACGGCAGCTGCGACAGCTTACTGCTGATCAATCCCGAAAACTGGCCTGCCATTGAACAGGATGCCTTCGACAATGGTCTGGCTTTCAGTCTAAAGGCTCCCCGTCCCTGGCGTATGTTACTATCTACGGGCGAAATGACCAAAGAGCCCGGCAAGCTTTTGCAACTAAAGGGAGCCGCCAACAGGTACATTCCCGGAGGTGCTGCCACCGTTCTTGATTTAACACTGAATCCGGACAAAGAATTGAGTCATATAGAATTCGAAGCTTTAAGCAACGAAGTAGTGTTGGGTTTAATGTCCCTGACCCTGATAAAATAACAGCTATTATGCTCTGTATAAATATTATAACATTATACGAAAAAAAAGCTAAAAAAAATTCTCTTGTAACGACAATAAAGCAGGGCTTTTTTAGTTATTAGAATAAACCATGATTTGCGTATGATATCGACAGCTCTACTCATCTTTTTTACGGCTTTTATCGTTTCCTGCATCGCCATGCCGAACATCATCAAGATTTCGGTCAAGAAACTTTTGTTTGATGCTCCCACCGAAGAACGAAAAATTCATAAAAAGAATATCTCCAACCTGGGGGGTATAGGCATTTTCATCGGGTTCTTTTTCAGTATTCTACTGTACAGAATCATATGCGATTCACTGGAGCTCAGTAGTTTAGCAGCAGCATCCGTGTTGTTGTTTTTTGTAGCTCTCAAGGACGATCTTATTCCTTCTTCTCCCCTCAGCAGGTTGTTTTATCAGGTACTGATTGCTTCAATCATAGTTTTTATCGGCCAGGTGCATTTTGACCACATTCCCATTTTTGAAGCCGGGACTGCCATGCGCCGCTTTGTCAATATTTTGTTTTCCCTGTTCTTTGTGGTGGGTGTCATCAACGCCATGAACTTTATCGACGGTATTGACGGACTGGCAGCCAGTCTGAGCGTGTTCCTGAGCCTGATTTTCGGTTATATCTTCTACCAGTACGGACAAATGGATTATTCCTACACTTCGCTGGCTCTGGGCGGAGCTGTTCTGGGCTTTCTGATTTTTAATTTTGCCCCGGCCCGTATTTTTATGGGCGATATTGGTTCCATGCTGATTGGAGTTTTCCTGGCCATTTTTGGCATTCAGTTGGCCAACATGGATACCCTGCCGCTGGGGCTTCTGCAAATCAGCTATCCCGGAACTATTATGTTTGCTCTGCTCATCGTACCCATTATGGATCTTATCACAGTAGTGGGCATACGCCTGTACCTTAAAAAATCACCTTTCCAGGCCGATAAACGTCATTTGCATCACCGTCTGCTGGTGCTGGGTCTTAGTCATCCGGCTATTTGCTTCAGCCTGATCTTTTTCAATATTTTGGTTTTGACAGCGGCCTTTTTGCTTCAAAAAACCGACAGTTCAGTTTGGGCGGCTCTGGCTGTCACATTATTGGCCATAACCTGCGAGTTGTTGATATTGTGGTTCTATTCCAAAAAGAAAAAACTCGACGACAAAGAGCTCGATATCACCAATCATAAATAGGATGGATTTCTTGTTCCTTCCCTTCTAAACTTAAGTTATATGCAAAAAATTAAAGCCGCCATTATTGGATACGGAAACATTGGTAAATACCTGCTGGAAGCTATTCAGAATGCACCCGATTTTGAATTGACCGGCATAGTACGCCGTAATCCTCAAGGAACTCAACCCGCAGAATTAGATTCCTATCGGGTAGTGGCATCTGTCAAAGAACTTCCCCAAACCGAGGTAGCCATTTTGTGTACTCCCAGCCGCAGCGTCGAAAAATACGCTGCCGAAATGCTTAATCTGGGCATCAATACGGTTGACAGTTTTGATATTCACGGCGACATATGGAATCTGCAACAAAAACTCGATAAAATTGCCAAAAACAACAAGCGGGTATCTATTATCTCGGCCGGCTGGGATCCGGGCAGCGACTCGGTGGTTCGTGCCCTGATGGAAGCTTCCGCTCCGAACGGACTCACTTATACCAACTTTGGCCCCGGAATGAGTATGGGACATACAGTAGCCGTCAAAGCCGTTCCCGGTGTCAAGGCTGCTCTCTCGATGACTATTCCTTTGGGCACCGGCATCCATCGCCGCATGGTATACATCGAAGTGGAAAAAGATCATGATTTCGACACAGTAGCGGCAGCCATCAAAGCCGACGCCTACTTTGTGCACGACGAAACCCATGTTATGCAGGTTCAGGACGTCAATGCCCTGCTCGATATGGGCCACGGCGTACACATGATCCGCAAAGGCGTTTCGGGCAAAACCCAAAATCAACAGCTGGAATTCAACATGCGCATCAACAACCCGGCATTGACCGCCCAACTTCTGGTGGCTGTTGCCAGAGCAAGCACGAAGCAGGCTCCTGGTTGTTATACCATGATAGAATTACCGATGATTGATTTACTGCCCGGCAACAAAGAAGATTTGATTCGCCGTTTGGTCTAAAGCTTGCAGCCACAACTTTGCTTTCAGAAATATTCCTTGCCAATAATAGCTAAAGGTTCAATTATCAGTTCAACATCCTGACAAGCTAAGGCAAATACCATCCTGGCCAGTAAGGGCTTAAGGTTCAATTATCAGTGCTTATTATCGGCCGAGCTCAAGACAGCCCAGAATAAACGGCCCGGTGGCCTTACCGTCGTTATTTCGGATTCTTTCGTTGACGTAATACTCAAAACTTCCGTCCCGGTAAGGATTGCCCCCTAAGCCCGAAACTGCACAGCAATAAGTGAGCGAAATGGTATTATCCTCATTGGCCACTATGCGGTGAGCAATCAGCCCGTCCAATACCCTGTCGGCTGCCTTGTGGTATTTCTTGCCCAAATAGCCCTTATTATAGCCTTTGGCGTAGGTGTACATCATCATAGCAGAAACCGAGGATTCCAGGTAATTGCCTTCGCGCTGACCCTGATCCACCACCTGATACCAAAGTCCTGTCCCGGCGTCCTGCCAACGCAGCATACCGGCTGCCAGTTTTTGAAGCAATTCAATCACTTCGTCCCTGCGGGGATGATCTTCGGGTATATAATCCAGCACATCCACCAAAGCCATGGCGTACCAGCCAATGCTGCGGCCCCAGAAATTGGGCGAACAACCGGTCTGCGGATTGGCCCAGGCTTCCTGACGGTTGGAATTCCAAGCATGATAAAACAGGCCGGTTTTGGGGTCGTAGGTTTGTCGGCCCACCAAAGTCAGCTGATGGATAACCTCGTCCGTCCATTCGGGAGAATCAAAATCCTTGGCGTAACGGGCTAAAAAAGGCCCGGCCATGTACAGTCCGTCCAGCCACATCTGATATGGATACCTGAGTTTGTGCCAATAACCGCCCTGGTGAGTACGGGGCTGATTTCGCAATTGCAGGTCCATCATGCTGTCTATGGCCATTTTGAAACGGGGTTCTCCGGTATGAGCATAGAGGTCGAAAAGAATCTTGCCCGAATTGACAAAGTCCAGGTTGTAGCTTTGCGGGTCGTAGAGATAAATCCGGCCCTCTGCTCCTACTATGCTGTCGGCCCAGTTATACACATAGTGATAGTACTTTTCGTCTCCCGTGGCCTGCCACATGGCCAGCATGGCCTTGGCTCCAAGACCTTGGGTATAACCGAAAAACAAACGTTTGCCGTGATCGAATTGCCATAATTCGGGAAAGCGTTTCATTTCGGACTCGGCCATGCGCACTGACCAGGGTTTAAGATCAGAAGCGGGCTTAGCCTGTTTGTTTTGCTGACAAGCCGGCAATAAGAGGGCCATACCCAACAAGAGAGTCGATATGTGTTTATTGATTCGAAGTTGCATACATTGTTTGTTTTGAGTTTTATTTAATCTTCCCATTGACGATAACGTATACGCCGGGGATTTTCGTCTCCCAAACGCATTCGTTTGTTTTCTTCGTATTCGGTATAGGAGCCTTCGAAATAAAACACCCGGGAATTTCCCTCGAAAGCGAGGATATGGGTGCAAATACGGTCCAGAAACCAGCGGTCGTGGCTGATCACCACTGCACAACCGGCAAAATTTTCCAAGCCTTCTTCCAGGGCCCTCAGGGTGTTGACATCGATGTCGTTGGTGGGTTCGTCCAACAAAAGAACGTTTGATTCCGATTTGAGGTTCAGGGCCAGATGCAGTCGATTGCGTTCTCCGCCCGACAGCACACCGGCTTTCTTTTCCTGATCGGCTCCGGTAAAGTTGAAGCGCGACAAATAAGCCCTCGCATTGATTTCCTTGCCCCCTACCCGGATAAATTCCAGGCCGCCGGACACGATTTCATACACGCTTTGGTCGGCTTTGATGGCTTCGTGGCTTTGATCCACATAACCAATCCGTACCGTCTCTCCTACTTCGAAACTGCCCTTGTCGGCTTGCTCCAGGCCCATGATCAGTTTAAACAGGGTGGTTTTGCCGGCGCCGTTAGGGCCGATCACACCCACGATGCCATTGGGCGGCAGGCTGAAATTCAATTGCTCAAAGAGGCATTTGTGACCGTAAGCCTTGGCCACGTCCAGCGCCTCTATTACTTTGTTGCCCAGGCGGGGACCGTTGGGAATAAACAATTCCAGGCGTTCCTCTCGTTGCTTCTGGTCTTCGTTGAGCAATTTATCGTAGGAATTCAAACGAGCTTTGCCTTTGGCATGACGGGCTTTGGGAGCCATGCGCACCCATTCCAGTTCCCTTTCCAGGGTACGACGGCGTTTGCTGGCCTGTTTTTCTTCCATGGCCATGCGCTGGGTTTTTTGTTCCAGCCAGGAGCTGTAATTGCCTTTCCAGGGAATGCCTTCGCCCCGGTCCAGTTCCAGTATCCAGCCGGCCACGTGATCCAAAAAGTATCGGTCGTGGGTGACAGCAATCACTGTGCCGGGGTATTGCTGCAAATGTTGTTCCAGCCAGTCGATCGATTCAGCATCCAAGTGGTTGGTGGGTTCGTCAAGCAGTAGCACATCGGGTTGCTGCAAAAGCAAACGGCAAAGCGCAACCCGGCGGCGTTCACCGCCCGAAAGTGTGGCCACGGTCTGATCGTCGGGAGGGCAACGCAGAGCGTCCATGGCCCGTTCCAGTTTATTGTCGATGTTCCATGCATCGCTGGCATCAATCTTGTTTTGCAGTTCGGCCTGACGGTCAAAAAGTTTTTGCATTTTGTCGGCATCCTCGTAATACTCCGGCAAGGCAAAGAGTTGATTTATGTCCTCGTATTCCTTTAACACGTCCATTACTTCCTGTACTCCCTCCATCACTATTTCTTTGACGGTTTTGGCCTTGTCCAGCTTAGGTTCTTGTTCCAGGTAACCAACCGAATATCCTGGCGAGAATACTACCTCGCCCTGGTATTCTTTTTCGATACCGGCAATGATTTTCATCAGGGTGGATTTTCCAGATCCGTTCAAGCCTATAATACCGATCTTGGCTCCGTAAAAAAAGGAAAGATAAATGTCTTTGAGTACCTGTTTATGCGGTGGGAAGATTTTGTTCACCCCCACCATCGAGAAGATTATTTTTTTGTCGTCGCTCATATTTCTACTGCTTAAAAGGGCTGACAAAGATAATAAAAATCCTAACTTTGTGCTGTATTCGTTCGCACACCATTATACCTTTTAGGCAGCTATTTTCGTTGATACTATGATTGGACAAGAGCAGGTTTACGCCAGACTCAAAGAGTTGAACATCGACTTTCATTACCTGGAACATCCGCCTACTCCCAGTATTGAAATAGGTAAACAATACTGGGAACATCTGCCGGGCATTCATTGCAAGAATCTCTTTTTCAGGAACCACAAGGGCAACCGGCATTACCTGGTGGTGTTTCATTGCGAACAAAACCTCGCCGTTCACGACCTGGAACTCAAATTGCGACAAGGCAAGCTGAGTTTTGCCTCCGAAAAGCGCATGCAGAAATACCTCAACCTGCAGCCCGGCTCGGTGAGTCCTTTTGGCCTGATCAACGACCGGGAACACCATGTCTATGTCTTCCTGGATCAAAATCTCCGAAACTTCGAATTTCTGTCTTTTCACCCCAACGACAACCGTGCCTCGCTCACCATCAAAAGCAGCGACTTTGTCCGCTTTATGGAAAGCAGCGGCAATGGATTTGAGTGGCTGGAGTTGTATTGAACCTCCCTTGTCGAAGGCTGTAGATCTGGGGCTCCGCTTAAAAAATCCAGAGAATTGTTTCGATTTGTTTTGTGGTTTTAAATGGAAGCATTATCTTTGCACCGCTTTTTAAGAAAGCAACTCAAGGTCAGATTCGCTAGCTCAGCTGGTAGAGCACATCCCTTTTAAGGATGGGGTCCTGGGTTCGAACCCCAGGCGGATCACCGAAATAAAATCGCAGATAATTGAAGATCAATTATCTGCGATTTTTCTTTGGTATTTCGGCTGGTCAGCACCAGACGCCGGTTTTATGATTGAAAAATTGTATCTAAATGATACTCTAAAAACTCTTTCTTAGGTTGATAGCGCTCTGGAAGCTTTAGTTTACAGGATTCAAGAAATCCGAATTGTTTTTCAAAATAAGAATCTTTTCTATGCTCTTTTAATTTTGAAGAAAGAATAATAGAAAAATCTGTTTTTATGCCAATAAGACCTTTATCAAATGCAGCATCATACAATTTGGAGAGACAAATGCCATTTGATGGATTTAATCTTTCGTTTTCATTTTTTGACCATGGAATTATATGGCTTGCATTTAACAAATCTGGAATATTAATCCCTGAAATTGCACATTTTGTAGTATATATATTTAGGATAATTTGCCGAAAAACATTCTGATTTACACGTGTTTTAACTTCACGATTCTTTTCTTCTCCTATAGTATTTATATCATACAAAATAGTAGAGTACTTATTTTCAATTGTCTGATTCTCAAATCTCGCTAAGATTTTCTCACTTTCAAAAAATAATTCATCCCGATTATTAATGAATTCATCCCAAATGGGCTGACATTGTTTCACTCCTCCAGACAATCCAGACACACCTCTTTTTTGATGATATGGGTCAATGCTTGCAAAATTTACCAATCTCATTGCAATAGAACTTGATGTTCTGTTAAGCAAATCTGCAAGTTTCATAATATCAGGATTACTCTTATGCATCTTTCCAAAAGGGAGTTTAAGATAAAGGTTAAATGCAAGTACTAACTCTTCATATGACCAAAGTTTTCTATTCATTAGGTGCTAAATTTCAATTATATAATTCATTGACAAAAAGTATTAAAAACTATTCCAACCCCAAAATCCAATCTCTTAATTTTTCCAGATTAATTAATCCATTTTCCACAAAATCAACCTGTGAATCAAAATCTTTTGTTCTGTCAATTTTTCCGGAAAAAACACGAACAGAAAAACTTTTATTGTGTTTTACTATCTTCCAATCTGGGTGTAAACGCTTTTTCAAATACAATTCTTTTTCTTCAGAATAATTTCTAAACGTGGCATCAACATTCCCTTGAGCTAATTTATGGTATAAGATAATATCTTTCATCCTCTCGTCAAAGAGCATAGGCCAATCGCTTTCATGAGGAACAATTCCGGGTTTTTTCATTTTTAAAGAAGGATGATACTTTTCTTTGTAATTATAATAGGAATGCCAAAAACGCTGCACAGGTTCCGAATTTATTGGCTGATATCCTCTACGTAATTTTTCTGAGGCAATTTGTAATAATTCTTTTTTGAAAAGACTTCTGTTTGTCCCAGATAGTTCAAATTGATGTGCGATACTTTCATAACTAATGTAATTTTCAAAGAAATGCTGATTCTCACAATAATATTCAGGCGCAATCAATACAGTACAGGCAATATCACAGGTCTTATTAAGAATGTAATTTGTAGCGCGTTTTAAATAACGATTGAACTGTTCTTCTTGAAAAGAGGTATTTAACTTGTTTCCTATCAACACAAAAACTTTATTTTCTTCTGATTGGTATGACAAAAGCAAATCTGTTTCGCCTAAACCAAAGTCTGAAATGCTTCTCCATACTCCAATTTTCTCTTTTACAGGTGGTAGTCCAATTTCTTGAACAAACCACTCACAAAAGGATTCATTACAAGAAAATTCTTCTAATAATATTAAATCAACATCTCGCTCCCGAATCGATTCTATTGGTAAAACTGATGTAGATATGGCATATTTATTTGTAATCATAAAACAAATACCATGGTTTTTTTTAATACATTAAAAATAAGAGCTGTATTCAACTAATTTGTTTTCCAACCTTGATTCCAGAAAGGCATTGCTGCCTTTAAGTTTCTCTTTAATTAATAGGGATTCCTGGTAGTAGTCGGCTATCTTTTCTCTTGACCAGATGCTTGGCGGGGCCTGCAAATTGGTAATTCTGTCGGCTAGTTTGACGCAAGCTATTTCTGATCGTTGTTGTTTGATTCTTTTCAGACTGTCAGGCAATTGAAGGGCATTTGGCAAAGATTTGTTTTTGCTCAGGGCTAATACGCCCAGGGCAATTTCGTTTCCGTATTCATCAATAATATCTTCGACTTTGATAGGCGTATCTTCGATGACATCGTGCAATAAGGCCACGGGCAGGGCAAATTCAAGATTAATATCCTCTGAATGTCCGGCAGCTATAATTAACTCCATAGCCACATTGCTCAAATGAATAATATAAGGCAAATCTGTGCCGGGAATTGTTTGCCCGATGGATTGATGTTGCCTGGCCGCAAATAAAAGTGTTTTTTGATAGGTATCCTGAATGTTCATGTTTTGCCGGAATGAAATCTGAGAGCAAATATACTATTTGTTCCTCCTGTTTCAAACCTTGCTGACTGAGTTCAGCACTTAAGGGTATTATTCTGGCTTGGATTAAATAGCTCAGCTGACATACAATATCCTTATTCTTATTGAAACACAGGAGTATGCTCCCGGAGGTATTTCAAACCGGTTTCCAAATTGGGTTTTCGACAGATCAAAAGAACCAACTGCGAGCTCCTCTTTTGGATGGTAGTTTTTCGTATCTTTGAGCCTTCTCTTAGTTCAGAAATAAGAATCAGATTTTAGAACTCAGAGTTCTGGTTTCACAATTATGACTTTCAATTTTTCGACCATAAACCATGACTAAAAATATATTAATATTGCTATTGACAGGGTTATGGCTAATTACGGCCTCCGCACAAAACGTACATTCCGGGCCGGAAAACAACAAGAGCAAAACACTGATCGCAAACAGCAACAACAGCCAAAGCATTCAAAGCAACAGCACCAGCGTAAACAGCAAGAGCACAAGCACAAACAGCAATAATTCAGTCAGCAGTAGCAATCAGGCCGAAGAATTGCCAGCCTTCGTCGAAATAAATCGATACCTTGGGCAAGACCATTTCTTTCAGGCCCTAAGACTTTATAAACAGTATAAAAGGAAGCTGAATTCCACAGAGCGGCTGCTCACAGAGGTCGTACTGGACAATGCCTTCAACAGGCCGGCTGCCTCGAACAAAAAAATTGATAAATTGATAAAAACAGGCCGTAAAAACGCTCCTGCAAGACTGAACAAGGCGGTCCAAAACCCGGTAGATGGAAAATTGATCAAAACAGTCACTAATTCCAGCCCCGAAAAAGAACATAAAAATTCCGCAATGTCTGCCACAGGCAATGTCCTGTCCGATTCGGTGCTACTCCAACTTTATCAGCTCCGGGCCGACAACTCCATCAAGCTCTACGATTACCGGGGAGCAAAAGAAGCGCTGGAAATTGTACTGAATTCATTTTCACATATACTCAACGAAGATCAGCTGGCCGAAACCAACAACAGCCTGACACTTTGGAAAGCACTGGAAAAGGTGCCTGAGCAAAGAATAGTCATCAGCGAAAACAACCGCGTTAAGATAGAAAAAGACAAAATAGGTCTCAGCAATTTAAAAATCAACAACGGAGCAGACAGCCTCTCTTTTATTTTTGATACCGGAGCCAATTTATCGACTGTTACCCTGTCGACGGCCAAAAAATTTAAGATGACCATCGTACCCGCAGAAATTAAGGTGGGCACCATTACCGGCGACAAAGTCAATGCCAGCCTGGCTTATTGTCCGACAATGCAACTGGGTAATATTTATATCCACAATGCCGTATTTTTGGTGATGGAAGACAGCACACTGAGCTTCGCCCAGCTCGATTACCAGATACATGGCATTTTGGGCTTTCCGGTGATGGAGGCCCTGGGTGAGATCCAGATTACCAGCGACAATTGGTTCATTGTGCCCCAAAAGCAAAGCCGCTTCAGAGGCGACTCCAACCTGGCCATGAGAGGCCTCACGCCGCTGATCTGCATCGAAGGCAAACATTACAGCTTCGACACCGGAGCCGACAACACCCTACTCTATCAAGCCTATTACCTTGACAATAAATCCGACATCGAAAACAGCTACAGCACGGACAGCATTTCCTTCGGCGGTGCCGGCGGCAAAAAAGACTTTGAGGCCTACGTAATAACCGACACCTTCAACATCAGCGGCCGCAGCGTCATTCTCAAAGACATTCACCTGCTCAGAGAAAAAATCAAAGACAACGAAAATGTATACGGCAACATTGGCCAGGACTTGATTGGACAATTCGAAAAAATGACTCTCAATTTCTCGAGGATGTTCATCAGGTTTGATTAGTCTTCACTTCACTTCTTTCCTCTTCCCCCTCCTCCATCAGTGCCTCGCTTACCAAAGAGTTGGGCAGGTTCTTTTTGGCTTTGACGCCCAGACTCATGAGTTTGTCGGCTTGGCTGATGAGGTTGCCTCTGCCGGATTTTAGTTTGTCGAAGGCCTCGGAGTAGCTGCTGCGGGCCTTATCTAGGAGACCGCCCAGACTGGAAAGATCGTCGACAAAACCCACGAATTTCTCGTAAAGCAATTTGCCTCTTTCGGCAATGGCCTGGGCATTTTGATTCTGGTATTCCCTCTTCCATAAATCCACGATCAGCTTGAGGGCTGCAATCAGGTTGGTAGGGCTGATCAGGAGGATGCGTTTTTGGTAGGCATAATTCCAGATTTCCGCATCCTGCTGCATGGCCACCATAAAGGCAGGCTCGTTGGGCACAAACATCATAACAAAATCAAGCGAGGCGGCGTAATCCTGATAAGATTTTACGCTGAGTTCATCAATGTGTTTCTTCAGCGAAGCGAGGTGCTCCTTCAGGGCTTTTTGCTGCTCAGCGGGATCATCGGCTGCCACATAGCGGGTGTAGGCCGTGAGCGACACTTTGGAGTCGATGATGATTTTTCGGTCGTCGGGATAAGCAACAATCACGTCGGGTTGCATTTTGTTTCCCTGTTCGTTTTTGAGGTAGTTGCCGTCCCGGTCTTTGAGAAATTCCTGCACAAAATATTCCCGGTCTTTGACCAGTCCCGATTTTTCCAGAATATTTTCCAGAATCATTTGCCCCCAATCGCCCTGAGTTTTGGAACTGCCTTTCAGAGCATTGGTCAAATTGGTGGCTTCCTTGCTAATCTGTTGGTTTAGTTCCATCAAATTCTTAACTTCTCTGCCCAGCGAAAAACGTTCTTTTGATTCTTTATCGTAAACCTCTTCTACTTTTTTTCTGAACTGATCAATGTTTTCGCCCAGTGGTTTAAGAATTTGCTCCAGGTTGCTCTGGTTTTGGGTAGTAAATTTCTGTGTTTTTTCTTCCAGTATCTTATTGGCAATATTTTCGAACTCGGTGTTGAATTTTTTGGCCAATTCTTCGATTTCTTTTTTTTGGGTTTCCAGTTTTTCGTTCAGAGCCAAATTATTAGCTCTGAATTCGGCCAGACTCTTGTTGGCGTTGTTGAATTCTTCGGTTTTTTGCCTGAGTTCTTCTTTGGCTTTTTCCAGATCAAGGTTTTTTTCTTTTAGGTTCTCCTGAGCCGAATTCAGCCTGGCTGTATATTCAGCCGTTGTTTTGGTAAGATCGCCGATGGAAGTATTTAGTGCCATTGCTTGTTCTCGGGCTGTTTCCAGCTGAGCAGTCAGGTTTTTATTCTTTTCCTGCTCAATAAGCAAAGCCGTTTTGCTCTCCTGAGTAAGCTTGTTCAGCTCTTCCATCTGAACTTTGGGCACGGTCCTGGATTTCAAGCTCAAGACCGAAATAATCCAGGCGACAACTCCTCCTGCGACAATCGCTGCTAAAATGTACAAAGTGTTCATAAACCGGGGTATCTTATTCTCACTATAAAACAAAGTATCTCTGTAAAAGTACTTTCATTGTATACTACCTCTGTACTACAATTAAATCTTAAACAGTCAACAAAGATATTAAAATTTAGAAGCTGTTTTAATTATATCGTTAAATGAAGAACAGTGCACGGCCTTGTTTCGACATTGATGATAAGCAAAATCCTATTCCATCAGGAAGATTCAATGCCTTTTTTTGCCAGTGTTTTATAAGGAATGCTAAAGCTGAAGGTGCTGCCCTCTTTTTCTTTGCTTTTTACCCGGATCTTGCCACCCAGTTGCTCCACGTATGCTTTGGCAATAGATAAACCTAATCCGGCGCCCTCGTGTTCACGGGTTAAATTCAGATCGGCCTGCACAAAGCGGTCAAAAATTGCATCTAAACGATCTACCGGAATGCCCTTGCCGGTATCTTTGACAAAAAAGTGAACCAGATTTTCCTCAATCTGAGCTCCCAGTTCAATACTGCCCTTTTCTGTGTATTTGATGGCATTTTTTATCAAATTGCCTAGTATGCTGCGTAAACGATAGCTGTCTGTGATAAAGCGCAAAGCAGCACTTTCCGGGTTTTTATTGATTCTAAACTGAAGGTTCTTTTCCAAAGCCAGAGGTTTATACAACTCTTTTAGGAATTGAATAGTTTCGTTGATGTCGGTTTCGTTTTCTTTGATTTCCAGTTCTCCTGACTCAATTCTTGAAATTTCGATTATATCGTCCAGGGTTTCAATCAACCTTTTACCGCTTTTATGAACCGACTGCAGGTATTCTTCCTTTTGGCTCTCCGAAAGTTCAGTGTTATTCAATAAATTTAAGAATCCCAATATGCCGTTCATAGGCGTACGGATTTCATGGCTGATATTGGATAGAAAAGCGGTTTTGAGGCGATTGTTTTCTTCGGCTTTTTCTTTGGCCAGGATCAATTGCTTTTCCCAGGCTTTTCGTTCGGTTATATCAAACACAGAAGCCTGCATACATAA
>JAQUTN010000003.1 GCA_028694375.1 Bacteroidales bacterium
TGCTATTGCAGGCATCATCCGGCCCGGCAAGAACACCATTCAATTGATTGTTGGCCCCAAAGTGCAGTTTCTGGCCAAAGAAATGAAACAACTGCTTACTAACTAAAAGCTTACATACATGAAGATAAAAGACCTTATTCAATGCGGACAAACACAATTCCTCGAAGAATTGTTCAGCCTGATGCGCATTCCTTCGGTGAGCGGACAACAAGCTCATTTACAGGATATGCAAGATTGTGCCCAACGTTGGAAAGAGATTTTGCTTTCTTCGGGAGTGGACAAAGCCGAGGTTTTTCAAACCAAAGGCAATCCCATAGTATACGGAGAAAAGATAATTGATCCCAAGGCTCACACGGTACTTGTGTACGGCCATTACGACGTGATGCCAGAAGATCCTTTGGAATTATGGACCACCCCTCCTTTTGAGCCTCGTATCGAAGAGGGCTTGATCAAAGGCCGGGGCGCCGACGACGACAAAGGGCAATCTATGATACAGGTCAAAGCCTTTCAATTGGCTCTCGAAAATAATCTCCTGGCTTGCAACGTGAAATTTCTGCTCGAAGGCGAAGAAGAAATTGGTTCCATCCATCTGGAGGAATTCTGCCATAACCACAAAGACTTACTCAAAGCCGATGTGATCCTGGTTTCCGACACCAGCATGCTGGGAGCCGACACTCCCTCCATCACCACCGGGCTCAGGGGCATAGCCTATTGGGAAGTGGAAGTGACCGGGGCTGCCCGCGATTTGCATTCCGGCATCTTTGGCGGAGCTGTGCCCAACCCTATCCAGGAACTGTCCGTAATGATTTCCCGCCTTATAGATGCCGAGGGCAAAATCACCATTCCAGGCTTTTACGACAAGATACAGGAAGTTTCGGCCGAAGAAAAAGCCATGATGGCCGCCGTGCCTCAGGATGACGAAGCCTATCGCAAATCGGTGGGAGCTCCGGGTCTCAAAGGAGAAAAAGGCTATTCTACCATTGAACGCACCGGCATTCGGCCCACTTTGGATGTTTGCGGCATCTGGGGAGGCTACACCGGCGAAGGAGTAAAAACGGTACTGCCCTCCAAGGCTTTTGCCAAAATTTCTACCCGCCTGGTGCCGGATCAGGATTATCAGGAAATTGGCCGGCTCTTCGAAAGCTACCTCAGGCAACTGGCTCCACCCGAAGTTAACGTAGAAGTTCGCTTCAAGCACGGGGGCAATCCTTACGTCTGCTCTTTGGATCTGCCGGCTTACAAAGCGGCGGAGGCTGCCTATCACAAAGTGTTCGACAAACGTCCGCTGGCCCTGAGGCGCGGGGGCAGCATTCCCGTCATTGCCACCTTCGAAAAAGTATTAGGCATCAAAAGCATCCTGATGGGTTTCGGCCTGGAATCGGATGCGATCCATTCCCCCAACGAAAATTATCCTTTGGATCTTTGGCTGCAAAGCATCGAAGTTGTTGTGGAATTTTACCGTCATTATAAGTGATTACATCATGGACACTCGTTCCTTAGGATTTCAGTCCGGGTCTGGGATTGGATCTAAGTTTAGGTTTAGGTTTAGGTTTCTGATTCTGCCCCTCGCTTTGCTGTTTTCGGCTTGTTCCGGGCCCTGTTTCCGTGTCAGCGAAAACGGAGTGCTTATTCAACCCGACAAAGGGAAAACCACCACCGGCAGCCTCTATTTACAGGTAGTCAACGACGACATAATCAGAGTGATAGCCAGCCCCGACCAAAAAATCAGCCTGAAAAGCGGACTGATGTGTAACTGGCAGGACAAATCGTTCAGGCAATCCGTTCAATGGCAGGTGTTTCGTAGCGGAGACAGCGTAGTGCTGCAAACGGCCGCCCTGAGAGCCACGGTATTGTTGAGTAGCGGAGAGCTTAGTTTCAGCGACTTGCATGGTTCTGTGTTTTTGCGGGAACAAGTCGGCGGGGGTAAAAGCTTTAGTCCGTTCGAATACGAAGGCAGCCGAGCTTATTCGTTCAGACAGGTGTTCGAGTCGCCTCAGGACGAAGCATTTTTCGGCCTGGGCCAGCAACAGTCGGACGAATTCAATTACAAAAACAAACACGAATCCCTGTATCAGTACAACACCAAGGTCTCGGTGCCTTTTGTGGTTTCCAGCAAAAACTACGGCCTGCTCTGGGACAACAATTCCTACAGCAAATGGGGCGATCCACGGGAATTTGCCAACCTGGACCAATTCAGGCTGTTCGACAAGTACGGTAATGAAGGCGGGCTGACGGCCTTTTATTCCAATCCGGGCCGAAAAAAAGAACTGGAACGTGTCGAAAAAACCATCGACTACCAGGATTTGAACTCTCTAAAACTTTTCCCCCAGGCTTTCCCGCTGCAAAATGCGCAAGTAAACTGGGAAGGATTCATCGAAGCCGATACCACAGGACTGTTTCGTTTTGCACTCTATTACGCGGGTTACGTCAAACTTTACCTCGACGATACGCTGGTGGTGCCTGAACGTTGGCGCACTGCCTGGAATCCCAACACCTGCAAGTTCTCCTATCCTCTGCAGGCCGGCCGGAAACACAAGCTCAGGATGGAATGGCAAGCCGACGGAGGCAGTTCCTACATCGGACTCAAAGCCCTGAGTCCTTTGCCTGGCGAAGAAGAAGGCAAAATTTCTTTTTGGTCAGAAATGGGCAAACAGATGGATTATTATGTCATCAGGGGCAAAAATGCCGACGAAGTCGTGAGCGGCTACCGCAGACTTACCGGCAAGGCACAGATTATGCCCAAATGGGCAATGGGCTTTTGGCAGAGCCGGGAGCGCTACAAAACCCAGGACGAGCTTTTGTCTGTCCTCCGCGAATTCAGACGCAGACAGATTCCCATCGACAACATCGTGCAGGATTGGTCGTATTGGCAAGAAAATGCCTGGGGCAGCCATGAATTCGATGCAGAGCGCTTTCCCGATCCGGAACAAATGGTAAGGGATGTCCACGACCTGAATGCCCGTATAATGATTTCGGTCTGGCCAAAATTTTATATCAATACTGAACATTACGAGGAATTCGAACAAAAAGGCTGGATCTATCCCCTGGCTGTCGGGGACAGCATTCGCGACTGGATAGGCCGTGGCTACATCGGTTCCTTCTACGACGCTTTCAGTCCGGGTGCCCGGGAACTGTTTTGGGAACAAATGCAGGAGCACCTCTACGTCAAAGGCTTCGATGCCTGGTGGATGGATGCGTCGGAGCCGGACATTTTGTCCAATGCCGATATGGATTACCGCAAACAACTGATGCACCCGACGGCTTTGGGCCCCTCGGCTTTGAACTTCAATGCTTATGGGCTGATGAATGCCAAAGGCATTTACGAAGGCCAACGCTCGGCAAACGACAGCAACAGGGTTTTTATCCTGACCCGCTCGGGCTACGCCGGCTCACAACGCTACGCGGCGGCCGTCTGGAGCGGCGACATCGGTACGCGCTGGGAAGATATGAAGGCTCAGATCAGTGCCGGACAAAATTTTTCCATTTCGGGCAATCCCTACTGGACCATGGACAACGGAGGTTTTTGTGTGGAAAAACGCTACGAAAAAGCCCGCGAAGGATCGGAAGACCTGGAGGAATGGCGGGAGCTTAATGTACGTTGGCATCAGTTCGGGGCTTTTGTGCCTTTGTTTCGCAGCCACGGTCAATATCCATATCGTGAAATCTGGCATATTGCTCCCGAAGAGCACCCGGCTTACCAGGCTATGAAATATTACACGGAACTGCGTTACCGCCTGCTTCCCTACATTTACACGATGGCCGGGCGCTGCTATCTGGACGATTACACCATTATGCGTCCCTTAATGATGGATTTCGCAAACGATGGCCGCGTTATGGATATTGGTGACCAATATATGTTTGGTTCAGACTTGATGGTCTGCCCGGTGTACGAATACCAGGCCCGCAGCCGCAAAGTTTATTTCCCGCAAAACGCCGGTTGGTACGATCTCTATAGCGGCAAGTATTATCCCGGAGGACAGGAGTGTCAGGTGGAAGCCCCCTACGAACGCATGCCGGTTTTTGTGCCTGCAGGAAGCATACTTCCCACAGGCAAGCTTATTCAACACAGCGGAGAAAAGCAAGAAGTGCTGCGTTTTTATATTTTTAGCGGACAAGACGGCCAAGCCAGCTTGTACGAAGACGCCGGAAGCAACTACGATTACGAAAAGGGGAACTACGACAGGATAGCCTTCCACTACAACGATGCCCAACAAAGCTTGTCGATTTCGGCTGCCGAAGGTTCCTATCGTCCCGGGCCCGTCCAAAGGCAGTTTGAATTTGTTTTGGTCAGTCCGGAATGTCCTGCCGGCATCGATACAGAAATCCAAAAGACTATCAGCCTAAGGTATTCCGGGCAAGAGATAAAAATTAGTTTTGAAAATCTATAACATATAAAACGATACTGTCTATAGCCTTAAAAATCAGCAAACACATACATTAATTGTAATTCAATAGAAAATATTCAACAAATTTACAGCTGTTTTGATCGTGGCTGAATCGAACTTTCTTTTTTTTTATGGACTGCTTCACAGCGCAACTTTTTGATTTTTTTAGTTTTACGATAATGAATTAATCCTACTTTTGTAATTCTAAAACGTTTAAACCTTTTCTTCATGAAAACTCCATTCTACCTCTTGAGTTTTGCTTTGCTATTTCTGTTTTCTGCCTGTCAGCCCAAAGTCCAATTGCTAATGACAGAGTCGGATTCTCCCAGAAGCAATTACGCAAAAGAAAGATTAGGCAATAGCTTGGTCTCCAGTAGCTATACTATTGTTGATGAGGATGCTGCCGGCAAGGCGACCAAAATATTTCTCGGCTGCCAAAACGATCTGTCTTTTCAACAGAGATTGCAGGAACAGGGTATTACCATAGAACCTATCGAAGGCAAAGAATCGTTCAGAATTCTGGCCGACGAAGATAAAATAGTGGTCTGCGGAGCCGACGAAAGTGGTTTGCTTTACGGATGTATGGAATTGATCGATCGTTTGAAAGCAAACGGACGATTGCCAAAAAAACTCGATTTTTCTGATGCTCCCGACATGGTATTAAGAGGTACTTGTATAGGTATGCAAAAAATGTATCTGCTGCCGGGCCGTAAGGTCTACGAATACCCCTACACCCAGGAACTCTTCCCCTGGTTCTACGACAAAGAGCTCTGGATCAAGTATCTGGACATGCTGGTGGAAAATCGCATGAATTCTGTCTATCTCTGGAACGGACATCCCTTTGCTTCGTTGGTGAAATTACCCGATTATCCTTATGCCTTGGAAGTGAGTGAAGAAGATTTCAAACGGAACGAAGAAATGTTCGGATTTCTTACTCAGGAAGCCAACAAGCGCGGCATTTGGGTAATTCAGATGTTTTACAATATTATTGTATCTCAACCCTTTGCAGATTATCACAATATTCCCACCCAAAACCGCAAAGTTGAAATTACTCCTTTATTATCGGATTATACCCGTAAATCGGTTGCCGCCTTTATTGAGAAATACCCCAACGTGGGTTTACTGGCTTGTCTGGGCGAAGCCATGAATACCCACGAAGACGATGTGGAATGGTTTACCAAAACCATCATTCCCGGCGTGCAGGACGGGCTGAAAGCCCTTGGTTTGGAGCAGGAACCGCCCATTGTGCTCAGGGCGCACGACACCAACGCCAAAATGGTCATGGATGCGGCCTTGCCCATTTACAAGAATCTCTACACCATGAACAAATACAACGGTGAATCCCTGTGCACCTACCAGCCCAGAGGCCCCTGGACAGCCACACATCAGGCACTCAGCGCCCTGGGATCTGTACATATTTCCAATGTGCACATTCTGGCCAACCTGGAACCTTTCCGCTACGGTTCGCCCGACTTTATACAAAAGAGCATTCAGGCTATGCACAATACCCATGGAGCCAACGGTTTGCATCTCTATCCCCAGGCCTCGTACTGGGACTGGCCTTATACGGCAGACAAAACCAAAGACGGCAGCCGCCTGCTCGAAATGGACCGGGACTGGATCTGGTATCAGTCCTGGGGCCGTTATGCCTGGTCGGCCGATCGCGATCGCGACGAAGAAACCGATTATTGGTCAGGATTATTCTCCGAACTTTACGACTGCGGCAAGCAGGGTAAATACATTTTGGAAGCCTACGAGCAAAGCGGGGAAATATCGCCCAAATTGCTGCGCAAATTCGGCATTACCGAAGGCAACCGCCAAACTTTCCTGCTGGGAATGTTTATGAGTCAGCTGGTCAACCCCAACCGCTGGACAGTCTATCCCGATTTTGCCAATTCCTGCGGCCCCGAGGGCGAGAAACTCGAAGTTTGGGCCTACCGCGAGTGGCATGGAGAAGCTCACGTGGGTGAAACTCCTCCCCAACTGATAGCAGAAACACGGGAACACGCCCGAAAAGCGGTTGAAGCCATAGACAAAGTGAGCCGTGTGCGCCAAAACAAAGAAGAATTTGAACGTCTCAAAAACGACATCCATGCCTATAAGGCTTTTACGGACTGCTTTACCGAAAAGCTGGAAGCTTCAATGCTGGTGTTGAGGTATTCCTATTCCGGGGAAATTTCCGACCTGGAAAAAGCCTACACTTTGATGGAAAGCAGCCTGGAGCATTACCGCAAACTGGAAGCACTCACCCGCGACAGCTATCTCTATGCCAACAGTATGCAAACCGGCATGCGCCGCATCCCCGTCACCGGCAACAATGGAGTCAACAAAACCTGGACAGAATTATTGCCTCAATTCGAACAAGAACTGGACCGTTTTGCCACCAATATTCAAAAACTCAAGTCAGGCAATCAGAACCCCGAGAACTTAAAAGTGTTAAGTCCGGCAGAGGTCAAACTAATTTCTCCTGCCCGCACAGAATTTTACCAGCTTCAGGAAGGAGCAAGCGTGTACAGCGATCGGGCTTCCAGGATAAAAGGTCTGGCTCCGGAGTTCGGCCAACTCAAGGGCTTACGCATGAGCAGCCGGCAACAACTCAACGAAAACATCCGCCTGCGTTTTGTCAACAAAGAAGCCGTAGATCTTTGGGTGGCTTATTTCAAACCATTCAAACAAGGAGACTACATGCCCGCTCCCCGTCTGGAGACCGATGCCAGTGCCAATCAATACGGCCAGGCGGACATCAAAATTGCCAACGCTATGGAGATAGAAAACCTGCCTGCAGTGAATGTGCATCAGTATCGTTTCGAAGCCGGCGAGCACGACCTGAACCTGGGAAAAGGCCTTTGCCTGGTGCTGGGTTTCTCCAAAGCCGAAACAGCCTTTAGTACGAGAGACGCCGGTTTTATGGAAAAGACAGCTATTGACTGGTTGTTTTATTGATACTATCCCTTTAAACACTATACATTACGTCCTATGAATACCAAAAACCTTTTACAGTTCGCTTTTATACTCTTGCTGTGTGGTAGTGTAACAAGCACTTCAGCTTTTAAGAAAAAAAACACAACAGTCGGTTTTGATCCTCTCCAAACTGCCGAATTATATTTATCCGGTCAGGGTCCGGAGGATGCGGTTGAATGGGACTTTATGTGTACCGATGGCCGGAACAGCGGAAACTGGACCAAGATTAAAGTGCCTTCCTGCTGGGAATTGCAGGGCTTTGGCACCTATCAATACGGTATGCCTTTTTACGGCAAAGCCAATCCTCCCGGCATAGCCAACGAAAAAGGATTGTACAAAACCCGGTTCAAATTGCCGGCCGAATGGGAAGGACGGATAATACGCCTCGTTTTTGAAGGAGTGATGACCGACTGTTCTGCAGAAATAAACAAACGTCGTGCTGTCAAACTGCATCAGGGCGGTTTTTACCGTTTTTATGCTGATGTCAGCGACAGAGTCTATTTCGGAGACAAGGAAAATCTGCTGGAAGTCACCGTAAGCAAAGAATCCGAAAACAGCAGTGTTAACCTGGCAGAACGCAGAGCCGACTACTGGAATTTCGGAGGTATTTTCCGTCCGGTTTTTATACAGGCCCTGCCTGCACTAAGCATTGACCGTACAGCTATTGATGCCAAAGCCGACGGCTCATTTTACGCCGAAGTATTTCTGAGCACTGCCCTGGAAGGAGCATACAGCGTCGAAGCACAATTGAGCGACCGCGAAGGTAAAAACATCGGCAAAGCCCTCAAAGCCGAATTAAGGCCGGGTTCAGACAAGATTATTGTCAGAGGGCAATTCAAGGACATTAAAACCTGGACAGCCGAAACGCCCAACTTGTACGATGTGCAATTCAGCCTGCTCAAAGACGGGGAGGCAGTTCACATTGTAAAAGAACAAAGGATAGGCTTCAGAACCATCGAAGTCAGGGAAAGCGACGGTTTGTACATCAACGGACAAAAAGTGATGATCAGGGGCGTAAACCGCCACAGTTTCCGGCCCGAAACCGGCAGAACCCTGAGCAAAGAAGACAATTACGCCGATGTGCGTCTTATGCAGGAAATGAACCTGAACGCCGTCCGCCTGTCGCATTATCCCCCCGATCCTGTTTTTCTGGAAGCCTGCGATGAACTGGGGCTTTACGTAATGAACGAACTCGGTGGCTGGCACGGCAAGTACGACACCGAGGTGGGGAAACAACTGGTGAAGGAAATGATCACCCGTGACCTGAACCATCCCAGCATCGTCTGGTGGTCCAACGGCAACGAAGGAGGCTGGAATACAGAGCTCGACAGCGAATTCCATCCCTGGGATCCGCAAAAACGTCCGGTGCTTCATCCTCAGGGTAATTTCGGCGGCTTCGAAACCATGCATTACCGTTCTTACGGCGAATCGCAGGAATACATGCGCAAACCCGAAATCTTTATGCCTACCGAAATTTTACACGGCCTCTACGACGGCGGCCACGGAGCCGGATTATGGGATTACTGGGAAATGATGCGCAAGCATCCCCGCTGCGCCGGAGCCTTTCTTTGGGTGTTTGCCGACGAAGGCGTGATGCGTACCGACCAGAACGGTCGCATCGACAATGTGGGTAACTACGGTGCAGACGGTATCGTAGGGCCTCATCACGAGAAAGAAGGCAGCTTCTTTACTGTTCGCGAAGTTTGGTGTCCCGTTCAAATCAAGGCTCAGGGCAGGACAATAAGCAGTACCGACCGAACGGAAGCTCTCAGACAAGATCAAAACAGCTTTATTGCTGATCCGGAAGCTTTTACGGGAAAATTCAACATAGAAAACCGCTACGATTTTACTTCGCTGGAAGATTGCCGCATAAAATGGACGCTGGCCAATTTTGCCAAACCTGCTGACAAAAACGACGGACACGAAATTATAAACCAGGGCGAACAAGCAGGCCCAAAGCTTGCACCTCACCAAAGCGGGGAACTTCAGCTCAGCCTGCCGCCCAATTGGAAAGAAGCCGATGTCTTGTATGTCAGCATCATCAATCCGCGGGGCGAAGAAATCTACACCTGGGGCTGGTACTGGAAAAGCGATCAGGACTATATCAGTGCTGCTCTGCCTGAACAAACAAAAGCATCCTTTGCTACCTTATCACAAAGCCGCGAAGGAGATATCCTGATCATTGAATCGGGAGCCACAAGCCTGAAATTCGACACAAAAACAGGCTATCTGATTCAGATCAACAAAGGGGACAAAAAGCTGTCTCTTAAGGGAGGACCGCGTTTTGTTGCCGCACGTCGCAGTGACCGGTCTATGGATGTATTTTACAACCACGACGACAAACTGGCCAAAAGCAAAGAAAGAATTTACAAGGATATTTCGGGCAACTCCACACTAAGGGCTTTCGAAGTGGAAGAACAAGAAGACAAAATACTTGTAAAAACAGAATACTTTGGCAACCTGAACAGTGTTTGCTGGACCATCACCAAGGAGGAAGAAATAAGGGTGGATTACGTATATCAATACGAAGGCGTGGCAGAACTGGCAGGCATCTGCTTTGATTATCCCGAAGAAAACATGCAGGCTATGCGCCTCTTGGGCAAAGGCCCCTACCGGGTGTGGCAAAACCGTATGCACGGCACCCTAATCAACGTATGGGACAAGGAATACAACGATCCCATCCCCGGCGAAAGCTTTATTTATCCGGAATTCAAAGGCTATTACAACGACTGGAAATGGGTAGATTTCCAAACGACAGAAGCTCAACTCTGGCTAGGGAACGGAACGCCGGGCAGCTACCTGGGCGTTTATACCCCCCGTGACGGTCGCGACGTTCTGTTGTACACTCTTCCTCAAAGTGGAATCGCTGTGCTGGACGTAATACCCGGTGTACGGAACAAAGTCAATTCGACCGACCTGGTTGGCCCCTCCTCTCAGGCTAAATGGCTGAGCGGACCGCAAAAAGGCAGCCTGCAGATTCAGGTCAGGTAAGACAGTATGCTGCTCATCCGGCTTTGCGGCCGGCAAAAAAACTGTACATTTGAAGCAAACATAAAGACTATATGACTTTCAGCAAAAATCCCGCTTTCAGCAACGAGATGCTCCCGGTGGAAATTGTTTTTCATCCCTCCTGGTGGCATAAACACTGCGGAATCGACTTTGACGAAGATTTCTTTTACCATCCGCTCAAAAGAGTGGAAGCAGAACGCCGTATGGAAAAAGAATTGTACGAACGCTTCGGGCAATACGGCCTGGGCAGCGATCACGACAAGGACTTGCCCCAGATTGGTGCTGTACACAACGCAGCCGGCTATTTGCTTTCGGAAATGCTGGGCTGCGAAATTCGCTTTTTTGCCGACAGCGCGCCCCAGGTCATTCCGGCACAAAGAACCGATCTGAACATTGATGTGGATGCGACCTTTAACAGTCAGGCTTTTAAGAGACTCGAAAAACTGATGTCTGAACTCAAAAGCCGTTTCGGCTATTTAAAAGGCGACGTAAACTGGGGAGGAATCCTGAACCTGGCCATGGACCTGAGAGGCGAAGAAATTTTGATGGATCTCTGCCTGCAGCCCGAAGAAGTGAAGCTGTATTTTAAAAAGATAGCCGAACTGATAGAGCGTTTTTTCTGTTTTATCCAAAAAGAAACCGGCAGCAATTCCATTTCGGTAAATCGCAATGTCATCAATTTAACACCGGCCGTTTACCTGCATTCGGAATGCTCGCATACTATGATTTCGGAGGAACAGTACGAAGAGTTTCTGCTGCCCTTCGATGTGGAATGGAGCAAGAAATACCGGCCTTACGGTGTGCATTATTGCGGCCCCGACCCCCACAGGCACGCTGCCCAAATGGCAATGATTCCCCATCTCGACTTTCTGGATGCAGGTTGGGGAGGCGATCTGGCCTGCCTGCGCAATCATCTGCCGGCCACTTTTATGAATATACGCCTCGATCCGGTCAGTATCAATACAATGAGTTGTGCGGCGCTCGAAGGGCATATACGCAGACTGGTCAAAGAATCCGCCAATCCCTGGCTGACGGGTATTTGTTGCATCAATATGGACGATAAGGTTAGCGACGATAAAATTCACACGATATTTACCACGGCCCTACAATTGCGTCAGGAATACCGTTTGTAAAGCCCCCGAAAATTGATTTAATTTGCAGTCTGTCACTAAACATTACAATAATAACAACACTATGGAAGAACTTTTGGATAAAATCGCTTATTGCGTCGAATACGGTAAAATAAACCTGGCCTCGCCCTACCCTCCCAACATGAAAGGCCAGGAAGGTGCTGATGAATATACAAAACAAGCCCTGGAACAAGGCATCGCTCCCAACGACATCCTGACCAAAGGCTTGATTATTGGTATGGGAAAAATCGGGGTTAAATTCAGGGAAAACAAAGTCTTCGTGCCTCAGGTACTAATGTCTGCCAGAGCAATGAGTACAGCCATGAATCACCTGAAACCTTTTTTTAATTCCGGAGCGGTAAAACGCAAAGGCAAATTTATTATCGGCACTGTCAAAGGCGACTTGCACGACATAGGCAAAAATCTGGTAAGCATGATGGTCGAAGGCAGCGGCTTCGAGGTGATAGACCTGGGAGTGGACGTTCCGGCCGAAAAATTTATCGAAGCCATAGAGGCCAATCCCGGTGCTTTTGTTGGCATGTCGGCTCTGTTGACCACCACCATGGTGAGCATGGATGAAATTAACAAAGCCATCAAACAGGCCTCCCCTCAAACCATAACATTCATAGGAGGAGCCCCGGTGAACAATGAATTTTGCAAACAAATCGGTGCAGACTATTACACTCCCGATCCTCAGGGCTTGACGGAGATACTGTCAACACTGGTAGCATAACTAATTATATAATAATATATTAACCGGAGTTTATCGCTCCGGTTTTTTTGTGCCTTCAGGTTTAATGTTAAATCTGTGTTTTTATTGTGTTAATCCCTGTCTTTGATTTTGATTAATGTTTTATTTGCTTTTTATTTGCATCGGATTAATCCTGGAGATAGCCGAAAAGCCAATAAAGAGTAGGCCTTATCATAAAACTCTACACATCATGAAAACACTTGAAATGACTATGAAGGTAGTGGAAGACCGTTCCGCACCTTTGATGTTAACTGAACGCAACCTTCCGGGAATGTGTTGCTGCACTTGTTGCTGTTCTTGTTGCTTCGGCACAGGATCGGGCAGTGGCGGTACCTCTACGGTAACCACTCCCGGTGATCTTGGCGAAAGCTTAAGCATCAACAAGAGCCTCTAGATTTTACCAATCAGTTGTTTTTGATTAGGGCTTAGTATGGGGAGAGGCGCTCGGGGTCAAGTGCTCTGAGCGGCTCTCCTAAACAGGCCAAAATATTTAAAACCATGAAAATCAAAATACAAAATATGGACATCTGGGAGTGCAAAGATGCCATTTATTGCAAACGTTCCGATGGGAATCTGATAAAAATCCAAAGTATGGCCAATCATAAAATAATTGAGGTCTTGAAACACCTCCGCAGAGCCTCCTCCCTGGAAGAATTTCAGTCGGAAAATGTAAGTAAAACAGAGTTTTCAGAGATTGTGAAATTTTTATTAAGCAACAATCTGATATACAGAGAGTTTGAACGTAAAAAACAAACTAAAAAAATTGGTTTCTACGGGAACAACGATGTGTATACTCATTTGGAAACCGATCTTAAAACAGAACATTTCGATCTCAACTTTATATCTGTAAATGAGAGCAGCAATGTGCAGGGTTTGCAACTGATTCTGGCCATCAGCCCGGTATTTGACCACTATTCGCTATTGCAGGATCTTTCGTACCGAAGCTACAAAAGCTTGATACCCATACTCTATGTCGAATTCTCTCCCAGCACTCTTACCTTAGGACCTTTGGTGGTGCCGGCCATGAATACACCTTCGCTCAGCTGCTATATGAAACGCAAGGCGGTCAATTTGTCCAGTCTGGCTCTGTATTCGGAATTTATACTGTCCGAAGAAAAACAACGTTGTCATGACGTAGACATACGCTCTTACAGCCATTACCTTGCCGGTATGCAAATGATAACGACAGAACTGGAACGGTTCTGGACTTTCAAAGGCAAATTGTCAACTCATCTGATGGGTAAATCCTATACTATTGATTTTCTGCAATACAAAACCGAAGAAACTTTAATTCTTAAAGATCCGGCTTCGCCTTTATTCAAAAGCTCAGTCTTAAGTCCCTTCAATACCTGAGAATGAAAACAATTTGTAATACTGCCGCGGGCCTGCTAAGTGAGGCCATGATCAAAATCCCCAACCGCCGTTTCATGCCGGCCGGACTGGTGCAAACTGTGGTAACGGGTAAAAACCTGGACTGGATGAACTGTCATCGCAAGGAGATACAGGGCAGCTCTATTGCCTTTGACGAAGCACAAAGCAGCCGGGGAGCTCTGGGAGAATTTCTGGAACGTTATGCCTGTGCTTCTTATGATTCAGAAGATTTCATCGCGACCAGCTATTCTGAACTTTCAAAAAGCGAGCCTGTATTAGCCCCTGAATACTTCCGCTATTATTCCGATGAACAATACAAAAGACTTCGTGATCTGAATGTGTATCCTTTGGGAGAGAACGATCTGATTGAATGGACTGAATGCTGCGATTTTATTACAGGAGAGTCGCTCTGGATGCCGGCATTTAGTATTTACATGCCCTATTTCAGCAAAATAAACAGCCCTCATAATTATATGGTCGGCACTACTTCTACCGGCACCGCAGCCGGTAAATCAATCAGGGATGCTTTGGTAAGCGGTTTTCTGGAATGTGCCGAAAGGCATGCTTTCGCTTTGTTTTGGTATCACCAGGATGCCTTGCCTTATCGCTCATATACAACTGAACTCATCCTTAAACATTACCATAAAAACAAAACGATTTGCAGGCTCTTTCAAAATCCGGCTGTTCTAATTAAAAGTTTTGACCTGGCTGCTTTTTCTCCCCTGGAGTGTATGGTGGTCTTTCTCTATTTCCGCTATAAAAATAAAAATTATCAATCACTGGGCTGTGCGGCGCGTTTCAGCAAAACCCAGGCTCTGGTAAAAGCCTGCCTGGAAGCCTATCAGGGCATTGAGTATGCCATCAGTCTGAGCGAAAAACAACTATTACCGGACGAACCCGATCTCAACAAAATTGACGACTTCGACAAGCATTTTCATTTTTACAACCAGTATCCCCAATTCAGAAAAATATCGCCCATACTCAGAGAGGCTGCCCGTTTTGATTCGGGTGATGAAAAAATCTATCGTGCAGATCCCGACAACAAATGCAGGGATTTCAATCCGGAAGAACTTAGAAAAATAGGACTTAAACACCTTATATACAAAGATATCAGCCCACTTGACGCAGAAGAGCTACAATACAAAGTTTTGCGAGTTGTAACTCCCGGCTGGTCTCTCCTTACCGGTAATCACAACTGGCCTTTTTTAGGTTATTGCCTCAACAACAATCAGGCTTTATTCACTGCTTATCCTCATCCTTTTCCTTAAACCTATTCCTATGAAAAGATTTATTTTACTGCCTACGCTGGCAATTATTTTACCTCTGCAGGCGCGAAACCTGCAAACAGAAATCGACTCTGCATTTATTCATTATTTCAAAACCGGCAGGATGGAAGAAATCGATCGAATTATCAAGGCTCTGCCTCTGGAGAACAAAAGTTCCAACAATCGCTATATTAATTATTGGACAGCCTATGCCCGGTACAAAAAATCCTTGTGTGCACAATCAAATCCGGCCGAAGAATTTCAAAAAACCGCCCGGATCGAATTGTCAGAAGCTCTTCACAGTCTGAATAAAATTAAAAACAAAGAATCGGAAGATTATGCTTTATTATCTATCCTCAAAAACTACAGCGTCGCCTTTGCAGCAGCCATCAAAATTCCTTTTGTGAGCGGAGAAGCCAAGAAATACGCTCAAACAGCAATCGATATGGATCCGCAAAACCTTAGGGCCTACCTGGCTATGGGTATCCGAGATTATTATACACCGGCTGTTTACGGAGGTAAGACCCGCTTCGAAGAGCTCTTTCTTAAAGCTATTTCACTCCAGGATACCTACAGCGACAATCCCAACGATCCAACCTGGGGCAAAAACGATGCCTATTATTATTTGCTGGATTATTATTGCAGCAAGAATATGGAAAAGGCCAGACTTTTGTTTGACGAGGCGCTGAAACTATACCCCGACGATCCCAGAATCCTGCAATTCAAGTAGAAGCCATGGATGTTGCCAATCTTTTTTACGACCAGGGACTGAGTCAATATGCACTGGATTTTATGCAAAGTTCCTCCATGACTTCTTTTAATCAGCTGGAAAATGCCCAACGGATTCAAAGCATTATGAACATTCCCTACTACAGCCAACAAATTGTGACTCACACAATGGAAAGGGGAACGACGAAAAGGGTAAAGCTGAACACCTCATTTAACGAAGAAAGCCTGGAATTAAGAAACATCCAGATCAGACGAAAAAGCAGCCGTTCATTTCAGGAACATATCCGGCTGGAAGAACTTGCCAACCTGTTTCTCAGCTCCTATTTTATTACCGAACGTTTCGAGAAACACAGTCACCATTTGTCGCGCAGAAGTATTCCTTCGGGCGGAGCCCTCTATCCGGTAGATTTATATTATATTAATCTGAATACCATTGGCCTGCCCAGAGGAATTTATGTATACAATCCCCACGAAGAGAGTTTAGAATTAGTACAGTCTGCAGCGTCTAAAAAGATCTTCTTTCGCCAATTGAAAAAATGTTTTCCCGAAGCAGTGCTGGGTTCCTGGAATCTTGATTTGATTTCCGGCATCCTTGTATTTGGAGGGGTGTTAAGCAGATGTTCCTGCAAATACGGTGACCGGGGTTTGCGTTTTGTATTGATGGACGTGGGAGCTCTCTGTCAGAATCTGCATTTGTCTGCAGTGACCAACGGACTGGCCTGCTGTGCCATTGGAGGTTACCTCGATCAGCCATTGAATGATCTCCTTGGCTTCCAACAACCCAACGAAAGTGCTTTACTCAGTATGTTTGTCGGCAAATAAAAAAATTATGGAAAAAGCGCACTGGCAATGGAACGAAGATTTCCTGGTCTTTGACCAAAACGCTTCGGAAATAATCCTGAAAAACGACAACAACGGTGCTTTGGTGAGTTTATCCGAAGCTGAGTATAAATTTCTACATTGTTATAGCCTTGACAACGATTATGATGAAATCTGCCGTCAGATGCCAGACTACCATATCGAAAAAGACTTGTTCGATGGACTCACAGGCAAAGCACGCCAACTAGGCCTGCTCATCAGTTCGGATAATGTTAGTAAGGCCCCCGGAAAAAGTTCCAGCTTCAAAATAACAGCCTACTTCCTCTTTGTCCGTTTTTTGGGCATAATCGGTAAACTCAGCGGACTAAAACTCATGGCGGAATGCAAGGGGAATTTACGTTTTTACAAATTATGCTCCCTGGAGCTCAGCAACACCCTCTTGCATAAAATAGCTGTTTCTGAACAACTGCAAAAAGCTTTGCTTCCTCTTTACATCCTGATGATGGTTGTATTGAGCAGCTTTTTGTGGCTGATGCCGGGCGCAGAACTACGATTTTCCGGTTTCGGGATGACTCATATCCCGGTTCTGGGGTTTTTTCTGCTTTTGGTCCTGAGCATTTTTGCCTGTCTGTTTGTCCACGAAACCGGCCATTATCTTTGTTACATGCGATATGGAGGAAAAAGCAAGCACATGGGCCTGGGGCTGATGTTTCTGGTTTTTCCGGTCATGTATACCCATATAGAACAAGTTCAGTTGTGGCACAATAAATGGCGAAAAATAAAACTCAGTCTGGCCGGAATTTTTATGGACGTTTTGATTGCGCTTTTGTTGCTCAACTTTCTGTCTCATTATCACAAACCCGATTTGCTCGCTTTGCTGACAGCCTGTTTATTTTATTATTACACGGTTCAGTTGCTGAGCAATCTGAATGTGTTTTTCCCGGGTACGGACGGCTATTATGTGTTTGAAGATCTGATCGGTGAAGAACGTTTGTTTGGAAATTCTTACGAATGTTTCAAAGTTTTTGTCAAACATCCTTTTGCCCATAAAATATCAGCGAAGGACTTTTGGTATTTACTTTATTTTTTAATTGCCTGTATCAATATCAGCCTGTATTGGTTTATGATTGCTGCCTTAATGACATTTCCCTTATGGTCAAACTTCGTATTATCCTGAGCCTTGCCTGCTTTTTCCCTATGCTGATTCAGGCGGCTTCTTTGCTCCAGGGCCGGGTATGCGATTCTCAAGAGAATGGCCTGTTTTCTGTTCTTGTTTGTTTAAAACATCAGCAGAATTGTTGCTGCTACTCCGATACCCAAGGCTACTTCAGCCTGGAAATACCTGATACGGCAACAGACGACAGCCTGTTTCTCTTTTTTGTAGGATACAAAGCTTTGAACATCCCTTTGAAAGGCCTTAATTATTCCTCATTATTAGAGTTTAAATTACAGGAAGACAACCGAATGTTGAATGCTGCCCTCATAGAACATAATCCCAGGCTCAGTGAAGCATTTTCTTTGCAAAAGGTAGACAAAATGGATATTTACCTCTCTCCTGTCTCCGACGGAGATCCTCTCAAAGCTGTAAGTTTTTTACCAGCTTCGAGCAACACTGCCGAGAATGCCAATCCGGAGTTTCGAGGCAGCCCGGCCTCTGCAAGTCAAGTGCTGCTCAACGGAATCAGTATTACGGCACCGGTCCGCAATACTCAACTGAGCGGCATGGGTAATTTCAGCCTTTTCAATACCGAATTGATCGGAGATATGACTATCTACGCAGGGAATCCGCCTCTGAGCAGGGCTAACGCGCTGTCCGGCCTGGTAGAAATTAATACTTGCAACGAAATTGAAAAGAACGAGACACAACTGGCTTTTTCTATGGCCAATGCAGGTCTGTTCAGAGCACAGAAGCTGGGCAAAGAGGCTTTTGTTCAAGGCTACGCCAATCATCAGTTTTCGGAGCCCTATTTGTTTTTCAATTCCGGAGGCAACAAAATCAAATCTTTTCGAACTGATGATGCCGGCCTGAATTTTAGATGGGAAAAGGATGTTTTATTTATAAATCTTTATGCCTATGGCATTAGCGAGAGCTTTCGGGCCGAAGATTATGCTTTTGGCAAAAATGTGGCCACTACAGCCCAAAAGCTTAGACAATTCAATGTTTTGAACCTGGGCTGGCACAAAGACTGTTATTACGTAGAACTGAATTCGGGTAATAATCTGAGTCGATCTGATTTTGCCTTAGGTATTTTGCAGTCGGTTCAAAAAGAAAAGGAATGGAAAACTTCCCTGAATATTAAATTTCTACCCCTGGATTTCCTTTTGTTGCAAACCGGCCTTGCGGCTGAATATTTATCTCTTGATTTCAAAACAGACAAACCTGCCTATGCATTTTCCATGTCCGACTCTGTGCCTTTGTTGCACCAAGATACCAGCATCGCCTGCTTTATTCCCGAAGCTGTACTTTATGCCAAGCTGCAATTACCCGGGCAAATAACATTGGGGCTGGGACTAAGAAAGAAAATTCTGTCCGAAAAATTACCCTCTTACCTTTCGTATCAGCTAAACCTAAGAAAGAAATTTGATGAAGAACACAGTTTTCTTATCAGTGCCGGCAACTATCAATCCTGCTTTTATCCTGTTTACCGCTACACCCGCTTCTCGTTGCAAACATCCCGACAAATGTCACTAGAATATACCTACGAGGGAGAGCAGCTGTTTATTCAGACCGCTGCTTATCTCAAACGGGAAAAGTCACCCTCCTATTTTGGCCCGGAATACAAGATGAAAATCCTTCAAAGAGAGATCCTGGGGCTGGAATGCTCAGCGGAATACGAATGGAGCAGATTTAGGGCTTCTTTCTCTTACACTTTGCTGAAAGCGAGCATCGAGGCAGACAACTGCCGGTATAAGGCAGAAAACGATCTGCCCTGCTTTCTGAAAGCTTATTGCAGCTATACGGGTAAACACTTGCTAAGCCTTTCCTGCAGCGGAGTATACAGAATGGGCTTACGGTATACGCCTGTTGAGAGCGGCCATTACGTTGCTGGAGCTTATGCCTTTGAACCTCAATACGGAGCTCTTAATTCTCAAAGGTATACACCATATTTTAGGTTGGATTTAAGCCTGAACCAGGTGGTTTTTGGAAAAAATCAACGCCGCCTGGTACTCTTTGCCACTGTGGGAAACATACTGAATCGAAAAAACCAAAAAGCCTGCCTTTATTCACCCGATTATTCAAGCCTTATAGCTTATTCTCACTATCAGGGCCGTAGGTATTACCTGGGTGCCCAACTCAGTTTTTGATTTCTTTGCGCAATATTATGCGGATACAGGCGCCTTTGCCGGGTTCTGAGCTTTTGACGAAGATTTTTCCTTTGTGGTATTCTTCGACAATTCGTTTCACCAGCGACAAGCCCAGGCCCCAGCCGCGTGCCTTGGTGGTGAATCCGGGACGGAAAATGGCTTTGAAATGTTTTTTGGGTATGCCTTTGCCGTCGTCGCAAACATCGATAAATACTTGTTTTTTGCCTTCGGCAACTACAATGTCAATTTGTCCCTCGCCGTTCATGGCATCGATGGAATTTTTGCACAAATTCTCGATGACCCATTCAAACAAAGGAATATTCAGCAATACCGACAACTCTTCTTTGGGGAAATGAGTTTGGAAACGAATCTTTTGGGAGCTTCGTCCCCTGAGGTAATTTACTGCATTCTCCAGCACGGGAGCCAGTGCATGGTATTCGGCATCGGGCCTGGAACCTATTTTGGAAAAACGTTCGGCGATGGTTCGCAGTCGCTGAGTGTCTTTTTCCATTTCTGTCAGCAGAGCCGGATCAATTTGTTTGAGTTTGAGCAATTCTACCCAGGCCAAAAGCGAAGAAATCGGTGTCCCCAATTGGTGAGCCGTTTCTTTGGATAAACCCACCCAAACGCGATTTTGCTCAGATCGTTTGAATACCGTCAATGACACCAGTGTGACGGCCAAAAAAACAAACATTACTCCCAATTGTACAAAAGGGAAATAGCGGAGCTTTTTCAATAAATCGGAATCGTCGTAATAGACGTATTGCGATGTGTTTCCATCTAACTTAACCTGAATGTATCTGTTTTTTTGTATTAATTGGGCTGCTTTTATCTCCAGGTCGGCCTCGGGATTCTTTTTGGACAAATTCAGATTGGCATAGCTTTGAATTTCGTTTTTATCGTCTGTGAGAATTACCGGAATGTTGGTGTTGCCTTCGATCACTTTAAGGGTCAGGGTGTAATCAAAACGAATATCCTCTTCGCCGGGTTCGGGCTCCTGAGCTAAGAGCCTGATGGCTTCGGCCCAAAGCTCGATTTTCTTTTGTTCTTCTCTGGCCAGTTCTTTACCCAGATTGTTCGAAAACCAGGTAGAAACAGCAATAATTGCCAAGGCTACCAGAAAAAACACAAGGCGAAAAACAGAAGAAGTATCTCGGTTAACAGCCATAATCTTGAGTAATTTTAATGGGATTATCTTAATTACAGATCCAGTTCCACCAGCACAGGGCAGTGGTCGGAATGCACAGCCTCAGAACGAATGGCAGCTTCTTTCAGCCTGGGTTTAAGTGCCCGGCTTATCCAGTGATAATCGATTCTCCAGCCCAGGTTTTTGGCCCTGGAACCGGCCCTGAAACTCCACCAGGTGTATTTTTCGGGCGAAGGATCAAACTGTCTGAACGTGTCAATCAGGCCGCTTTGTGCCCAATCGTCCATCCAGGCTCTTTCTTCGGGCAAAAAGCCGGAATCTTTTTGATGTCTTTCGGGATGATTGATATCAATGGGCTTGTGACAAATGTTGAAATCTCCGCAAATCAATAAATTGGGACGTTCTTTGCGAAGTTCCCCGACAAAACGGATAAAATCGGACAAAAATTCCATTTTGAATTCCTGCCTGCTATCGCCCATACTGCCCGAGGGCACATAAACACAAAGCACACTGAAATCGCCGTAATCGGCCCTCAACACCCTGCCCTCGCTGTCGTATTTGTGGTTGTCCATACCCACTACAATTTTGTCGGGTTCTTGTTTGGACAAAATAGCGACTCCGCTGTAGCCTTTTTTTACTGCTGAATGATAATAACAATGGGGATAACCGATTTCCCAAAATACCGAAGAATCGATTTGGTCGGGTTGGGCTTTGGTTTCCTGAAAACAGACCACGTCGGCAGCTTCTTCCTGCAAATAGGCTGTTAAATCTTTGCTCAGAGCCGAGCGAATACCATTCAGATTGTAGGAGATAATTTTCATAACATTTTTCAACTATGCCCGGCTTGTTCACTGACCAGGTTGGTTCTGAATTTTTGAAACATTTCCGAGGCAAAAATAAAGTCATTCAATTCGGAACAATTCGAAACAAATAGTTTTTCTTTGGGTCCCTCCCAGGCCTTTTCGCCCTTGTGAATAAATACAATTTGCTCACCCACGCTTAAGACCGAATTTAAATCGTGGGTATTGATAATGGTGGTCATTTGAAATTCCTTGGTCAACTCAACAATCAATTCGTCAATTTTGATGGCGCTCAGGGGATCCAGGCCTGAATTGGGTTCATCACAAAACAAATATTTGGGATTGAGCGAGATTGCCCGGGCAATCGCAGCTCTTTTTTGCATTCCTCCGCTCAATTCGGAGGGATACATATCAAAAACATCGTTAAGACCAACTCTTTCGAGACAAAAACGGGCTCTGCTCTGTTGCTCTTTATCGTTTTTGTCCGAAAACATTTTCATGGGAAACATTACGTTTTCCAATATTGTCAAAGAATCAAACAAAGCCGAGCCCTGAAAGAGCATACCGATTTCGCTGCACAGTTGCATCTTTTCCTTTTTGGTCATGGCGGTAAAACTTCTGCCGTCGTAAAGGATGTCGCCCGAATCGGGAATATGAAGGCCTACGATACACTTTAACAACACTGTTTTGCCCGAACCGCTTTGCCCGATAATCTGGTTAATTTTACCGCTGTGAAATTCCGTGCTAATGTGCTTTAATACACGCTCATCACTAACGAAAGATTTACTTACATCCCTGACTTCGATCATAGCAATAATAATTGGGTTAAAATCATATCAGCCAGCAAGATAAGCACACTGCAACTGACCACAGCCCGGGTACTGGCCTTACCTACTTCCAGAGTGCCTCCGCGTACATAATATCCCCAATAGGCCGATACTGAGGCAATAATAAAGGCAAAAACGGCCGCTTTGATCAGAGAATAATACACATACCATTCTATAAACCAATATTGTATACCATAAATAAATTTTGAAGTTGTAATAATATCGGTAAATACGGAAATCAGATATCCTCCAAACATTCCGGTAAACATACTGAACACTACAAGTATGGGAACATAAAATACTACGGCCGCTATTTTGGGTAAAATAATATAATTAGCTGAATTAACTCCCATAATATCCATAGCATCAATTTGTTCCGAAATTCTCATCGTTCCAATTTGAGAAGCAATATTCGACCCAATATTTCCCGAAAGGAACAAACACAAAACCATAGAGCAAAATTCCAGCAATAAAGTATCGCGGGTAACCAGACCTACGGTATAATCGGGCAAAATGGGGTTTTCGATGTTATTCTGAGTCTGTACAGTCATTACAGCTCCCATAAACAGAGAAACAATCAGGGTAATAAAAAGAGAGCTCACACCCAGGCGGTCAATTTCTTTGATCATTTGTTTTAGAAACACTCCTATACGTTGAGGTTTGGAAAAACACCTGTACATGAGTTGGGAATACCTTCCAACGTGGTATAGTGGGTTCATAGTTTATTTTAATCGAAAATTCAAATCTACACGATTATTCACTCCCAGTTCCGCGCTTCTTTTAACGGGAGCAGCTGCAGTCACACTCAAGGTGTAATCTCCCCTGAGCAATTGTTTTTTCCCATTTTCGTCAATAGCGGTCATGGCTTCAGGGCCGATTTCAAATTCCAGGAGCTGAGACTGGCCAGGCTCAAGATTAACTCGTTTGACACCAATAAGCGAACTAAAGGGGCCACTGATTCCGGCTCCGGGTTTACTGAGATAAAACTGCAGCACTTCTTCTCCGGAACACTTACCTGTATTTTCAACTCTGATTTCCATACGCAGGGGCTGGCCTCTTTTGACGGTAGTTGATTGCAGCTGAGCATCCTTGTAAGCGAAAGTGGTGTAACTCAGACCATAGCCAAAAGGATATAATGGATCCTGAGTCATATAGCGATAGGTCCTCTCCTTCATGGAATAGTCTTCGTATGGCGGCAACTGATCTACCGATTTGGGGAAAGTTATCGGCAGTCTGCCGGAAGGATTTACGTCTCCAAACAAAACGTCAGCTAAGGCATTTCCTCCTTCCTGGCCCGGATACCATACAAACAAAACGGCATCGGCCAGTTCAGCCACTTCGGGCATAGTAATGGGGCTGCCTCCCGTCAGGACCACAATAATAGGCTTCTTGTTGTTATGACGAAGTTTTTTTAAGTAGTCCACTTGATTTTTAGGCAAATTTAAATCCGGGCGATCGCCTTTGTAGGCAGAAGCTATGGATTCCCCTTCCTCGCCTTCTTTGAGCGGAGTGATCCCCAGAACTACGACCATAGCCTCTGCTTTTTTGGCATCACCCGTTGTCCAATCTATAGGATTCAGGTTATCGCCTTCCATAAGTATTCCGGGCTTGTAATCGCATTTGCTGCCAGGATTCAGTTTAGCCACAATTCCTTCCAGAAAAGTTGAAAGAGATGAACTCAGACCGTAATAATTACCCAGCAAAACATTGGCATCGGCAGCCAGAGGTCCGGTAATGTACAGACTGCGAATATTTTTATCCAAAGGCAAGACCCCTTTGTCGTTTTTGAGCAAAACTATGGATTTGCCGGCTGCCTCTCTGGTCAATGCCAGGTGAGCGGGCGACTCAACCACTTCGGGAGCTATGTTGTTGTAGGGATTGGCCCAATCGGGATCAAAGAATCCCAGTTTGATTTTGGTTCTCAATAAGGGGCGGATTAAATGATCTATGGTAGCTTCTGTGATCAGCCCTTGCTCCAGGGCAGCACCTAAATGACGGTAAACTGAACCACAATTGACATTAACACCGGCTTTGGCCGCCATGGCGGCAGCTTCTTCGGGAGTTTGCACCACTTTGTGCGTGGTATAAAAATCTCTGATTGCTCCGCAATCCGAAACGATATGGCCCTCGAAGCCCCAATTCTGCCTTAGGATAGTATCCAGAAGCAAAGCACTACCGCAGGCCGGTAAACCATATACCCGATTGTAGGCTCCCATGACGGCTTCTACTTTGGATTCTTTCACCAGAGTTTCGAATGCAGGCAAATATGTCTCGTAAAAGTCTCTGGCCGAAGGATGGGCATCAAATTCGTGACGCAAAGCTTCCGGACCGGAATGTACGGCGTAATGCTTGGCGCAGGCAGCTGTCTTGAGGTAGTTGGGATTGTCGCCTTGCAGGCCCCGAACAAAGGCAACACCCATACGGGAGGTCAGGTAAGGATCTTCGCCGTAGGTTTCCTGCCCCCTTCCCCAGCGGGGATCACGAAAAATATTTACGTTGGGAGTCCAAAAGGTCAGACCAGAGTATTGTTCGTAACGTTCCATGGCCTGGGATGCATTGAATTTGGCGCGGGCTTCGTCCGAAATGGCTGAGGCCACTCTGAAAATCAAGTCTTCGTCGAAAGTAGCTGCCAGGCCGATGGCCTGAGGAAAGACGGTTGCTCTGCCGTTTCGGGCAACGCCGTGTAAGGCTTCGCTCCACCAGTCGTAAGGGAGAATGCCCAGACGTTCTATACCCGGTGCTCCATTGAGCAACTGAGCACATTTTTCTTCCAAAGTCATTTCGCATACCAGCAATTCTATACGCTCATCCACCGACAAAGCGGTATCTTCCCAAGGCCGGTAAACCAAAGAATTCATATACACTTCCAGGTTTGTATAGGACGGGCTTAGCTGATACAAACTGCCATCAGCAGGATCATTGGAATTCAGTCCTTTCAGCTTTTCCCAGAAATCGGGCATGCCGTCGGCATCTGAATCTGCCGGAGCCGGTGCAGACTCAAGCTCTGGCCATCCACCCAGCTGACTTTGGCTGTCCACTATACCTGTACCGCCGTTCAGGTGATCGATACAAGTGCCACTGCGGGTTTCTTCCACTATGCGGCTATCAATCTCGTCTCGTCTGAATGAAGCACCGGCTTCTTCCAGGACGGCCAGATAGGCTTCCCGGGCGCTTTGTGTAGGGATTTCTACCATTTCAAATGGCTCCTTTGCTTTCAATTCACTCAGCTCTCCCTTGAATTCTTCTTGCGGATGTATGCCCAACCAGTTGTCCTGATTTACGGCTGCCAAAACAGACTTTTTTTTCTGATCAAGAGCCGGAGAACTGTCGTCAAAATAATTTCCTGACACATAAAACTTTCCTGTAACGCCTTTGGGATATTCCGGACTTACCTTACCCACCCAGGGTGCAAAAATACGGTTGATTAATTTTTTATTCTGAACAGTGGCGTAGGCCGGTTTATAATAATTATTAACCAGATTGTACAAACCGCCTTCTCCTGCGTAAGCACCATTGACCGGGCCCCAGTTGTAAATCACATTATTGCGGAAATCTACTCTTTCGTCCAGCGGCCTGCGGGTTTGTCGGCTACCGTTGAAGCGGGGAGTACGGCTGGTGTGATGAGCTATCAGATTGTGATGGAAACTAGCGGGTTGTCCGCCCCAAATACCTCCGTAGCCATGTTCGCCCTTCTCGTGCACAAAACTGGCCAGGCTTTCACTTATAATACACCATTGCATGGTGAAATTCTGATTATTGTAAAAAGAGGCACATTCATCGGTACTCCAACTCATGGAGCAATGATCAATAATTATATTCTTTCGGCGCATGGCACCCATAGCGTCGTTTTGAGTTCCCCTCTCATCCCCCATTCTGGTGCGGATATAACGAACAATCACGTTATCAGCCGAAATCTGCAAGGGATAATTCTTAAGGCAAATACCCTGGCCGGGGGCAGTCTGACCGGCTATGGTTAAATCGCCGTTGTTAATATCCAGGTGACGATTCAACGAAATAGTGCCATCTACGGCAAAAACGACAGTTCGTTTGCCTTCTTGCTCCAAAGCCCATCTGAGAGTTCCTTCTGTTCCGTCGTCGTCCAGTTTGTTAACGATGTATACCTTTCCTCCGGCACCTCCGGTAGTGTATTTACCTGCGCCTTCGGCTCCGGGAAAAGCCGGGATAGTATCCCTGTCCGGAACAGGATATGAATTGACTTGAGCAAACAATTGAAAACCCGGGAGAAAAAGTAGCCCCAGCAGGCTTATACGAAAAAAAGCTTGATATTTCATGCTTATTGATTTACATTCAAATTATATTTGCATTGAAGGACAAAAATAGCTCTTTTTGCCTTTTAATAAAGGAATAACGAAAAAATATCACATTTATTAAACCAAGGCCTGGGCTTAAACCGAAAATAGCTTCAATAAATACAAAAAATCTTATAAACCAGTCTGATTCAAAGCCAAACCAAACACAAGTAACTATATTTGCGAACCTTAATACTCCTGAAAAATGAAAAAGTCCAGCCTGTTTGTCCTCATCTCATTAGCAGCGGTCACGATTTTTTTAAGTTGGTGGATTTACATTCCCAACAATCCATTTGTATACTCCTATTCTTCTCTTGATCAAGAGGATCCTGTTGTTTTCAAAGCTGATCATATCCTTTATAATAACCAAAAAATCCTGTTGGGAGACAAGGTTTTTTTCATTGACGGCAATTTACCCGATCGGATTGCCAAACGCTATCCCTATGTGTACAATTCTTTTAACGAGGCAATCAAAGACATCCGCCAAGGTAGCGCCGAAGAGGCAATGACTTTGTATATTGCTCCTTATGTTTATTGGATAGACGATCCCAACGATCCTACAGAAAAGATCGGCGAAAATGGAGGAATCCCCTACGGCTTGGTAATTAACGAAAGCAATCTGCATTTTTACGGCTTAAGCAAAGATCCTCAAAATGTTGTACTGGCCTGCAACAGAGGTCAGACACAAGGAGCTGTGGGCAACTTTACCCTGTTTCGTTTCAACGGAGACAACATCCGCTGCGAAAACCTGACCATGGGGAATTATTGCAACGTGGATCTGGTGTATCCTCTGAAACCCTCGCTCAACAGAGAAAAACGTTCTCCGGCCATAACACAGGCCCAGCTGGCTTTGTGCAACAACAGCGACAAAATCTATGCCAGCAATTGTTCTTTTATCAGCCGCTTAAACACCTGTCCCTTTGTGGGCAGCAAAAGGGCCTTTTTTGAAGACTGTCACTTCGAAAGTACCGATGATGCCCTTTGTGGTAATGGAGTTTATCTGAATTGCGACCTGGATTTTTACAGTTCCAAACCTTTCTGGAGCACTCATGGCACCGGGGCCGCCTTTCTGAATTGTGACTTTAACGTGATTACCCAAAATTCCCAATACCTTACCAAAGTGGGCAGCCAGGTAGCATTGATTGACTGTCGCTTCAGAAATACCGGAGATTCCCTCTATTTGGGTTGGACTCAATATCCCAAAGACAATATGCGCTGTTACCAATACAATGTAAGTTTAAACAACCAGCCTGTGCTGTTTCAAGAAGACCGGCCTTATCTGACTGTCGATATGGAAGACCAGGAAGTCTTGAAGGCTTACCTCTTTGAGTACGAAGGTAAACCAATTTATAATACGTACAATTTGCTGCGCAGCGACGACGACTGGGATCCGCAGGGCATCAGGGAAATTGTGGCTGCAGCTTCTCAGAAAGACGGTTTTGATTACGGCAGGGTTCCCGTTCAGTTGAGTGTAAAACCTTCGATTATCGAACTCCAAACCGGAGAAAAAGCCGATACTCTTTTTTTTGCTGTCAATCGTTTTGGAGATTTTCCGATTGCAGGAACAGTAGAATGGTTTGTCAATCCCGAAGATGCTCGTTTTGTATACACTCGCAAGCTAAGGGACGGAAATTGCCTGCTGATTGCAAACAATCAAACAGAAGAAATACGAACCGTCATGGTGGAAGCCAGACATTCTTCGGGACTTAGAGGGGCTTCAGTAATAAAGGTTTTACCAAGCATCCTTCCTGCTCCCCGTTTAACAGATTATCCCCAAATGTCTGCTCCCGATCAGGGCATTATTAAGCTGAGCTATACACTAAACCTTAGAAACAGGGCAGACCAGTCCCTCATTACCTGGTACCGCTGTAAAGACGCCCAAGGCACAGAGGCCATTCCTGTTGCCGTCAGCCGTCTGAATCAACCGGAATATAATTACAGCCTCAGCGCCGGAGATATCGGTTATTATATTCAGGCCAAAATTGAGCCCAAACACATAAGGAGCCTGCCCGGAACTTCTGTTACCGTTTGCAGTACCATGCCGGTTACAAAAGAGGATGTCTTGAACACCCGGCTTATCACCACCGATTTTCAGAATTTTCCAACCGATACACAAAAGCAAATACTGTCGGGTTTCTGGACAGTCGACGCCTTCAAACCGGCCGATACCGAAGCCTACAATTGGCAGGCAAATGCAGAAATGGCCTGGTTTTACGGAAGCGCCGAAGGCGGAGCGGTCGGTACCGGTTTACTGCAAGGCCGGAAAGGTGCCCGCCTGCTTTATACACCGGTTGAAGATACTTACGGCAACATGGAAGTAAATTTAAAAGCCGACCCCTGCAAAACAGCCGGGCAAGGCTTTGGCAGCGCCACCGGGCAATACATGGATATTTACATAAAATTCGATACCAAAAGCCTGAGCGGTTACGGCCTGCGTGTAGTTCGAACTCCAAAATACGCCAACGCGGTAGACTTCGTTTTGATGGAATACAACAACGGAATCAGTCACGAAATTTCCGAAGCAGTTTCGGCTACCTGCTTTCTGACGAATTGCAGTATAAGGCTGGTTACGGAAGGCAAGCTGTTGAAAGCCGAAATTTCCACTACTACTCCCAAACCATACAACAGCGATCCGGAATTGCCTCACGAAGTGAAGCTGGAAGCAGAAATCACCGAAAACAACTTTGGAGGCAGCGGCATTCAACATACCGGATCTACAGGAAGCAGTGCCACCATGTTGCACAAAATGGAAATTATTTATCAGTAAAATTATCTTATGAAGCATTTGTACTTGTGCTTGTTAGCAGGATATTTAAGCCTACATGTCCTGGCCGGAGAACCTGTTGTCAGAGTGGACTTTAATTTGTCCGGCCGCCCGAAATCGGAAGTAAACGAACCGGGCTACACTCCCTGGGTAGTTCCGGCAAGACAAAATAGTAAAGCTGTTTTTTCGGGAATCGGTGTTGAATTGAAAGCGATAGGTTCAGACAGGGCGACTCTCGAAACAGGTTGGTCCAAAATGCAGGTACAATCTCCCTATTTGGCGCGTCTGGCCAACGACGGAATTTCTGTTGCCGGCAAGGGAATACTGGAAATGCGCATCAAAGGACTGCCTCCCGGGCAACACAGTCTGCAGACTTTTCACAATTCCTGGAACAGCCCTTCAAGGTCATCACAAGGATTAATTAGTGTTTACCTGAACGGAAAAGCGGTACATGAAAAGGTTGAAAGCACCTGCAGGGTCGAAGCCAACTGTCAGGCAACCATATTATTCACCAAGCTTGAGGTAGAAAACAAAAATCAGGAAATGGTATTGCAATTTATTGCTGAAGATGGCGGAGGAATCTGTCTGGACGGTTTTGAAATCAACACACCAGACCGCAGCAAACAGGCCAGATTGCCCTGTCCTAGCGATGGATTTCTCCACGCCGATGCAGACAAAGGTTCTCTAAGTTTAAACTGGAAAAAGGCTCCCGACAAAAAGATCATCAAACAGCTTCTGTATTTTGGTAGTGACTCTGCTGCTGTAGCGGCAATTGAATGCGGAAACACCGAGCAAACGGCGGCTGTTTTGGCAGAAGCTGATTGTTCCTGGCTAGCCCAGGACTTATATTGTCTGCAGCGCTATTATTGGAGAGTAGATCAGCAAGAAGAAAACGGAGACATTACCCGGGGCGATGTCTGGAGTTTTCAACCGCGCAGGCTGGCCTTCAGAGGGGCCGAAGGCTACGGTCGTTATGCCACCGGAGGACGGGGCGGAAAAGTGGTGGTGGTAAGCAACCTCAACGACGACGGGCCGGGGAGTTTTCGCGAAGCTGTAAGTCGTGATATAGGTCCGAGGACCATAGTTTTTAACGTCTCCGGCATTATCATGTTGAAGTCTCGTTTAAGTCAGGGAAACAGTCATATTACCATTGCCGGACAAACGGCTCCGGGCAAAGGAATTTGCATACGCTCGGCCCCTTTTGGTGTAGGCAGCGAAAGCATTTGCCGTTTCATGCGATTCAGACTGGGCAGCGGAGCCACGGGAGACGGCTTGGGCATGGCCGGAGCCAATCACAGTATTGTTGACCATTGTTCGGTAAGCTGGACCAGCGACGAAGCCTTCAGTTCACGTAATGCCCAAAATATCACCTTGCAACGCACACTCATCTCAGAGGCACTTAATCTGGCAGATCACAAAAATTACCCTCCGGGCACCGGACACGGATATGCAGCCACCATAGGAGGCAACGTCGGCTCCTTTCATCACAATCTGCTGGCGCATTGTTATGGCCGCAACTGGAGCCTGGGCGGAGGACTGGACGGCAGCGGACATTATGCGGGGAAACTGGATATTTTCAACAATGTCGTTTACAACTGGAGTGTTCGGGCTACCGACGGAGGAGCTCATCAGGTGAATTTTGTAAACAATTACTACAAAACAGGCCCTTCTACTACCCAATTCAATATGTTGCACGCTCAACTCGAAGGCGTTGGTGCCGGTACGCAGAGCTATTATTACGACGGAAATGTCATGGTTGACCAAAGTGGTAAAACTCTTTGCGACGGCAGCGACAATACCTGCGGACGCTTATATACGCTCTACAACAGACAGATTCTAAATTGGGAAGTTTTTGTGGATACAGCCTTTTTTCCTTCTTTTGCCAAGATCCAGGAAGCAACTCTGGCTTATAAATCGGTACTCTCCGACGTTGGTTGTAATTTGCCTTTAACCGACCAACACGATCAGCGTATTCTCCGCGAGACCTTAAACGGCAGCTACACCTATTCCGGCAGCAGCAAAAGAGTGGCCATAGATGCAGAGTTTCCTGAATTATCTTCGAAGGACCCCACAAAAAACAAGGGTATTATTGACCACGAAAAGGATGCCGGAGGTTACGAGGATTATCCCGAAATCAGACGTCCCGATGATTTTGATTCGGATAACGACGGCCTGCCCGACTGGTGGGAAAAATTGCACGGAAGTAATCCACACTCGCCCTCAGGCGATTTTGGCGACAGCAATGCCGATCCGGATAAAGACGGCTACACCGTTCTGGAAGATTACCTGGAATGGATGTCTGTACCTCAAATTATACTGGATCAAAACCAAAGCCTCACTATGGATCTCTCGGAATTCTGTTTTGGATTCAACAACAATCCAGTCTTTAAGGCAGAGGGGGCAACTCAGGCTGAAGTTCAAATTAACGGAACCAGGGCCAGAATTAAAGCAAAAAACAAAACAAACGGCATCAGCTATTTCAATCTGAAAGTGATTGACGATGACGGATATTCCATGCAACGAACCATTGGATTATACATTAAATAATAATAACCCTTATTGATCAATTATGAAAAAAAGAGTATCCTTTCTTTTATTTGTCTGTGCCTTTTTGGCGGCTACAGCGCAAAAACCTGTTATTAAAGTAGACCTGAATCAGACTGTACAGTCTTATTACCTGCATCAGGTACATCAACCCGGCTATGAATCCTGGATAGTAAAAGCAGGCAGCGCAGATTCTGCGGTTTTTTCGGGTGTCAAAGTAGTACTCAGGGCTAAAAATCCTCAGAACACAAGCTTAACCACCGATTGGTCTAAAAAGTATTTACTTTTTCCCTATTATGCGCTGCTCAGTAACGACGGAGTAACAACCAGTAACGACAAGGGTGGCGATATTGAAATGCTGATTTCAGGCCTGCCACGGGGCAGACATTCTATCCAGACCTTTCATAATACCTGGGGGAAAAGCGAAGAAAAAGACTTCAGCCCAATAAACGTATATTTGGACGGAAAACAGGTGCAAAGCAAGTTGGCTTGCAGCAACCGTGTTGAACTCAACAGTGAAGCCAGCAGCGTGTATACTGTGGTTGATGTAGCAAATGAACAACAGGTAATAAGCCTTTTGTTTGAATCGGACAAAACCTTCAAAGGCAAGGACGGAAAAATATCCATTCAAAACGTATGCATAGACGGTTTCGAAATCAACACCACCGATAACAACAAAAAAGCCCGGAAACCGGTTCCTGCAAACGGAGAGATTCATGCCGACGCCGATGCCGGCTTCCTGAATCTGGAATGGGAAACAGCCCGTCAGGGAGAGGTAAAAGAACAAGTGGTCTATTTCAGCCTCGACAAAGAGATGTTGGGCAGCCGGGCCAGCTTACTGGCGAAACTTCCGGCTGGCCAAAACTTTTATCCTGTAGAATACCTCTACAGTATGGACACGTATTTCTGGAGAGTGGATCAGGTGGATCAACAAGGCAAAATAACTCAGGGAGATGTCTGGACATTCCGGCCCAGGCAACTGGCTTTTGAAGGTGCCGAAGGCTACGGACGCTACGCCACCGGAGGAAGGGGCGGAAAAGTAGTAGTAGTGACCAACCTCAACGACGATGGCCCCGGCAGTCTGCGTGAAGCCGTTACCAACGATATAGGTCCACGAACAATCGTTTTCAACGTTTCCGGAATAATAGAACTCAAATCAAGATTGGTACTTAATCAACCCTTTGTAACTATTGCCGGTCAGACTGCACCGGGTAAAGGAATTTGCATACGTTCGGCACCTCTGGGTATAGGTAGTGAGGGTATTTGCCGTTTCGTACGGCTTCGTCTTGGCGCCGGCCAGACCTACGACGGCATGGGCATGGCGGGGGCCAACAACAGCATTATTGACCACTGCTCTATCAGCTGGACCATAGACGAAGGCTTCAGTTCCCGCGGTGGCAAAAACTTCAGTCTGCAGCGCACTATGATAGCAGAAGCTTTAAATATTGCAGGGCATAAAAATTACGGTCAAGGCTCCGGTCACGGCTACGCAGCCACTATAGGCGGCGACATCGGTACTTTTCATCACAACCTGCTGGCCCATTGCAACGGGCGCAACTGGAGTCTGGGCGGAGGACTCGATCCCTATGGAGCTTATGCAGGACGTATGGACATCTTTAATAATGTAGTTTACAACTGGGGAACCCGGGCCACCGATGGTGGAGCACACCAGGTGAATTTTGTCAACAATTATTATAAAAAAGGCCCGGCCACTTCGCAGGACATCATACTCAAAGCTCAACTGGAAGGATTGGGTTCCGGCTCACAAAGTTATTATTACAAAGGCAATGTCATAGAAAACACCGATGGAACATTAGCCTGCGATGGTAATGACGATAGTTGCGGCAGAACTTATCAGCTCTACCGAAATCAGCAACTTGATTGGGAAGTATTTGTAGACCAACCTTTCTTCCCCTCTCATGCTAAGATCGAATCTGCTTCCGATGCTTACAAATCGGTACTTTCCGATGTAGGCTGCAACATGCCTTTGTTTGATGAACACGATCAACGAATAATCCGTGAGACATTAGAAGGCAGCTTTAGCTATACCGGCAGTAAATCCAATAAGCCCGGAATAATCGACCATCAGGACGATGCCGGAGGTTACGAGGATTATCCCGAAGAAGTCCGTCCCGAAGATTTCGATTCCGATTACGACGGTCTGCCCAATTGGTGGGAAAAAATGCAGGGCAGCAATCCCGCTTCTATGCCGGGTGACTTCTCGGACGCCAATGCCGACGAAGACAGAGATGGCTATACTGCTCTGGAAGATTATCTTAAGTGGATGTCTCTTCCCCGTTTCTACCTTGACAAAAAAGGAAATGGCAGCATCGATTTACAAGCCTTTTTTGTAGCATATACCGATGCTCCAACATTTGAAATTGTTGATGCCGGCGATCTTAAAATAAAAATCAAGGACAAACTGGCCCAACTCAAAGCTCCCAAAGGACTTAAAGGTATCACCTATATTGATGTTCAGGTGAGCGATGCACAAGGCAGCAGTATGACACGCCGCTTCGGAATTTGTGCTGGCAATGAATGATTTCTGGTGCTTAAAGAATAGATTACGGAATTTATTGATGAAAATGAACTTGCATTTTTAAAGCAATCGTGTCATCTTTGCGGTATTAACCTTAAAACTTTATAAGTATGGTAATCCGCAGGATTTGTATACTCATTTTGGTATTGCTGACCGCTTGTCCGGGCTTTGCACAAGGCTTTGGCAAGCGGCAGCTTATTAATAAAGACTGGTATTTTAATCTGGGCGATCTCAAATACGGAGGTGCCGAGTTTCTGGATCATTCTTCCTGGAGAGCAGTCCAATTGCCACACGATTGGAGCGTGGAAGGCACCCCCAGCCCCCAATGGGCAAGTTGTACAGGCTATTTGCCCGGAGGTATTGCCTGGTATCGCAAAGACCTGAATATTCCGGCCGATGCGGAAGGACAAAAAGTCTTTATCTATTTTGAAGGTGTTTACAACAACAGCGAAGTCTTTATCAATGGCAAGTGGATAGGCAAACGTCCCAACGGCTACATCTCGTTTATGTACGACCTGACACCCTATATCCATTTTGGAGGCCGAAACGTCCTGGCCGTCAGGGTAGACCACCAAGATTATGCCGATTCCAGATGGTATACCGGCTCGGGAATATACAGGGATGTATGGCTGGTTTATGCTCCCCAAACCCATATTGATCTTTGGGGTGTTTCCTATCAAACAGAAGTAAAAGGGAAGAATGCGCTCCTCAAAATACAAACCGAACTTGTTAATGAAAGCACTAAGGATATCAGTTGCACTGTGCGTCAAAATATATACAATAACGATGGTCAGCTTTTAGGCAGCGCCCAGGGCAAAGTTGTGCTAGCTGCCGGGGGAAAGCCCAAGCTGGAACAAGAAATAAAAGTACAAAATCCCGAACTCTGGGATCTGGATCATCCTTACCTCTACCGTCTGGAGACCATTTTACTGCACAACAACGAGCTCCTGGATCAGACCAACACCAGAGTGGGCATACGTACCATAAAATTTGATCCCGACCAAGGCTTCAGCCTGAACGGTAAAACGCATAAACTTAAGGGAATCTGCATGCATCACGATGCCGGTTGCCTGGGAGCCGCAGTAGACCGCGAAGTATGGAGAAGAAGGCTTATTCAACTGAAATCACTGGGCTGTAACGCCATACGTACCAGCCACAATCCTCAGGCCACCTGTGTTTACGATCTATGCGACGAATTGGGATTGTTGGTTAACAACGAAGCCTTCGATGAATGGGAATACCCAAAAAAGAAATGGATAGAGGGCTGGAATGTGGGCACTCCAGGTTTTCAGGGTTCTGCCCTCTACTTCAGAGAATGGAGCAAACGTGACCTGGCAGACATGGTTAAGCGCGACCGAAACCACCCCAGTGTCATCATGTGGAGCATCGGTAACGAAGTAGATTACCCCAACGATCCCTATTCCCATCCCATACTGGACGAGGAAGGCATCGGACAACAACACGTAAGAGGTTATCTGAAAAGTCAGCCCCGGGCCGAACGTTTGGGCGAAATCGCTACTGATCTGGTTGCTGTAGTAAAACAACACGATACATCCAGGCCCGTTACAGCCGGTCTGGCAGGCGCCGTCATGTCTAATTACACAACTTATCCCTCGGCTCTGGATGTGGTTGGTTATAATTATACCGAAGGACGTTACGAAGAAGACCACAAAACATACCCCAATCGTGTTCTCTATGGCAGTGAAAATCGACACGGTCTCGAAGATTGGAAAGCTGTCACAAGCAAAGATTATATCATGGGGCAATTTCTCTGGACCGGCTTTGACTATCTGGGAGAATCGGGCAGATGGCCATCGAGAGGATTTACAACCGGACTGATAGATCTGGCCGGCAATATTAAACCCAGAGGTTATTTCAGAAGAGCTCTCTGGAGTGAATCACCGGTTATATACGCCGGCACCTACCCTATCGGAGGAGGCAACAGACGCAGCAACAGGCAATGGTTATCGACCGATGCACCAGCGCTCTGGAATTACGAAGAAGGTCAGACGATCCGTGTAGTAACTTATACCAATTGCGCCGAAGCCGAACTTAAACTAAACGGTAAGACAGTAGGAGAACGCAAGCCGTATGACGAACAAACTGCCATCATTTATTGGGATATCCCATACGAAGCCGGCGAACTTGAAGTATCTGGCTATGACAGCAATTCTGCCACTGTTGCCGCCAGCCACAAAATAGCCAGCAGCGGAGCGCCTCATGCCATACAGGCAAAATTTGTTGAAAGCGGGAATACAAACACCAACTTTTTGCAATTAGAAATCGAAGTAGTCGACCAAGAGGGAAACCTGGTTTACCTGGCCGATAACGAAATCGTTTGTTATGTGATTGGCCCTGCGAGTTTGCTTGGCCTCGAAAGTGGTGGCAACAATGTGAGCGACAACTACCGAGACAACCGTCAGCGCTGCCAGAACGGCCGCCTTCTGGCCTACATACGACTTAACGAAGAGGCGAAGGAAGATGTCCGTATCATGTTGAGTTCACCCTTATTACAAAGCCTGAGCCTTACTATACCCGGCAATACCTCCGTTATCAAATAAGTTACTCGAACACAACTTCCACAACTTAAAAAACCTGCAAAAGGGAAAAGAATCAAAGAATTCATAAGGCTGGTGCCCCAACAAGGAAGGCCGCTCAATTGAACGGCCTTCCTCTTTCTGATTATGCTAAAGATTACTTACTAATCAGTTATTCAAGCTCAGCTTCTTCAACCACAACATCCTGAGTGAGGCTGTCACGAGTTGCTTCGATACGGTCAAATTCTTCTTTTGAACCAACTATAAGCTTTTCAAATTCACGTTGGCCGGTTCCGGCAGGTATCAGGTTGCCGGTGATGACATTTTCCTTCATACCTTCCAGGCGGTCAACCTTGCCCTGTATGGCTGCTTCGTTGAGTACCTTGGTGGTTTCCTGGAAGGATGCCGCCGACATGAAGCTGCTGGTTTGAAGAGCTGCCCGGGTTATACCCTGCAAGACCTGATTGGACGTGGCAGGAATGGCATCTCTCACCTCGACCAGTTTAAGGTCACGACGCTTCAGACTGGAATTCTCATCACGCAGTTTACGGGCTGTCACAATCATACCGGCTTTCAAGGTTGCAGAATCACCCGGGTCGAGTACTACCTTTTTGCCCCAGATACGATCGTTTTCTTCCATAAATTCATTTTTGTCTACCTCTTGTTGTTCCAGGAAATGAGTATCGCCGGCATCAACAATCTCAACCTTACGCATCATCTGACGCACAATGACCTCGAAATGTTTGTCGTTGATCTTTACTTCCTGCATGCGGTACACATTCTTAACTTCGTTGACAATGTATTCCTGAACTGCGGTAGGACCTTTAATGGCCAGGATATCCGAGGGTGTAATGGATCCTTCCGACAGAGGAGTCCCGGCACGAACAAAGTCGTTGAGCTGTACCAGTACCTGTTTGGACAAGGGAACCAAATATTTTTTGATTTCACCTGTTTTGGACTGAATAACGATCTCACGATTACCACGTTTGATGCGTCCCAATTCTATTACATCTCCGTCAATTTCGGAAACAACAGCAGGATTGGAAGGATTGCGGGCTTCGAACAATTCGGTTACCCTGGGAAGACCTCCGGTAATGTCACCCGATTTTGGAATAGCACGAGGTATTTTCACCAACACCTGACCAGTTTCGATACGTTCACCTGATTCCTTGAGCAGGTGAGCGCCTACGGGCAAGTTGTAGGAGTGCAGGCGTTCGCCCTTGTCGTCCATAATATGGATGGCAGGCACACGAGAACGATCTTTGGATTCAATGATAATCTTATCCTTAATCTTGGTGGTCTCGTCCATATAGGTTTGGTAGGTTACACCTTCTTCTATGCTGTCGAATTCAATTTTTCCCGATTGCTCGCAGATAATAACCGCATTATAAACATCCCATTCACAAATCAAATCACCTTGTTTAACCATATCCCCGGGATTAATGTATAAACGTGATCCGTAAGAAAGGTTATGAGTAGTAACCATATTGGTAACCGGGTCAATCAGGCGGATTTCTGCATAACGGCCTACTACGATCTTGATGTTCTTGTTTTCAAAAGAAGGAACAACTCGTAACTCATCGATCTCAACCAAGGCATCGTAAGGTGCAATAAGTTTGTTTTCGACGTTTTCACTCTTAGCCACACCACCGGCGTGGAAAGTACGCAGGGTCAGCTGAGTTCCAGGTTCACCAATGGATTGTGCGGCGATTACGCCCACAGCCTCTCCTTTTTGCACCATACGTCCGGTTGCCAGGTTACGGCCGTAACATTTAGCACACACTCCTTTTTTGGATTCGCAGGTAAGTACCGAACGGATTTCCACCCGGTCGATAGGAGACTCCTGAATTTTCAGCGCAATATCTTCTGTAATTTCCTGACCGGCTGCCACCAAAAGCTCGTTGGTATCCGGATTGAAAACATCGTGCACAGAAACACGCCCGAGAATACGTTCGTAAAGCGTTGTTACCCCTTTGATGCCAACGGCTGTGAGACCTCTCAAGGTTCCACAATCTTCTTCGTTGATAATAACATCGTGAGATACATCAACCAGACGACGAGTCAGATACCCGGCGTCAGCTGTTTTTAATGCAGTATCCGACAAAGACTTACGAGCACCGTGGGTGGAGATAAAATACTCCAGCACCGATAAACCTTCTTTAAAGTTGGCCAAAATGGGGTTTTCGATAATCTGTCCACCTTCTGCACCAAACTTCTGAGGCTTGTTCATCAAACCACGCATACCCGACAACTGACGAATCTGTTCTTTGGAACCACGAGCTCCGGAATCCATCATCATATGAACAGAGTTGAAACCCTGATCGTCTTCGGCCAATTGCTTGATGAGAATATTGGAGAGTTTATTGTTTACAATGGTCCAAACGTCAATAATCTTATTGTAACGTTCATTGGGAGTGATAAAGCCCTGTCTCCATTCTTCCATGATGGATTCAACTTCCTCGTAGCCTTCCTGAATCAACTCGGCTTTTTCACCCGGAACAATTACATCGTCCAGGTTGAAGGACAAACCTCCCTGGAAAGCCATGGAATAACCCAAATCCTTGATATCATCCAGAAACTGGGCAGTACGTGCTACTCCGCAGGAAGCAATGACTTTGCCAATTACATTCCTCAGCTCTTTTTTGGAAAGAACTGTGTTGATATATCCAACTTCTTCGGGCACATATTCGTTTACTATAATTCGGCCTATGGTAGTCTGTATCAGTTCGTTTTTTACACGCACTTTTACAATGGCATGTAAAGAAACTCTTTTCTCGTTGTAAGCTATTTTGGCTTCTTCGGGAGAATAGAATATCAAACCTTCTCCCTGAACTCCTTGACGCTCTTTGGTTATATAATACAAACCCAACACCATATCCTGCGAAGGAACGGTAATAGGAGCTCCATTGGCCGGATTCAGAATATTATGCGAAGCCAGCATCAACAATTGAGCTTCGGCAACGGCTTCATTACCCAGTGGAAGGTGTACAGCCATTTGGTCACCGTCAAAGTCGGCATTGAAAGCCGTACAAGCCAGAGGATGTAGCTGAATAGCCTTGCCTTCAATCATTTTGGGCTGGAAAGCTTGAATACCGAGACGGTGCAAAGTAGGGGCACGGTTGAGCAGCACGGGATGGCCTTTCATAACGTGTTCCAGAATATCCCAAACTACAGGATCCTTGCGATCCACAAATTTCTTGGCAGCTTTCACGGTCTTTACTATTCCGCGTTCAATCAGTTTACGTATGATAAAGGGTTTGAACAACTCGGCGGCCATATCCTTGGGCAATCCGCATTCGTGCATTTTCAGTTCAGGACCGACCACAATAACGGAACGGGCTGAGTAGTCGACACGTTTACCCAAGAGATTCTGACGGAAACGACCTTGTTTGCCTTTGAGAGAATCGGACAAGGATTTAAGCGGACGATTGGAATCGGTTTTTACAGCACTGGATTTGCGGGAGTTGTCAAACAAAGAATCGACAGCTTCCTGCAGCATGCGCTTTTCATTCCTCAAAATCACTTCCGGAGCTTTGATTTCTATGAGTCGTTTCAAACGGTTGTTACGTATGATGACACGACGATAGAGATCGTTCAGGTCGGAAGTCGCAAAACGACCACCGTCCAGAGGAACCAAAGGACGTAATTCGGGAGGAATAACCGGAACGATCTTTATGATCATCCACTCGGGTTTGTTTCTGAGCTTGGCTGCACGGAAAGATTCTACCACCTGCAGACGTTTGAGCGCATCGTTCTTGCGCTGCATGGAGGTATCTGTGTTGGCACGGTGGCGCAAATCAAACGAAAGAGCATCCAGATCGAGCCTGGACAGAAGTTCGTGAACAGCGTCAGCACCCATCTTGGCAATAAATTTCCGGGGATCGCTGTCTTCGAGCATTTGATTTTCCCTGGGTAGTTTATCCATCAGGGCCAGGTATTCTTCTTCGGATAATAAGTCATTCAACTTGATGCCTTCTTCCTCTTCGAGTATTCCGGCCTGGATAACAATATAGCGTTCGTAGTAAATAACCGAATCGAGCTTTTTAGTGGGCAATCCCAGTAAATAGCCTATTTTGTTGGGCAGAGAACGGAAATACCAGATATGAGCAACCGGAACTACCAGCTGTATATGTCCCATACGTTCACGACGTACTTTTTTTTCGGTAACTTCTACCCCGCAACGGTCACAAACTATACCCTTGTAACGGATACGCTTGTATTTACCACAATGACATTCATAGTCTTTTACCGGACCAAAGATCCTTTCGCAAAACAAACCGTCTCGTTCGGGTTTATAGGTACGGTAATTAATGGTTTCCGGCTTCAATACTTCACCACTCGATAATTCAAGAATTTCTTCGGGTGAAGCCAATCCTATAGAAATTTTCGAGAAGTTGTTTTTGGTCTTTATATCTTTTTTGAGAGCCATATTCTGTATGTAATTGAGGTTGTTAATCTAATTCGATGCTTAAGCCCAGACCTCTGAGTTCGTGCAATAATACATTCAGGGATTCGGGAATACCGGCCTGCGGCATAGGTTCACCTTTTACTATTGCTTCAAAAGCTTTGCTGCGGCCGGCCACATCGTCCGACTTAATAGTCAGGATTTCCTGCAGCACGTGAGAAGCTCCAAAAGCCTCGAGTGCCCAGACTTCCATTTCGCCGAAACGCTGGCCACCAAACTGCGCCTTACCTCCCAGAGGTTGCTGGGTAATCAAAGAGTAAGGCCCAATGGAGCGGGCGTGCATCTTATCATCTACCATATGGCCGAGTTTAAGCATATATATTACGCCTACCGTAGCAGGTTGGTCAAAACGATCACCGGTGCCTCCATCGTAGAGGTAACATTTACCGTAACGCGGTAAACCGGCTTTATCAGACCATTGCTCCAAATCTTCCAGACTTGCTCCGTCAAAAATGGGTGTAGCAAATTTCAGGCCCAGCTTTTGACCGGCCCAACCCAATACAGTCTCAAAAATTTGCCCCAGGTTCATACGTGAAGGCACGCCAAGAGGATTCAAGACTATGTCCACCGGTGTTCCGTCTTCCATAAATGGCATATCTTCTTCGCGAACAATACGCGAAACGATACCTTTGTTACCGTGACGGCCGGCCATCTTGTCACCAACCTTGATTTTGCGTTTTTTGGCAATATAAACCTTGGCCATTTGAATGATGCCCGCGGGTAATTCATCACCTATAGTCACATTGAACTTTTTGCGTTTGAGTTTCGCATCCAATTCTTTTTCCTTCTTGAGGTAATTAATAATCAGATCGCGAATCATATCGTTTTTGTGACTGTCAGAGGTCCATTTACTCAACTGAACAGAAGAATAGTTGATTTCATTCAGTATCTTTTGAGTAAACTTAACACCTTTGGGTACCACTTCCGTATCCAGGTTATCTTTGATACCCTGAGAGGTTTTACCGCTGACCAAAACCCAGAGTTTTTCGAGCAATACGGCACGTATGGCGGCTACTTCAGCTTCGAATTCCTCGTCGAGTTTAGGCAGGATGGCTTTGTCGGTCAGGCGGCTTTTGCGATTCTTAATGGCTTTTGAGAAGAGTCGTTTATCAATAATAACACCGCTTAAGGAAGGAGTCGCTTTTAGCGAAGCATCCTTGACGTCACCGGCTTTATCTCCAAAAATTGCCCTCAGGAGTTTTTCTTCGGGTGAAGGATCGGATTCTCCCTTGGGAGTGATCTTTCCTATCAAAATATCACCGGGCTTGACATGAGCACCGATACGTATGATACCGTTTTTATCCAGATCCTTGGTGGCGTCTTCGCTGACATTGGGAATATCCGCGGTCAGTTCTTCCATACCACGCTTGGTTTCGCGAACTTCGAGCGTGTATTCATCAACATGTACCGAAGTAAAAATATCTTCGCGCACCAGGCGTTCGTTTAATACAATAGCATCTTCGAAGTTATAGCCTTTCCAAGGCATAAAAGCCACTTTCAGGTTACGTCCCAGAGCCAGCTCACCTTTTTCGGTTGCAAAACCTTCGGTCAACAGCTGGTCTTTTGTCAGCCTTTGTCCTTTGTGGACAATAGGTCTGAGGTCTATGGTTGTGCTCTGGTTGGTTTTTTGGAATTTGGGAATATTGTAGATTTTTACAGCATCGTCAAAACTCACAAATTCTTCGTCTTCGCTGCGGTCGTAACGAATATGAATGCTGGTGGCATCTACAAACTCGACTACTCCATCGCCTTCGGCCATCAATTGAGTACGGGAATCCTTAATCAGAGTTTCTTCCAGGCCGGTACCGACTATAGGAGCTTCACAACGGATCAGGGGTACGGCCTGACGCATCATGTTGGATCCCATCAGGGCACGGTTAGCATCGTCGTGTTCCAGGAAGGGAATCAGAGAGGCAGCAATAGAGGCAATCTGCGAGGGAGAAACGTCCATCAGGTCAACCTTATCGGGTTCAACCACCGGAAAATCAGCTTCGAGACGAGATTTAATTCTGTTGCGAATAAAGGAACCGTCCTCGTTCAAAAGGGCATTACCCTGTGCCACAACCAAATTTTCTTCTTCTTCGGCGGTTAGGTAAACCACCTCTTTTTTAACTTTTCCGCTATTTACTTTACGGTAGGGAGTTTCGATAAAACCAAGTTTATTGATTTTTGCGTAAACACATAAAGACGAAATCAATCCAATGTTGGGACCTTCGGGTGTTTCGATAGGGCAAAGACGTCCGTAATGGGTGTAATGCACGTCACGAACCTCAAAACCGGCACGCTCACGCGACAAACCACCGGGGCCTAAAGCCGATAAGCGGCGCTTGTGTGTCATCTCGGCCAGAGGATTGGTTTGATCCATAAACTGCGATAATGCATTGGTTCCAAAGAAGGAATTGATTACCGAAGATACCGTCTTGGCGTTGATAAGGTCAACCGGAGCAAACACTTCGTTGTCGCGTACATTCATTCTGTCGCGAATGGTTCTGGCCATACGGGCAAGCCCCACACCAAATTGGTTGTTGAGTTGTTCACCAACCGTACGTACACGCCTGTTGCTCAAGTGGTCAATATCGTCCACTATAGCATTGGAATTGACCAGTTCTATCAAATAACGGATGATATGAATGATATCATCTTTGGTCAGAACCTTGACATCTATATCCGTATGTAACTGAAGTTTCTTGTTAATCCGATAACGGCCTACTTCTCCAAGGTCGTAGCGTTTCTCGGAAAAGAATAAATTTTGTATTACTTCGCGGGCGCTGGAATCGTCGGCCGGCTCAGCATTACGCAATTGACGATAAATATACAACACGGCTTCTTTTTCGGAATTACTCGGATCCTTTTGCAGCGTATTGTATATGATACTGTAATCGGACATACCCGGCTCCTCTTTGTGTAAGAGGATAGTAGGCGTTCCGGACTCGAGAATGTCATCTATATGACTGCTTTCAAGAACGGTTTCGCGGTCAATTACCACTTCGTTTCTTTCTATGGAAACAACTTCGCCGGTGTCTTCGTCCACAAAGTCTTCAACCCAACTCTTCAAAACACGGGCAGCCAATTTACGACCTATGTATTTCTTCAGACCGGTTTTGGTTACCTTGATTTCTTCGGCCAGGTTGAAAATTTCCAAAATATCTTTGTCTGTTTCAAAACCAATGGCACGCAATAAAGTAGTTACGGGTAATTTCTTTTTACGGTCAATATAGGCATACATCACATTGTTGATGTCTGTGGCGAATTCAATCCACGAGCCTTTGAAGGGAATAATGCGGGCAGAATAAAGTTTTGTCCCGTTGGCATGCACACTTTGACCAAAAAATACTCCGGGAGAACGATGTAACTGCGATACAATAACACGTTCGGCACCATTAACAACGAAGGTACCTTTGGGAGTCATGTAAGGAAAAGCACCCAGGTAGACATCCTGAAATTTAGTCTCAAAATCTTCGTGATCAGGATCAGTACAATAAAGTTTGAGTTTTGCCTTCAGGGGAACGCTGTAGGTCAATCCCCGCTCTATACATTCTTCGATGGTATAACGTGGAGGATCGACATAGTAATCAATAAATTCGAGGACAAAATTGTTGCGTGTATCCGTAATGGGAAAACTTTCGGAAAACACCTTGTACAATCCTTCGTTTTTTCGTTTTTCGGGCGGGGTATCTAACTGCAGGAAGTCCTGAAATGACTTCAATTGCACTTCTAAGAAATCCGGATAATCGATCGGGCTCTTGATTGATGCAAAATTTATTCTTTGATTGTCAGTAGTTGAGGACATTTATCGAGGGATTATAAGAACTTAAAAAAGAATATAGACACAAAAGGTTTAGAACCTCCAATCACGGAGATTCTAAACCGGGGGACCTGTTGATCAGGTGAGTACTTTTATTTAAGTTCAATCTCGGCACCTGCTTCTTCAAGCGTTTTCTTCAGTGCATCTGCCTCGTCTTTGGCAATGCCTTCTTTCAAAACGGAAGGAGCGGCATCTACCAAGTCTTTGGCTTCTTTCAGACCAAGACCACAAGATTCTTTTACTGCCTTGACAACAGCCAATTTAGCTGCTCCGGCTGATTTCAGAACCACATCAAAAGAAGTTTTTTCTTCTGCTACAGCAGCAGCAGCGGCAGGACCGGCAGCTACGGCTACAGCAGCAGCAGCGGGTTCGATACCATATTCATTCTTGAGGATCTCAGCAAGTTCGTTTACTTCTTTAACGGTTAAATTCACCAATTGTTCAGCAAAAGCTTTCAAATCTGCCATTTTAGTAATGTATTAAGTGTTATTTAAAATTGTTTATTCGTTTGTTTTTGAGGCTTCTCTATATAGAAGTCCTAATTTTCGCGTTCTCCCAGTGTTTTCAAAACACCGTGAAGTATAGTACCTCCGCTTTGGAGGGCAGAAACCACATTTTTGGCCGGTGATTGCAACAAAGCAATAAGGTCTGCAACCAGCTCATTTTTGCTCTTAACATGAATCAGGGCTTCCAAATGTTCGGGACCGATATAGAAACACTCTTCAACGCATGCAGCTTTCAAGGCAGGAACACTTTTATCCTTTTTGAAATCCTTAATCAATTTGGCAGGCACATTCCCGGTGTTGCAAAACATCAGAGCAGTGTTGCCTTTTAAGGTTTCGTATAAAGGAGAATAGTCAACTTCAAGACTTTCCAGTGCTTTTTTGAGCAGTGTGTTTTTAACTACATAGAGCTTTACCCCTTCCTTATAACAGGCTCTTCTGAGTGAAGAGGTTTCTTCGGAATTCAAGGCAGCGATATCGGTAACATAAAAATGTTCGTATTCGTTTACCAATTGGGTGATTTGCTCAACAGCAATATATTTATCTTCCTTTTTCATAATTGTTTCGTTTTTTTAATCTTCAATGCTCTTAGGATCCACTTTGATGCCCTTGCTCATTGTGCTTGAAAGATAAATACTCTTCATATAAGTGCCTTTGGCAGCAGTCGGTTTCAACTTGATCAAAGTGAGAATAAATTCTTTGGCATTCTCACGGATTTGATCCGGGCTAAAGCTGACTTTTCCGATAGAAGTATGAACAATACCGTTCTTATCTACCTTGAAATCAATCTTTCCTTGTTTCACTTCTCTGACTGCCTTACCGATTTCCATGGTAACAGTACCACTCTTGGGATTGGGCATCAAGCCCCTGGGACCCAAAACTCGGCCTAAAGCACCAATTTTGCCCATGGTTGAAGGCATGGTGATAATTACATCCACATCTGTCCAACCAGCTTTTATCTTTTCGATATAATCGTCAAGACCTACATGATCAGCCCCGGCCTCTTTGGCCTCGGCTTCTTTGTCCGGAGTACACAATACCAACACCCGTACTTCTTTTCCGGTTCCGTGAGGCAGCGATACAACACCGCGCACCATCTGATTGGCTTTTCGGGGATCAACTCCAAGGCGAACGTCTAAATCGACTGAAGCGTCAAACTTAGTATAGGAGATTTCCTTAACCAGTTCGGAGGCTTCTCTCAAAGCATACGTTTTACCCACTTCAATCTTCTCCAAAGCCAGTTTTTGATTTTTTGTCAATTTTGCCATTTTCGTCGAAGTTTAATTATTTGTGGGAAATTCACCCTTAATATTGATACCCATGCTTCTGGCTGTACCGGCAACCATTTTCATGGCTGATTCCAGCGTGAAACAATTTAAGTCAGTCATTTTATCTTCCGCAATTGCTTTAACCTGCTCCCAGGTGACTTCTGCTACTTTCTTGCGATTTGGCTCAGCCGAACCCGATTTGGTTTTGGAAGCTTCCAACAGCTGTACGGCTGCAGGAGGAGTTTTTACAACAAAATCGAAAGACTTATCGGAATAGTACGTAATGACAACAGGCAACACCTTTCCGGCCTTGTCCTGTGTCCTGGCATTGAATTGCTTGCAAAACTCCATAATGTTCACACCTTTAGAACCCAAAGCAGGTCCTACAGGCGGAGAGGGATTTGCCGCACCCCCCTTTATTTGCAATTTGATTTGACCGGCAATTTCTTTAGCCATTTTTGTTCTAGTTTAAAATTTGAGGATTGTTTTGAAAAAAAATACAGGATGCGTAACCATCTTTTATTCTTTTTCTACTTGCATAAAACCCAATTCGAGCGGAGTTTTCCGGCCGAATATTTTCACCATTACTTTGAGTTTCTTTTTCTCGTTGTTCACCTCTTCGATAGTGGCACTAAAACCACTAAAGGGTCCAAAATTCACTTTAACGTTTTCACCAACATAGTAATTTATGCTGATGTCGTCTCCGGTTTCCTGCAACTCGTCTACCTTACCAAGGATACGATTTACTTCGGATTCGCGGAGCGGCTGGGGGTTGTTCATTCCACCCAAAAAGCCGAGCACATTGGGAATGTTTCGAAGAGCATGAGCCACTTCACCTACCAGATAGGCTTCGACCAGCACATAACCGGGCAAATAGGAACGCTCTTTGAGCACCTTTTTTCCGGCACGTGACTGGTAAACCTTTTCCGTCGGAATTAATACCTGAGATACGTACTCACCTAGGGAGGAATTATTGATGGAAGCTTCAATATACTCCTTCACTTTGTTTTCTTTACCGCTAATAGCACGCAAAACGTACCATTTCTTTGATGTTTCAGACATTTTTCCTCCAGCTTAAAACACCTTCTCGTAGATGAAGGTCATGAGATTTTCCAAGCCTAAATCAATGACAAACACAATCAGAGCAATCACCAGGGAAGCAGTTAATACGACAATCGCACTATTGCTTAACTCAGACGGTGTAGGCCAGGAGACCTTGTGAATGAGTTCATTGTATGCATCCTTGATATAGGTGGCGACCCTTTTAAAAAACTTTTTCATAAGATGGGGTTTTTGGCACGGGTCGAGAGACTCGAACTCCCGACACTCGGTTTTGGAGACCGATGCTCTACCAACTGAGCTAGACCCGTATTAAAACACTCATCAGTGGGGCTATCGTTCAGACAGCCCCACCGCGAGTATATTTGCCTTAATTATTCCAGAATCTCGGTGATCTGGCCGGATCCAACTGTACGTCCGCCTTCACGGATAGCAAAACGCAAACCTTCGCTGCAAGCTACCGGATAGATCAATTCTACTTTGATTTCCAGGTTGTCGCCGGGCATAACCATTTCGGTTCCTTCCGGAAGAGAGATTTCGCCGGTTACATCAAGGGTACGGATATAGAATTGAGGACGGTATTTATTATGAAAGGGAGTGTGACGTCCACCTTCTTCCTTTTTCAGGATATACACAGAACCTTTGAAAGTAGTGTGAGGAGTTACTTTTCCGGGGTGGGTAATAACCATACCACGTTTGATTTCGTCCTTGTCAATACCTCTGAGCAACAAACCTACGTTGTCACCGGCTTCTCCCTGATCCAGAATCTTGCGGAACATTTCCACACCTGTAACTACCGATTTCTTACCTTTGGCACCCAAACCGATAATCTGTACTTCTTCACCGGTTTTGATGATACCGGTTTCGATACGTCCGGTAGCTACGGTACCACGACCTGTGATCGAGAATACGTCTTCGACGGGCATAAGGAAAGGTTTGTCAACAGCACGGGGAGGAAGTTCGATCCAGTTGTCTACTGCGGCCATCAGTTCCATAACCTTGTCTTCCCATTCGGGAACACCGTTCATGGCGCCCAAAGCAGAACCGCGAATAACAGGAGTGTTTTCGGCATCGAATTCATAGAAACCCAATAAGTCACGCATTTCCATTTCGACCAATTCGAGCATTTCTTCGTCGTCAACCATATCGCATTTGTTCATGAAAACAACCAGTCTGGGAACGTTTACCTGACGGGCGAGAAGAATATGTTCACGAGTTTGGGGCATCGGACCGTCGGTGGCGGCAACTACTATAATGGCTCCGTCCATCTGGGCAGCACCGGTAACCATATTCTTAACATAGTCAGCGTGTCCCGGACAATCCACGTGTGCGTAGTGACGGTTTTCAGTTTGATATTCTACGTGTGAAGTATTAATTGTAATACCTCTTTCCTTTTCTTCCGGTGCGTTATCAATCTGATCGAAAGATTTAATTTCGGAAAGTCCTCTTTTTGCCAAAATCATAGTGATAGCGGCAGTCAATGTGGTTTTACCATGATCCACGTGACCAATCGTACCGATGTTGACGTGGGGTTTAGTCCTGTTAAAATGTTCTTTTGCCATAATCAAAAATTAAAATAAGTAAGTAATCCTATTTGTTTGAGCCGGTGCCGAGACTTGAACTCGGGACCTCTTCCTTACCAAGGAAGTGCTCTACCGCTGAGCTACACAGGCAAGAGCGGGAAACGGGACTCAAACCCGCGACCCTCAGCTTGGAAGGCTAATGCTCTATCAACTGAGCTATTCCCGCAAAATATTTTTGGGTTCAAAAATTCCAAAAAACGCCGATCCCCCTAAAAATAATTTGTGGGCAGTGATGGATTCGAACCACCGTAGGTATCAACCAGCAGATTTACAGTCTGCCCCATTTGGCCACTCTGGTAACTGCCCTAACTTCTTCAATTTAAACGGCCACATCAAAGCAGCCGTACTCTAAAACTCCTTTTTAGAGAAACGGCTGCAAATGTAGACATTATTTTTTAACCACAAAACAATTTTTGAAAATTTATTTACTACGGATTTTATCTTTATGTTTCTTCAATTGTTTTCCCAAAGCTTCCACAGCTTCATCGACAGATTCTTCAAAGGTGTCACAGGTTTTGGAAGCGAACAAATCCCGGCCTGAAATATTGAGTCTGATTAAGGCTTCTTTGTTAGTAGCAGTTTCAGGTTTAATGACTTTCAGGGTAACTTCGGCCGATAATATACCATCGTAATACTGATCCAGTTTAGCTACCTTTTTTTGAATAAATTTCTCTAAAGTACTGGTTGCATCAAAATGCACGGATTGAATTCTAATTTCCATAAATAATCTCCTTTTCAATTTTCTGCCCTTGGATGGGCTAGTTTATACACTTTTTTTAATTCTTCGAAAGTAGTATGGGTATACACTTCCGTTGCAGACAAACCGGCATGTCCCAATAGCTCTTTAACAGCGTTCAATTCAGCTCCCCTGTTTAACAAGGTAGTAGCGAATGTGTGCCTGAGCACATGCGGACTTCGTTGAGACAAATTGCCTACTTCAGCTAATTTTTCATTCACCAGACTATATACCCGGCGAGGATTCAGGGCCTGCCCTTTGGTATTGATAAAAAAAGGCGGTTCCGTATCGGGGTAATCTTCAAGCTTATCCAGATAGTCGCGGCGTAAGAGCAGGTAATTTTCAATCGATTTTTTAAGAGCGGCTCCAAAGGGCAGAATACGTTGTTTGTTGCGTTTACCCGTCACTTTGAGAGAAGCTGAACCTGTGTCTACGTCTTCGGTTTTAAGGCTGATTAATTCTGCTCGTCTTATCCCTGTAAGACAAAACATCTCTAAAATCAGATTGTCACGACTTTCAGTAAAAGAATCAATCCGGGCCTCCCCCCTGGCCCTATCGAGTAAGTCGTTCAATTCATCTTCTTTTAAAAAGGAGGGAAGGGCTTTTTTAATTTTGGGAGTCAGCACTTTTTGAGTAGGATTAGTGGTGACCAGGCCCTGGCGCAACAAGTACCGCCAATACGAACGGAGTGAAGAAAGTTTGCGATTTACCGAACGGGCTGTATTTCCCTTTTCCATCAAGGCAAGCATCCAGGCTCTGATAATATCAGCATCCATTTCCGAGGGATGTTCCAATTGAAAGGTAGTGGAGGTAAATGCAAGGAATTGTTCCAAATCGCGTTTATAAGCAAAAACGGTATGAGAAGAATAATTTTTCTCATACCGTAAATATTGTATGTACTGCTCCACCCTCATAGCTCCGCTGCTTGAAAAATTATTCCGCAACGAATATAGTAAAGCTATTTCGAAACAACAAAAAAACGGACTTAAATTTAAGCGCTTCCCTGTCTGTTTTTACTCTTCGTTTTGTTGCAGCTGTTGAACGTATACTGCTTTCATTTTTTGCTGGCGTTTGATTACCGAAGGCTTGCTGAATGCCTGCCTGTTTCTCAGTTCTTTAACAGTTCCAGTTTTTTCGAATTTACGTTTGAACTTTTTCAAAGCCCTTTCGATGTTTTCACCTTCTTTGATGGGAACAATGATCATAATCTTCTTAGTTGTATAAAAAATGATTTTAATTTGGCCTGCAAAAGTAGGCAAAATAAATTAGTAAACAAAAAAATCTCAGAATCTTTCAAAAATTTTCTCTGTGCTGTCCAAAATTCAATTCATGGACCGAAGTTAAAAAAGCTGTTTTTTTACTACCTTTGTGTTTTTACAAAAACTAACATATACCTATATATTATGTATAAAAGCATTCCGGAAAGATTGGCGGCATTAAGAAACCTGATGAAGGAGAATGCCATCGAAACCTGCATAATTCCAACTTCAGACAGCCATCAGGGAGAATATGTGGCCTCCCATTTTAAATTCAGAAAATACCTCTCAGGTTTTACAGGCAGTGCCGGAACTCTGGTCGTAGGCAAAGATAAAGCTGGTTTGTGGACCGACTCCAGGTATTATCTTCAGGCAGAGCAGGAACTCCTTGGCAGCGGTATCGATTTATATAAAACCACCCTGCCCGAAACTCCAGGCATTCCCGAATGGATAGCCGATATGAATTATCGGTCAGCGGGTATTGACGGAGATGTTTTTGCCGCCCGAGATGCGCTAAAGATGATTCATGTATTCAATAAAAAGGGGATCAGGTTAATTGATGATTTCAAGCCCTACGCTGAGGTCTGGCCCGACAGACCGGCATTACCCGGGGAACCCTTTTATGTTTTCCCTGTTAAATATGCCGGCAAAAGCGTAAAGGAAAAAATAACTGAACTCCGAATCCAACTCGGAAGACTTGGAGCAGGTTATTTGCCGGTAAGCGGACTTGATGACATTGCTTGGTTATTCAACCTGAGGGGCAACGATGTGGACTTCAATCCGGTAGGACTTGCTTTTGCCCTTATCAGCCCGGACAGTATGATCCTTTATGCCGACAAGAACAAAATAGACGACAGCACACTGAGCTATCTGAAACAGAATAATATTCAGCTGCGGGAATATACCTCTCTGTATGCTGATTTAGATCGACTTCCGGAAAATTCCGGCGTGTTTACAGACACAGCTCGCATCAACTACAGCATATACAAACACATTCCATCACATTGCGCCCGGGTAGAAGGGACAGCTCCCACCACGGCTCTAAAATCTGTAAAAAATCCCGTCGAAATTGCGGGATTCCGTACAGCCATGCAAAAAGAAGGGGTAGCGCTGGTTCGTTTCTGGCGCTGGTTCGAGGCAGCCCTGGATCAGGGACTGGAGATATACGAAACCGACCTGGTCCAAAAAATGAGCGAACTTAGACTGGAGCAGGAAAATTGCAAAGGCGACAGCTTCAATTCTATCATCAGTTACAATGAACATGGAGCTATTGTGCACTACAGTCCTTCGGAAAGCACCAAGGCCAGAATCCTGCCCGAGGGCTATTTGTTGGTAGATACCGGAGGCCAGTACCTGGAAGGCACAACCGATATTACAAGGACTTTTTCTCTATACCGGGGAGCAACACCCATAGAATTCAAACAGGATTATGCCCGCATACTCAAGGGTAACATCGCCCTGACCGAATGTGTTTTTCCCACGCATACCAGAGGATCTCAGCTGGACATAATGGCACGTCAGTTTCTCTGGAAAGATCTGCTGCAATACGGGCACGGCACCTGCCACGGTGTGGGGCATTTTCTGAATGTGCACGAAGGGCCGCAAAGCATACGTATGGAAGAAAATCCCGAAAAAATCAAAGCCGGCATGGTCATGTCCAACGAACCGGGCATCTACCGTGCCGGAAAATACGGCCTGCGTGTAGAAAACATGATGCTGGTGACTGAAAAAGAAGAATCTGAATTCGGAGAGTTCCTGGGTTTTGAAACCCTGAGTCTTTGCCCCCTGGAACTCAAGGCCATTGACAAGAACTATTATACCAGGCATGAAATCGACTGGATTAACGCTTACCACCGTTTTGTATACAGCCGGCTTTCGACTTTACTCAACGAAGAAGAAAAAGCATGGTTGACTGTAAAAACACAGGAAATTTGATATGGCATTAATAAAATCTGTCAGGGGTTTCGACCCTGTTATCGGGCCGGATTGTTATCTGGCCGAAAACGCAAGCATAATTGGTGATGTAGTTTTGGGTGAGGGCTGCAGTGTCTGGTTCAATACCGTTCTCCGGGGCGATGTAAACTCCATACGCATTGGCAATAATGTCAACATTCAGGACGGCTCTGTGCTGCATACCCTGTATCAGAAATCCGTCATTGAAATTGGAGATAATGTTTCCATAGGGCACAACGTTACCATACACGGAGCTAAAATTGAAAAACTTGCACTCATAGGGATGGGCTCGGTGGTGCTGGATCATGCGGTCATCGGCGAAGGGGCCATTATTGCCGCCGGCTCTGTGGTGCTCAGCGGAACCAGGGTTGAACCCTACAGCGTCTATGCCGGTGTTCCGGCAAAATTTGTCAAGTTTGCCGACGCTGAACAAACCAATACAATCAATAAAAGAATTTCGGACAATTACCAGTTTTATGCCGGTTGGTATAAAGAGGAATAAAGGGCTTCTTATGCTAATTTCTGTATAAATTTTCAGAAAATAACTTGACACTGAAGTGTTTTTACTAATTTTGCGCCGTTTTTACAGGCTTGTTTAGTGAAGAATTGAGTTGAAGCCCTCCTTTTAGATGTTGAACTTCCGGATTAATTTTCCGGATTAATTGAAAGCACACATTAATGCAAAAAAATTTAGTCATAGTAGAATCCCCGGCCAAGGCCAAAACCATCGAAAAGTTTTTGGGAAAAGACTTTAAGGTAATGTCTAGCTTTGGACACATCCGCGACCTGAGAAAAAAAGACTTCGGTATTGAAATTGAAAATAATTTCAAACCTGTCTATGTGGTGTCTCCGGATAAGAAAAAGCTGGTAAGTGAATTGAAATCAACAGCACAAAAAGCAGAAATAATATGGCTGGCCTCTGATGAGGACCGCGAGGGAGAAGCCATCGCCTGGCATTTGTCCGAGGTGCTCAATCTTAAGGAAGACAACACCAAGCGTATTGTTTTTCACGAAATCACCAAAGAAGCTATCGAAAACGCCATCAAACATCCACGCAACATCGACCTCAACCTGGTGAATGCACAACAAGCCCGCCGGGTGCTCGACCGTATAGTGGGATTCGAATTATCGCCGGTACTATGGAAAAAAATCAAACCTGCTCTTTCGGCCGGAAGGGTACAATCGGTAGCTGTTCGTCTGGTAGTAGAGCGGGAACGAGAAATTCAGCAATTCAATTCAGAAAGTTTCTACAAGCTGAGTCTTATTTTTCTGGTGCCGAATCCTGACGGAAGTACCGCGGAACTCAAAGCAGAATTTCCCGAAAAGATCGCTCAAAAAGAGACAGCCCTGGCTTTGCTGGAATTGCTTAAAACAGCGACATTCAAGGTACAGGATATTACCACCAAACCTCTAAGACGCTCTCCTGCCGCACCCTTTACTACCTCCACTTTGCAACAGGAAGCTGCCCGAAAACTCAGGTTTTCGGTCGCTCAGACCATGCGGGTTGCTCAGTCTCTGTACGAATCGGGAAAAATAACCTATATGCGTACCGACTCGGTTCATTTATCTTCTCTGGCCATCAATACCGCCAAAGCCGAAATCACCCGCCTGTACGGTGAAGATAATGTCAAAATCCGTCAGTACCAAACCAAAAGCAAAGGAGCTCAGGAGGCTCACGAAGCCATACGTCCGGCCTATATGAATGTGCACAGCATAGATGGCCCGGTGCCCGAAAAGAAATTGTACGAACTCATCTGGAAAAGGACTATTGCTTCTCAAATGGCAGATGCCCTGTTGGAAAAAACCACCGTCACCATAAGCCATTCCAATGGAAATCACCTATTCACCGCCAGCGGAGAGGTGCTCAGCTTCGAAGGTTTTCTTAAGGTCTACGAGTATTCCGACAAAGAAAACGACTCCGAAAACAGCAACAGCAAATTGTTGCCTCCCGTTCAGTTGCATCAGGCACTGAATATGGATACGGCCCAGGCTGTTCAGCGTTTCAGCCAAAAACCTCCGCGTTATACTGAAGCTACTTTGGTTCGTAAACTCGAAGAATTGGGCATCGGCCGGCCTTCGACCTATGCCCCTACCATTTCTACTATCCAGCAACGTGAATACATCGAAAAAGGCAATCGAGAGGGCGAAGAACGCCAGTACAACCTGCTGGAACTGTCAAAAACCAGACAAATCAGCGATAAGACCAAAACCGAAATGAGCGGTGTTGAAAAAGCCAAACTATTTCCCACCGACATCGGTATGGTTGTCAATGATTTTCTGCTGGAATCTTTCCCGAACATAATGGATTATCAATTTACGGCCACTGTGGAAAAGTATTTCGACCAGGTAGCCGAAGGCGAATTGGAATGGGTCAAATTGATAGATCAGTTTTACAAAGCTTTTCATCCTGCTGTTTTAGAGGCCACTGCTTATTCGGGTCAAAAAGTGGGAAGCCGTCTATTGGGCAATGACCCCAAAAGCGGCCGTCCCATATCTGTACGCATAGGACGTTTCGGGCCACTGGTGCAAATAGGCACAGCCGAAGACGAAGAAAAGCCCTTGTTTGCCTCCCTGAGAAAAGAGCAAAGCATGGACAGCATCAGTCTGGAAGAAGCCTTGGCTTTATTTAAGCTTCCCCGCGAACTAGGCTCTTTCGAAGGCAAAAGTTTAAGCATAGGCAATGGGCGTTACGGTAATTATATCCGACACGGCAATCAATTTGTTTCCTTGCCCGAAGAATTCGATCCATTAGAAGTCAGTATGGATCAAGCCATCTTACTTATTAAAAACAAACAGGAAGAAGACCGCAAAAAAATCATCAGCAGCTTTGAACAAGATCCGGAATTATTGGTTTTGAACGGCCGTTACGGACCCTACATCAGCAAAAAGGGGCAGAACTACAAAATTCCCAAGAAAACAGATCCGGCAACACTCAGTTATGAAGATTGCCTTGAACTCATCGAAAAGCAAGCCGGAGAAAGCACTATCAAAAAAGGCAGGAAAATCACTAGAAAAAGTCCACCTAAAAATAAATAAGCCATTCCAATGAAATCACAACGAAAAACAAGCTTACTTTTAATGATATTACTTTTGATCGGCAGTGTCTTCAGTTCTTGTATCACAGAATACGAGTACGACTCCTCCCTGCTGACAGGTAAATGGGTTTCCGGTACAGAATATTACCGTTATAACGAAGACGGCACGGGCTTAACCTGGGACACAAACGACGATGTAACAGAAGAAGAAGCTCAGGCATTTACCTGGACCCTGGTCTACTCCACCCTCACCCATATGCACATTATGGAGATTGGAGGAGTGGTACCCAAAGTGTACACAGTTACCGAACTTACGGCCACCAGCTTACAGTACGAGGACGAGTTCGGCAACACCCACCGTTTTACCAAAAGCGACTCCTGAAAAGAGCTGCTCTGTTTTAGCGCCTGATGTATGAAAAAGGCACTCACAATCACAGCCCGGATTCTGGTATATTGTATCAGCCTGCTGTTGTTAATTTTTGTTGTGATAATGGCTTTGTTGCTACATCCCAAAAGCCTTCATTCCCTGGTGCAGACTCAGACGGAAAAATACCTGATTTGTGACTGCGAAATAGAGAACATCGACCTGAATCTGTTTAACAACTTCCCTCAACTGGAGCTTGACATCAAGGAGCTGAATCTGCTTAATCCCTTTCCGGGCAATTCCAACGATACGCTATTGGGTATTAAGCATCTTCAGGCAAAAATTCATTTAGGAAAATTCATCTCACAACAGTCTCTGTTTATCGACACCTTTCTCATTGATCAGCTAAGCCTCCATGCCTACATCGACAGCAGCGGGCAATCCAATTTTGATATCCTGAATCTGAAAAGCGACCCGAATGATACCACTGCCCTGACCCTACCCTTCAAATCCATTCATATTGGCCATTTTAAGCTGCTACAAGCCGGTATTATATACACAGACAAGGCCGACAGCATACTTGCCCGGATTAACGGACTGGACATCTTCCTGAGTGTAAAGCATAGGGAGCAAAAGTCAGAAGGGCTGCTTTGCCTGATAAGTCCAGACCTGAGTCTTAGCATGGAAGGAACAAGCTACCTGGACAAGGATAGCCTGGAAATCAAACTTCCTCTATGTTTTGAAGAGAATAAGCTAAGCCTGGATAAAGTTTTACTGGTTCTTAACCAAGTTCGCCTTCAAAGCAGCGGCTCAGTAGGATTCCAGGATCAGGGACTGATGTTTGACCTGGATTTTGAAACAGAACAGGTAGCCATTCAACCAAGCCTGCAATTGATTCCTCCCGGCCTGGCTTCTCTGCCCGGGGGTATCTTCCTGGACGGACTCTTCGAACTCCGGGGCAAAATAAATGGCCTGTATAACGACAGTCTTATGCCCGAAATCCTCCTGCAGGGAGCTCTGGAAAACGGCTTTTTCAGTTACGATGATCCGGCTCTTGAATTAAAAGATATTTCTTCCGAACTGGAGCTTTTTGTTGATTTGAACCGGCATCAAGCATCCTATATTAAACTTCCGGACGTAAAAACCAATACCGGCAAATCAAGTTTGGCGGGCAGCGTGTTTATCAATGATTTGCTAGCAAACGATATGTGTATTGATCTCGACCTGTTCATGGATCTTGATTTAGAGGAAATCGCAGCCTTTTTGCCCGAAGATATGGCTGTCAGCCTATATGGAAGAGCAAAAGGCCCGGGAAAAGGCCAATTTTATCTCTCACAATTAATGGAAATGAATTTGCAGGAGATGAACATTCAGGCTGATTTTCTTTTGCAAAACTTCAAAGGCAGCTACAATGATTATACACTGGAAACACCCAGGGGCAGGCTGAGCCTCACTATCCCCAACAACAACAGCCTCACTTCGTTGCTGAATGCAGAACTATACCAATGTCAGAGTTTGCATGCCTACATGGACAGCAGCCTGAAAGCAGAACTGCAACAGGCCGATGTGTATTTTGAGCTCTCTGATGTGATGACTACTACGGACAGCATTGCGTTCTCGGGGAAACTAAATGCCGAAAAGGCATTCGTTTGGTACGATCAAATGGAAGCAGATATGCTCAATCCTAAGGCGGAAATGGCCATGCAGATGGACTTTTTGGATAGCACCTCCGTTTCTGATCT
>JAQUTN010000193.1 GCA_028694375.1 Bacteroidales bacterium
GTCGCATATTAATCACTTCCTGTTTATCCAGGCCTTCCATAAAGGTTTCGTATGGCGTTCTGGCTTCGAATACACGAACAATCAGACCCGAACTGGTGGTAATATCACCTGCCCTAAGCTGGAATTGGTCGTTGTTACGGCTAAAGGGGACATAACGTAAGGAATCGATGGGGTAATTTTTGCCGAAAATGGTATCCAGCACATTGGCGTAAAAGGTGTCGCGACGGAAACCTTCCAGCCCCCATTTCTTAATGTCCCTGGTGCGGTTTTTGTAAACAATTTCTGCTGCTTTTTCTTCGGTCAGCCCGTCTTCGAGTTGTTTGTCACTCAGCACGCCTTCCTTTAATACAAAGGGAATGCGTCCGTATTTTACAAAGCCGATCAATGTGTCAAAATCGTTGGCATAAAGGCCGTGTGCATTTTTGAATTCCACCTGTGCCGTTCGTATGTCTACCAGACGACCAATGACGGCATCGAAACGAGTGTTTTTTTCCTTCTCAAAACGAATGGGTCGCAAAATACTGTCTATGCAGAGATATACCGATAGACCGATGGCAACTATTAGCAAAATTCTAAAGAAAGCCCTCATAGGATAATGTTTTTATGGTGTGTATTGAACTTCACATTTTTAATTGGGCAAAATTAGTACAAGAATTTGAATATCGCTACTTTTATGGCCTAAAAAATGACTGCACAAATTGAATTTAATGGATTTAAAAGCAAAAATTCTTGAATATTTTCCCTACACGCCCACTTCCGACCAGCATAAAGCACTCGATTTGTGTTTAAATTTTTTTATTCGCTCCGGCGATCAGGAAGTCCTTTTGCTCAAAGGTTATGCCGGGACAGGCAAGACCGCGCTTATCAGTGCAGTGGTGCGTTTTCTTACCGAAAATAAGCAATCCTGTGTGCTGATGGCACCAACCGGCAGGGCTGCCAAGGTTTTTGCCTCTTACAGCGGCCATGCAGCCACCACCATACACAAAAAGATTTATCGTCAAAAAGTAGTGGACGGGGGTTACAGCGGATTTGACCTGAACGATAATTTGCACGAAAACACTCTGTTCTTTGTGGACGAAGCTTCTATGATTTCCAACGACAATCCCGAAGGCAGTTTTTTTGGATCGGGACGTCTTCTGGACGATTTGTTGAGGTATGTCTATTCGGGCAAGCGTTGTCGATTGGTGATGATGGGAGATACAGCCCAGCTGCCCCCCGTGGGTTCGGCCTACAGTCCGGCTCTCGACCGGCAAAACCTGGAATCGCTGGGTATGCGGGTGGCTGCTGTGGAGTTGACTCAGGTGGTCAGGCAGGAGCAGCATTCACTCTTACTCGACAATGCAACAGCCTTGCGCCAGGCTTTGGCTGACCAGCTGGTGACAGAACTTCCGTTGCTGAGCACAGGCAAGCAATCGGATGTGCTCAGTATTCAGGGCGAGGATCTGATCGATGCACTGCAATCGGCTTACGACCGCTGCGGAACAGAGGAGTGCAAAGTTGTTTGCCGTTCCAATAAACAGGCCGTACGCTATAATTTGGGCATTCGCTCGCGCATCTTTTACAAAGAAGAAGAACTTTCTACCGGCGATCTCTTGCTTGTGGCCAAAAACAATTACTTTTGGTCGCAAGCTTACAAAGAAATTCCTTTTATTGCCAACGGCGATTTGATCGAAGTAAGACGAGTGCGCAAGATTACAGAACTTTACGGCTTTCGTTTTGCCGATCTGGAAGTGCGTTTTCCCGAAACCGACTGGGAGATGGAAGTAAAAGTGATTCTTGACAGCCTTGTTTCGGAGGCACCAGCATTGGATCAGGCCGCCCAGCAAAAGCTCTATGAAGCTGTATTGCTTGATTACGTGGATGTCGGCAACAAAAAAGCCTTGTATGCAAAATTACGCATGGACCCCTGGTTCAACGCCCTGCAGGTGAAATACGGTTACGCCATGACTTGTCACAAGGCTCAGGGAGGCCAGTGGAAAGAAATTTTTCTGGATCAGGGCTGGATAGCCCCCGAGATGTTGGGAGCCGAGTATTATCGCTGGTTGTACACCGCACTGACCAGGGCCGTCGAAAAAATTTACCTGGTCAATTTCAAAGAGGAATATCTGATAAATAATGATTAAACAAAACAAAAGAATGACAGAACTTCCCAAATATACTTACATAATTATGGCCCGCGATCTGGATTTCACCGGCAAAGCCAGCCTGATGTCGTTGTGTCGTTACATATTTAACACTGCGGGCAAAGATGCCGAGCATAACGGTTTCGGATCGCGGGAATTGCATAACAATAATGCCACCTGGGTGATTTCGCGCATGTCTTTTGAAATGTACACTACGCTAAGAGAGTTCGATGAATTTTATATTAATACCTGGGTCAACGAAATCGGTCGCCTGATGACCACGCGTAACCTGCTTTTGTGCGATCCCGAAGGCAAAAGGCTGGGGGCCGCCGTAACGCAGTGGGCCATGATCGATATCGACAGCAGGACGCCCCTGGACTTGCGCGAGCACATGAACTACAGCAAAGCTGCCCGGCCCGATATACCCTGCCCCATAACTAAGCCCGTCAAAGTAATCCTGGGCAGAGAGTCCGACTCAAGCCTGGAACGTAAAGTTGTGTACAGCGACCTGGATTTTAACCGGCACGTGAATAGTGTAAAATACCTGGAATGGATGTTGGATATGCTCCCTTTGGAAAGCATCATCAATAACGGATTCAGCCGCCTGGATATGAACTATCTGCGCGAAGCTTTGTATGGAGACAGACTGTTGTTGTCTTGTCAGCAGGAAGAAAATCATCAGTTGTTTGATATTAAGCGTAAAGACGAAACGCCCGTTTGCAGGGCCAGAATTCAATGGAAATGAGCGAAAAGTTTTACTACAAGGCTCCCTGGGGCAGGCTAATCAT
>JAQUTN010000194.1 GCA_028694375.1 Bacteroidales bacterium
CTCTGGTTTTGTTTAAGAAAGGCAGGTATGGAGCTCCGTTTTGGTCATTTTAATCCGAAGTTGCTCAAGGAGTTGTTTGTGTTTTCCTCTTTTATTTTTATGAACCTGGTGGTCAACCAAGTCAACTGGAATGTGGATCGTTATATTATTGGATGGTTCAGGGGTACGGTTGAAGTGGCTGTCTATAGCGTTGCGGCTCAGCTGAATACGTATTATTTGTCGTTTTCGACGGCTATATCCAGTGTGTATATTCCCCGTGTTAACCAAATGGTGGCTGCTAAATGCAGTAAGAAGGAATTGACGGCTCTGTTTACCCGTATTGGCCGTTTGCAGTTTTTGGTGCTGGCTCTGGTGGCCTGTTTGCTGATTTTTTTCGGGAAAGCTTTTATTAGCCTCTGGGCGGGCAGAGATTACGCGGGGGCTTACGGTATGGCTCTGTTGTTGATGTTGCCTGTCACTATTCCTTTGATACAAAACCTGGGCATTGAGATACAGCGGGCTATGAATCTGCATAAATTCCGCTCCTGGGTGTATTTGTTTATTGCCCTTGGCAATGTGCTGATTTCGATTCCTTTGGTGAGAGCCTACGGTGGGTTGGGGGCAGCTTTGGGTACAGCTTTTGCTTTGTTTTTGGGAAATATTGTGATTATGAATTTGTATTATCACAAAAAGATCGGCTTGAACATTTTCTTTTTCGGCAAACAAATTTCTGTCATCTTGCCCGGCCTGATTCTTCCTGTGCTTTGCGGATATTTAATTTTACGTTTTGTAGATTTAATGGATATTCCTCGTTTTATTGTATTTGCTTTGTTGTTTGTATTTATCTACATACTTTCGGTATGGTTTTTTAGCCTGAATGCTTACGAAAAAGAACTTGTACTTAAGCCGCTCAAAAGAGTATCTGAACGCTTTAGAAAAAGATAATTAGCCGAAATAGGATATGAACACAATGGAATGGTTTTTTTGGCTGCTGTTTGCCCTGGTTTTTTACACCTATCTGGGTTACGGCCTGCTCTTGTTTGTGCTGGTCAGGCTCAAGCGACTTTTTGGCCGGGGCGGAAAGCCCCCGCAGCAAGTGCAAGACCTGGCAGCTCAGGTGGCCGGAAACGCTAACAAAGCGACCGATGAGGGCTTGGCTGCTCCCTTAGCCGGAAACGCTGACAAAGCGACCGGTGAGGACCAAAGCAGGCTGACCTCGGGCATGGAGTTGCCTCACATCACGATGTTGATAGCGGCCTATAACGAAGAGGATTATGTGGCGCAAAAAGTGCAGAATACCCGGGAGCTGCAATACCCTGCCGATAAGCTGCATCAGCTTTGGGTGACCGATGGTTCTACAGATAGGACTCCTGTGCTGCTTTCGCAGTATGGAGACATCGAGGTGTTGCACCAACCGCAACGGGGCGGTAAAATTGCGGCAATGAACCGGGCCATGGCTTTTGTCACAACGCCTCTGGTGGTGTTTTCGGATGCAAATACTATGTTGGGCAGGGAATCGCTGCGGAGGATAGCCCGGATGTTCGAAAATCCCCGCACCGGCTGTGTATCGGGCGAGAAACGCATTTTTACCGATAAGGAGGGAGCGGCTTCTGCCGCCGGTGAAGGCATTTACTGGAAATACGAATCGAAGCTGAAAAGTTGGGATGCGGAACTGCATTCGGTGGTTGGCGCCGCGGGAGAGCTCTTTGCCATACGGACGGAATTGTATCAGGAAGTGGAACCCGACACCTTGTTGGATGATTTTATCATTTCGCTGAGGGTGGCCATGCAGGGTTATAAGATTGATTACGACCCCGAAGCTTACGCCATTGAACATGCTTCGGCCAATGTCAGAGAAGAGCTTAAACGCAAGGTAAGAATTGCAGCCGGGGGCATACAAGCGGTTGTGCGACTGCATCCCCTGCTGAATGTGTTCAAATACGGCCTGCTCTCGTTTCAATACATTTCGCATCGGGTGCTGCGCTGGACAATTACGCCTTTTGCACTACTGTCGCTCTTGCCTCTGAATATAGCTTTGGCTCAGGCTTCGGTATTTTATACGGTCTTGCTGTTCTTGCAGGGCTTGTTTTATGCAACAGCTTTGACGGGTTGGCTGTTTGAGCGCCGCAAGATCAAAATCAAACTGTTTTTTGTGCCTTTCTATTTTTTTGTGATGAATTACGCTGTGTTTGCAGGCCTCTGGCGTTATCTGGGCAAAAAACAGTCGGTCAACTGGGAACGGGCCAGGCGTGCCCACTGATTAAAAACTCTGGCTTGTTTTGAATTTATTAAGCTAATTTACAAAGTCATATAGGCTTTATGAATTATTTTTGCAGCATGAAGCAAGGTCTGAAACATATAAGTCTGCTTTTGTTGGCTCTGGTCTTATTGTTATTTGGCAATTCGGTCAGTATTTGGCATTTTTGTTGCGATCTGTGCCGTGACAGGGGTGTGGAGATCATTGCCCAGGGCAATTGTATGCCGGTTCACCACGATTGCGAGGGTCATGAGGTTAAATCGGCTGACCATACCTCCTGCTCTTTTCACTCCGATCAGGAGGCGGGTTGTTATAGTGAAACCCTGAGTATTCCTTACGAATTTTCTTCCCAAACTCACAAAATATTTCCTGTTCAACAGTATATACAGCTGTTGATAGAACCTTCGGTGCTCTTTTTTGTACAAGACGCCGGCCTCTTTTCTTTTGCTCCCCTTATAGCTGCGCGGTCATCGGGCCGTGTCTTGCTAAGCCTGCACTGTATTTTGAGACGTTGATTGATTTGTTCGCTCTGTACCAGAGAGTCACATCAACTTTTACCGGGTAGTTTCGACCTGAATGTCGCGACTGCTGCTTTCCGGTAATTCGTACTTTGAACTTCTTAAAATAT
>JAQUTN010000043.1 GCA_028694375.1 Bacteroidales bacterium
AAAAAACTCTGTCACGGATTCGTGCCGGCAAAGCCAGTGTTCGTATCCTGGATGGTATCCGTGTCGATTATTACGGCACACAAATGAGTCTGGACAAAGTGTCCAACCTGAGCACTCCCGATCCCAAGACCATCGCCATACAGCCCTGGGAAAAGAATATGATTAAGGAGATCGAAAAAGCCATTATGGCTTCCGACGTGGGCATCACTCCCGTCAACAACGGTGAAATAATCCGACTGGCTGTGCCTCCGCTCACCGAAGAAAGGCGTCGTCAACTTACCAAACAAGTGAAACACGAAGGCGAAGAAGCCAAGATCAGTATACGTAACACTCGCCGCGACTCAATAGATGCCATCAAGAAATTGGTCAAAGAGGGCCTCTCGGAAGATTTAGGCAAAGACACCGAAGCCGAAATCCAGAAAACGCACGACAAATTCATCAAATCTATTGATGAAATGGTGGCCCTCAAAGAAAAAGAAATAATGACTGTTTAAGCTTGTCGATGGAAGGATTGGTCATCAAAAACGCCGGCAATATCTTTTTGGTTAAAACTCCTGCCGGAAACCTGCACGAATGCATGGTAAAAGGTAATTTCAGAATCAAAGGCCTGCGCAGTACCAATCCGGTAGCCATAGGCGACCGTGTGCTCATTGAAAAAACTTCTGAGCATCAGACATACTTTATTACCGGGGTCATGGAGCGCAGCAATTGCATAGTACGCAAACCGACCAACCTTTCGAAACAATTGCATATTCTGGCGGCCAATATTGACCTTGCCCTGGTGATGGTCACCATAAACCATCCGCAGACTCATACAATTTTTATAGACCGGTTTCTGGCCACAGCCGAGGCCTATCGCATCCCCTGCTGTCTGCTTTTTAACAAAACAGATCTTCACGACGACCAGGATAATGCCTACCTGAAAGCACTGATAAGGCTTTACGAATCTATCCCTTATCCCTGCCTGAAAATATCAGCCCTTCAAGGCGAGGGTCTGGAAGAAGTCCGCAAATTAATTAAGGGTAAAATCTGCCTTTTGGCGGGTAATTCCGGTGTAGGCAAGTCTTCTTTGGTAAACAAGCTCAATCCTGCCATTCAGACCAAGGTTGGTCTGATTTCGGATTACCACGACAAAGGAAAACATACTACCTCCTATTCCGAAATGTTCGAAATTGAAGATCAGACCTATATCATCGATACTCCCGGAATTAAAGGATTTAACACGGTAGATATGCAGGTGGCCGAAGTAGGCCATTTCTTTCCCGAAATCTTTCGCACATCGGCCAGTTGCTATTACAGCAACTGTACACACCGGCATGAACCGGGTTGCGCGGTTTTAAAAGCAATTGAAGAACATCGTATCAGCCAATCGCGTTATCAAAGTTACCTGAGCATCCTGGAAGATTCAGGAGAAGGGAAATACAGAGAATAATCATCAGCAAGTCAAACAAGCCGGCTTGATTTGCTTAAAAAAATCGTTGCCTTTGTTGTCAACCAAAATAAAAGCAGGGAAATCTTCCACTTCGATTTTCCAGATGGCTTCCATACCCAATTCCGGGTATTCCAGGCATTCCACCGATTTGATGTTTTGCTCGGCCAGAATGGCAGCCGGGCCTCCGATACTGCCCAGATAAAAACCACCGTATTTATGACAGGCATCGGTAACCTGCTGACTGCGATTGCCTTTGGCTATCATGATCATGCTGCCTCCGTTTTGCTGGAATAAATCCACGTAAGAGTCCATGCGTCCGGCTGTGGTGGGTCCGAAAGAACCCGAAGGCAGGCCCTGGGGTTGTTTGGCCGGTCCGGCATAATAAATGGGGTGCTCTTTGACGTATTGGGGTAAGCCTTCTCCTGCATCGAGACGTTCTTTGAGTTTGGCATGGGCAATGTCCCTGCCAACGATGATGGTTCCGTTCAGCGACAAACGAGTGGCAACCGGGTATTGGCTCAGGTCAGCCAGTATTTCTTTCATGGGGCGGTTCAGGTCTATCTTTACCGCATCGCCTTCGCCTGCCTGACGCAAAGCCTCGGGAATATACCTGCCGGGGTTGTCTTCGAGTTTTTCCAGCCAAATGCCTTCTTTGTTGATCTTGGCTTTGATGTTGCGATCGGCCGAACAGGATACGGCCAGGCCAACAGGACAAGAAGCGCCGTGACGGGGCAGGCGGATAATACGAACGTCGTGGGCAAAATATTTACCCCCAAATTGAGCTCCTAAGCCTAACTCTCTAGCGGCCCGGAGCATTTTTTCTTCCAGTTCTACATCGCGAAAAGCCTGACCGTAATCGTTGCCTTGCAGGGGCAAAGAATCGTAGTAATGCGTGGAAGCCAGTTTGACGGTTTTGAGCGTCATATCGGCCGAAGTACCCCCAATGACAAAAGCAATGTGATAAGGGGGACAGGCTGCAGTACCAAGGCTTTGCATCTTTTCGATCAGAAAAGCTTCGAGCGTTTTGGGATTCAGCAAGGCTTTGGTTTCCTGAAACAAATAAGTCTTGTTTTGTGAGCCTCCGCCTTTGGCTATAAACAAAAAGTTGTATTCGTTACCTTCGACCGACTGAATATCAATTTGTGCCGGCAGGTTGCAACCTGAATTTTTTTCGCGGTACATATCAAGTGCTACGGTTTGGGAGTAGCGCAGGTTTTCGCGGGTATAAGTATCGTAAACTCCGTGTGAAAGTGCTTCTTCGTCTCCCCCGCCCGTCCAGACTTCCTGGCCTTTTTTGGCAACAACGGTGGCAGTACCGGTATCCTGGCAAAAGGGCAAAACACCTTTGGCCGAGACTTCGGCATTTCTCAACATAGTGAGGGCCACGTATTTGTCGTTTTCGCTGGCCTGAGGATCGTCCAGTATGGCAGCCACCTGTGCCTGATGGGCGGGTCTGAGCAAAAAGGAACAGTCGCGCATGGCGGTTCTTGCCAGGAGTCTCAGCGCTTCGGGTTGAACTTTCAGTATTTCTCTGCCTTCGAACAAAGAGCTTGAAACGTAATCTTTACTTAATAAATAATATTCAGTATTGTCTTTTCCCAGGGGGAAGGGTTTTTGATACTTAAACTCGGGTGCTGACATAAGAAAAAAAACAAGATTTATAATTGGTTAATGCAAATTGTTCTGTGTGATATGCTCTTGAATAAATTGCCGTGCAGTATCGGCTTTGTGTGGTATGTCGGCTATGAGTTTACGTAATTTCTCCACGAAAGAATTGGGAACTTCACCTTCTTCGGGAGCAAAAGATCGTTTCATGGACAGTTCGAGCTCAGCATCAAGCAAGGCCTGATTGCATAGAGTAAAAGAGGCTTCCTGCCATTCATCAAGCACGGTAAGCAAGGTGGCGGGTTTGATATCGCGCAGAGCAATGTTTCTCAGTTCGGCTATCAGCGGAAAAGCATAAGCCCACTCCCTCACCTGATAAGTCTGATATAATTCTTCCCAACGATCTTCGAGTTCATCTACACTGGTGATCTTACCTCTCTCTATGCAACCGATCAGGTATTCTATGGCTGCTTCGGGAAGTATCAATCCTGAGATATCCAGCCATTTCTCCTGATTGTAAGGAATTTCCTTGTCAAAGACCCGGGTTTTGATAAAATCTTTCCAAATTATTTTGCTGTCGTCTTTGTCATTTGCTTGTTTAAAGGCTTCAATCTGCCTGAATACAACATCTCCCAAATAAATCTGTAAAGCTACTTTGTATAGTCCGGATCCTTTTTCGAGTGAAGAACGGCGGATACGCATACCTCTGTAACGGTATTCCAGTATTGGATCATCGGGGGCGGCATGTCTGAGTTCGCTCACCACTCCCTGCATGGCTGCATCTTCGGGATTATAACCCAGAGAAGCATGCAGGCGCAAGTCGTTACCGATTTTAATGGCTTTGCGGATTTCCTCTATGGTGTTGGGATTGAGAAAATGGAAAATGATCTTGTCTTGTTTTTTGGACGTTTTTCGGGCATCGCGGTCAGGCCATTTATTCACGTCGCGCATCAATCCTATGCTGGGCAAAGAAGCGGCCGGAACCAGGTAACTCATACCTCTGTTTTCGACCAGGTAGGAAAAGGGAAAAGCCGTGGTATCGGGGTTGTTGATATGACGACCCTTGACCAGAGAGAAAGAGCCTATTTTGGCCGGCCACAACAAATAGGAATCGCTGCCTGTTTTGGTACCTCTTTCCAATACACCGCTGTGCATGGGGCCCAGCTTATAGAGGTGATTACTCTGGTTGGAACCTGAACCGAAGTTGCAAAAGGAGAACAAACCGCCAATCATCAGAGTGGATTTATGCATGGAAGTACTAAAAGGGCCGGCAAAGCTGGCGCAGGCTTCACCGTTTTCCATACGACAATTGGCAAAGAAAAAGGAATCATGGCCGGTGAAACCGTGCCCAAGAATGGAAGCTTCGCCTACAAAACAACGTACCAAATGCACTCCGTCTTTGATTTCCGAACCCGGTGAGAGGATAAAGCTTTGGGCATTGACCTCGGCCCCAACCTGTATGGGGGCTTCTTCTGTACTATTGATGCTTCCGTTGTATAAAAAGGATGACCCTCTGACTTTAGTATACGGGCCCATGTTGACGTTCAGTATCATGCCGGCATTGATCAGGTAGGAAGAACGTCCTACTCTGCCCATAGCAGAGCGTTCTTGCTGTGTTTTATGATCTACCAGCTTTTTTAGTTGAACCTGCAGATCACTGCGTCCGGGATACATAGCCATTAAATAGGCAGTATGAGAAGAAATGCCGTTGTACATTCTGGATAAGCGGCCGCCCGTTTCGTCCAACACCTCGATTTCGACTCCGTTGCCAAAAGAATTTTCGGCATCACAGATCATGAAAGTGAGTTGTTCTATACAACAATCGTCTTCGATGATGTAATTGGCAATGTATTCTCCGATGTTTTCGATGAGCACATTGTTGCCCACCTCACAATTGTGCAGGTGAGCCCGGCGAATACCGGATTTCTTTTTCACATTGCCGGGCAGGTTATGGCAAGCTTCGAATTTGCCGAGCTTAATATCGCCCGAGAAATGTACGCTACGTATAGCTTCGGCCGAGAAATCCTCGTGTACAAGAATTTTGTCCCAATCGTCTGCTGTGCAAGCCTGAAAATTGAGTTGTTCAATTTCGGATGGATTTAATTTGCGATAAGGTGGTATCATAACGAATAGTATTAGAGAGCGTTATCTTCTTGAGAAACATCGTAATGGGGATACAAAAAATCGTTATAGGGGAAACGGGTAATGTGAATCTCTTTAACTTTATCGTAGAGCAGTTGCTTTAGACGATCAATATTGCTGCGTTGCGTTGCGGAAATAAAAAGACAGTTATCCTGCATTTTGGACATCCAGGTGGCCTGCAAAGATTGCAAGGGCTTGTTTTCGGGCAAGTCCGGGCCTAAATCGCTTTCTTCTTTTGGCACAAAAGAATAGGCATCGATTTTATTAAAAACTAAAATAAGTGGTTTATCGTGTACACCCAATTCTGTCAATGTATTCTCTACCACACGTATTTGTTCTTCGAAGCCGGGATGGGAAATATCTACAACGTGTATAAGTAAATCAGCCTCTCTGACTTCGTCCAAGGTCGATTTGAAAGATTCCACCAGATCGTGGGGCAGTTTACGTATAAATCCGACGGTATCGCTCAATAAAAAAGGAAGATTATCTATTATTACTTTACGTACTGTAGTATCGAGGGTGGCAAATAATTTATTTTCGACCAGCAATTCTGTTTTGCTCAGCAGATTCATCAGGGTGGATTTACCCACATTGGTATAACCCACCAGGGCTACACGAACCATTTTGCCCCGGTTGCTGCGTTGCACTACTTTTTGCTTGTCAATTTGCTTAAGCTCTTTTTTTAACTGGGCAATTTTGCTCAGAACTATTCTTCGGTCAGTTTCTATTTGAGTTTCACCCGGACCGCGTAATTTCACTCCTCCACCGCCTCGCTGGCGTTCCAGGTGAGTCCATAAGCGGGTGAGTCGAGGTAAGAAATATTGATATTGTGCTAATTCAACCTGCGTCTTGGCATAAGCTGTCTGAGCACGTTCGGCAAAAATCGTTAAAATCAGGCTGGTTCTGTCCAGAATTTTTACTTTTAAGACTTGATCCAGATTTTTGAGTTGTTTTGCACTAAGATCATCGTCAAACAAAACCATACTGATCTCGTTATTTTCGATGTATTCTTTGATTTCCAATAGTTTCCCCGATCCTATCAGTGTTTTGGGATTGGCTTGCTCCAAACGTTGCACAAAACGTTTCACAGGCATAGCTCCTGCAGTTTTAGCCAAAAAGGCTAATTCATCCAGATATTCAACAGCTTTTTGCTCGTTTTGTTCAGGAGTAATTAAACCCACCAAAACGCATCTTTCAGATAAAGTATCAAGAGGAGAATTCGACTGCATGTACCAATTTTTGACCCACAAAGATAGCGTTAAGTGAGTGTAAAAACAAAATTTTATTTTGTTTTTGCCGAGCGCAGCTATCTTCACGGACGCAGTCCGTAAAATAGCGTTAAGTGAGACGACGCAGCTATCTTCACGGACGCAGTCCGTAAAATAGCGTTAAGTGAGACGACGCAGCTATCTTCACGGACGCAGTCCGTAAAATAGCGTTAAGTGAGACGACGCAGCTATCTTCACGGACGCAGTCCGTAAAATAGCGTTAAGTGAGCCGACGCAGCTATCTTCACGGACGCAGTCCGTAAAATAGCGTTAAGCGAAACGAGCGTAGCTATCTTCTTGGACGCAGTCCAAAAAATAGCGTTAAGAGAAACGAGCGCAGCTATCTTCACGGACGCAGTCCGTAAAATAGCGTTAAGTGAGGCGAGCGCAGCTATCTTCACGGACGCAGTCCGTAAAATAAAACGCCCGGTCGAAAACCAAGTTTTGTATTAATAGCAGGCAGCATTTAAAAAAAAGTGTTTCCTTTGCAGCATCATTAAAAACAAAAAAATACACTAAAAACTCTTATTTATATTTTTCAAACGACTAAAATATGAGAAATTCTAAGTTTTATTCATTCTTACGCCATTTTTCTGCAGGAATAGTGCTGGCCTTGATCAGCTCCGCAGTATTTACACAAAACAGTCTGGCCAATAATGTATCGCATTTCAAACTGGACAACGGCATGCAGGTTTTTATCTGGCAGGACAGCAGCCAGACCGACGTACACGGCAGAGTCAGCGTACACGCGGGCAGCAAAAACGACCCTGAACAATTTACCGGCCTTGCCCATTATCTGGAACACCTGATGTTTAAAGGTACTGATCAAATTGGTACTACCGACTGGGATCAGGAAAAAGCACTCTACGAACAAATCATAGCCAAATACGACGAAAAAGCATCCACTGAAGACCCTGCGCAAAAAGAGGCCTTGAATAAAGAAATCAATGAACTGAGCATTAAGGCTTCGGAATTCAGCCAGTCGAATGAATTTTCGGCCTTGGTGGCCACTATGGGTGGAACCGGAATGAACGCAGGCACTTCCTATGATTTAACTACTTATTACAATGATTTTCCACCCAACCAGCTGGAACGTTTCCTGATGCTGTATGCAGAACGTTTCCGTGCACCGGTTTTCAGAACTTTTCAATCGGAACTGGAAACCGTTTACGAAGAATTCAATCTTTACGAAGACCAACTGGAACAAAAAGAATTGAATTTCTTACTGAATCATCTTTTTGCAGGACATCCCTACGAAAGACCGGTTATCGGTCTGTCAGAACACCTTAAAAATCCACAAATAAGCAAACTGATTGAATTCTACAATAATTGGTATGTGCCCGAAAATATGGCATTGATTCTGGTAGGCAACATTGATCCTCTAACGGCCAGGCCTTTGATCGAGAAAAGCTTTGGAGCCTTGCCCGCCAAAACCAGCCCCTCTTTGCCGGAATATTCAGACTGGAAGGTGGAAGGGCGACAGGATTTTAAAGCCAATCTGGCTTACATTCCCCGCATTCACATTGCTTTTAAAGGTGCCGGAATGGGAAATCCCGATGCACTGGTTATCGATCTGTTTATGAATTTGTTGTCCAACAGAAGCGAGACCGGCTATCTGGATAAACTGGTGCTGGACGGAGATCTGATGGGTGCTTCTGCCAGTCATCTGAGCCTCGAAGACCAGGGACGTATCGCTATTACTGCCATCCCTTCCTACGATCCCAATCAGGGTGTTTTTGCCAGTACCAAATCGGTAGAGAAACTCCTTTTCGGAGAAATTGATCGTATTAAACAAGGAGACATTGATGCCGCTCTCGTTGAAAACATCAAAAAGGCCATGATCCGCAGCTACCAACTCAAAATGGAGAGCAACAGTAGTAAAGCCGGAATACTGACCGAGGCTTTTATTTCAGGCAAGGACCTGGATGTAACATTGGACTATACAGGAAGACTTAACAAAATTCAAACCGCCGACCTTCAAAAGATTGCTTCCGATTATTGTAACAACAATTATATGCTCTTCGATATCGGTACCGGTAAAATTGCGGAAGGAGAAAAATTGGAAAAGCCAGACATCAAACCAATCACTCAAAGCTCTGGAAAAAAATCGGCTTATGCCTTGGCTTTCGAAGAACTGAACTACGAGAAACAAGCCCTGCCTGTTAAAGATTTCGAAGAAGTCATTATAAAACCAATCAACACCAGATCCAAACTGTTTTATACCCAAAACACCGAAAACGAAGTTTTCTCTTTGATTCTGAAATACGGCATCGGTACTGAAAAGATGCCCTATCTCGAATACTCTACCGCTCTGATGAATAATGCGGGCATAATGGGCGGTTATACTCCTCAGGAATTCAAAAAAGCCATCACCGAACTGAATGTTACCTGTAGATATACTGTTGATGATGATTATCTCTACGTAGTGATGGAAGGCTTCGAAGATAAGCTGACTGAGGCGCTGGGCTTATTGACCCGACAGATACTTATGCCTCAACTGGACGAAAAACAATTCCTCAACATCCAGGGCAGCATCTATCAAAGCCGTATGCGCGAAAGCAAAGATCCCAACGTGATTGCCGAAGCCCTGGCTGAATATATGATTTATGGCGATAAATCCGTATACCTTGACCGGCCGACTCTGTATAATATATTCACCGAGATGGGTCTGAGTAAACTCACCGGCGAATTCCAACGAGCAACCGATTACGAAGCAGAAGTGCATTATTGCGGGAAACTGCCTTTTGAGCAGGCATACGATATTCTAAGCCAATACCTGCCTTTAAAAGCCAACGAAAAAGAAAGCAGCTCTCCCGAATGGAAAGCATACAAAGAGTATTCACAAAACACCATTTACTTTCTACCTCGTAACGACACCAAACAGGCCAAAGTATATTTCTTCGCTCCCGGCAATAATTACAAGCCCGAAAACGATCTTAAATACAAAGCCTTCAATCGCTATTTTGGAGCGGGAGGGCTTAGCAGTCTGGTATATGAAGAAATTCGGGAAAAAAATTCCATGGCTTACACTGCCTACGGAGTCTTAGTAACTCCCCCGCTGCCCGACAAACAAGTTGGTTTCCAGGGTTACGTAGGAACTCAGTCGGACAAGGTAAACGATGCTATCGGACTGTATATGAAATTGGTCAACGACATGCCCTTGTATCAGGAAAGAGAAAAGAATCTGAAATCTTACCTGGAATTGGAACCATTTACTACCCAACCCGACTTTAGAAGCAAAAGTCAGCAATACGAAGACTGGAAACGTCTGGGGTATACCACCAATCCGGCATTGAAGCAGGAAGCAGAAATTCAACAATTTAATCTTCAGCAAATGCTGGAGTTCTACCAACAGGAATTGAAAGGTAAGCCCTTGGCCATCGCCATCGTAGGAGATCCCAAGCTCATAGATCTGAAAGCCCTGGCTGCTTACGGGAAAGTGGTAAAAATGTCTTCAGCTAAACTTTTCTCGAAAGATTAGTGCCTGCTTTTAAATAAACTTATTCCCGGGAATTGCCTTCTACGAATGGCTATTCCCGGGATTCGCTTTTTCCGGCCACAACCAGCACAAACTCCCCCCTGGCCTCGTTTTGACTGAAATGTTGTATGAGTTCTTCCAGGCTGCCTCGTCGGGTTTCTTCGTACAGTTTACTTATTTCACGGCTCACCGAAGCTCTGCGCTCCGGACCGCAGACTTCGGCCAGTTGTGTCAGTGTTTTGAGTACTCTGTAGGGAGATTCGTATAAAACAAAAGTTTGAGTCAGCTCTGCCAAATAGCGCAAGCGAGTGAGACGGCCTTTTTTCTGCGGCAAAAAGCCCTCGAAATAGAAATGTTCCCCGGGCAAACCCGATACAACCAGGGCAGGTACAAAAGCGGTTGCACCCGGCAGGCATTCCACCTGAATCCCGGCCTGCAGGCATTGCCTCACCAGTAGAAAACCCGGATCGGAAATGCCCGGCGTACCGGCATCCGAAACCAGTGCTATATGCTCACCGGCCAGAATGCGCGATACCACTTGTTCCACCGTTTTATGCTCATTAAACTTATGATGCGACTGCATATGTGTGCCAATGTCGTAATGCTTCAGCAATCTGGAAGTAGTACGGGTGTCTTCGGCCAGAATCAGATTGGCTTCCTTAAGTATCCGGATCGCTCTGAGCGTGATATCTTCCAAATTCCCCACAGGCGTGGGTACCAGGGTAAGTTTTGACATGGCTGCAGTGCTTAGCTGGTAAAATGATTATCGAGCAAATTGCAAAAATCAGTAAAACTCTCTGTTTCAATGTATGAAGAATAATTCTTATTCAAATAAGCGAGTGCTTCTTCCTTACTTTGCATAGCATTAATCTCCTGCAAGGCCTTATTCATAATATCGGGTGAATTTCCAAAGAGGTCGCGCCTGAAACGGAAACGATCGTTCAGGCTCAGTGCCTTGGACAAATCAGCAAAATGTTTGCTTTCCAGTTTCTTTTGTAGTGAGGCTTTGGAGCTGTTCTTTTCGTAACGATCCACCAGGCTTTCGGGTTTTGAACTTGGTTGTTTGGGAATCCTCCTCTCCGAAGGCGAAACAAACTTTTCAGCTTGCCCGGCTGCCGGTGCTGAAAGTGAGCTTGCTGATGCCGACTCAATGTCCGGAGCTGTTTCCTTCTTTTGAAAAAACTCTTCTACTTCGGGAATCTCCTTCGTATGAGGCACTACTTCCTTCTGTGACTGAGGGCTTAATTCTATGAGATCCTCTAGCAGACTATTGATGTTTTCGAGTTTGTTCAGCGAGAGTTCAAGCAATTCCTTGGGAAAATTTGGAATCCTGCTTAAACCCGACCACAATAAGTTCAATTCTTTCAGTTCTTGAAATAGCTTTTCATTGTTCATTTTAATACATCGTTGTAGATTGTTTTTAATACTTGCTCCAAATCAGAACGTATTCGGGCGGCAGGCTGTTTGTGTTGATTGCATAAAAGCACCACCACATAGGTTTTATCTTCCAGTCGCCAATAACCGGCATAATTCATTACTGATTTCATCGATCCGCTTTTGATGCGCAGGGTTCCCGGCAACTTTTTCCCAAAGTTCAGCACTGTACCTTCCAATGCAGCCTGAGGCAGACTGTTGAAAAATAAATCAGCCTGTGAGCTTTCCTTGACCATATAGCGCAACACCGCAGCAAGACTTGCCGCATCTACCCTGTTCAGTGGAGACAAACCCGAAGCGTCGTACAATTGCCAGGTATTGATATCCACTCCTTTTTGTTCCCAAAAACGCTGCATCACATCCAGTCCATTCCTGGCCGAAACCGGAACCTCTGTTCCGGCAGCCAGTGCCAAATGCCGCAACAGGTATTCTGCAAACATATTATGGCTGTGGTAATTGATTATTGTTACCAGTTCAGACAGGGGTTTGGAATAGCTGGTGTAAAAAACGACGGGCTCATTGATAATCAGAGGATTATTTACAGAGTCAAAGACAAGTGCTTTACGGACATAACCGGGTTTATTTTTGGTACAGGCCTTGCCTTGTACGCTTATTCCTGCTTTTATTAATTGCTGTTGCAGTCGAAAAGCCAGATATGCAGGAGGATCGGGAATATCGCCCCTGATGATGAATTCCTCTTTTCCGGCAGGCAGGCTTCCGTACAATAACCGCTCCCATCGATAAGGAATCCCGTAAAAATAAGCGCTGTCTTTGGAATTATCTTTTGTGATTAAATTATTGATTATCTGCATCTCGGGCAATACCGGCTTTAGGTAGAGAATGTCAGGCTTAGTACCGGATAAGCCCGATTTGAGCCCGAGACGGAACATGTTGTCGAAGACCGCCAGGCCATACACTCCGGCCGCGTAATAATTGCCCAAATCTTCCCATAGCCAGTAAGGTGAAACAGCTTCTTCGTCAAAAATTGAGGCATCGGCAATGATATCGCCTTCGATACAGCTTATTCCCAACTTTTTCACTGCCTGAACCCAGTCCAGAAGAAATGAATCGGGTTGTGCCCCGGTGTATTCCGATCCCAGCGAAGGGTCGCCTCCGCCCAGTATATAAAGATCGCCTTTCAGGCTGCCTTTTTCCAGCAATCCTCTATATGCCAGCTCCGTTTTGAAACGTTTTTCTGGACCCAGCATTTCCATCGCAGCGGCCGTAGTCAGTAGTTTGCCCACCGAAGCAGGCACCAAAGCCTGCGCAGAATTCATTTCTACCAGCAGCTCACCCGACTGAACCTCCTGAACCACATACGCCAGGCTGGTTCCGGAATATTCATCCGCTTCAAGCCGTATTGATTTCTCTGCGCTGAGTCCGCAGCCACAAATACATAGTAAACAAAATGCGCAGAAGATTCTCATCTAAGTCATTAAAACCTGTAATACATGACAAAACCGGTTTTGGTAGTTGGATCAAATAACCAGAGGGTTTGTTTGCTTTCATCCATTTTTACGACCTCCACCGTATAGCTGTTTTCTATTCCGCTAAGACCCTTTACAACCACCGTCATAACACATTGTTTCCCCAATTCCGGATCCTTATCCAGACTCATCTGCAAGATTTTATTTTGGCTGTCGGTCTGTATTCTGAAAGAATAGGCTTGTGTGTTATCGGCCAATTGATGAATCTCTGCATTGTACACAAAAAGAGGGTCCTGATCTTGATAAACTCCGAAGAGCTCCTGGGAATTCAGATATTCTCTGGCTGCTT
>JAQUTN010000044.1 GCA_028694375.1 Bacteroidales bacterium
TGCCGCTAAAGGGATTGAAATTGGCCGGTTTACCAAAAGGAAAAGGCTCAACCTGTATTTTCAGTTTAGGAGAATTTATGGTTTTCCGCACCTCCTGATAGGAATCGAAGAAATCATCAAACAAACTCCGCATACTCTGATTGGTGTTTCGTATTCTGAAAATCAGGTCAAAACTACCGCTTTCAATTTCAATTTCTCCGCTCTGCTGCGGATAAAGGATGGTTTGCTTCAAGACAGCGGTTCGATAATTCAGTCCGTTGTAATTTTCCATATCCCACTGAGTATTGGGATCTATTTCAATTTCCTGGGCCAAAAAGCCTTTGAATTCAGGAAACTTGATGTTGTTTACCCCGCTTATATCTATTCGGGTATACAATTTATAAGTCAGCAATAAGCCTTCTTGTTCGTGCACTTTGGTTTTGGAAGGGATCGCCCTGATAAAAGCCTGTTCGCCGTTGAAGCTGGCCGTTTGCTCCGAAGAAGCTGCCTGGTTTGAAGCTCCGCTTGTGCTTTTGTCCTGAGGCAGAACCGTAATAGTAAGAGGATTGGAGTTCCTCTTTTCTTTTTTTATGGTCGCAGTAGCAGCAGGAATAGTAAAAGCACCCACTTTTACAGGCCTCAGAATATAGGTATAGCTGTATTCAACCGAAGAAGTCCGCTGACCGTTGACAGTGCTTGTCCGAGTAGAAAACGCGGAAGTTGGCCCCATTAATACATCAAAATCAGTGATTTCGGGTATTCTGAGGTCCTTGGTCTCTGCATTCAGGGTGTAAGTAAGCCTAAACTGTTGACCCAGAATAACTTTCGAGGGAGCCGTTGCCTTAAAAACTACTTCATCGGCAGCTCCCAGCTTCCAACTGAAAGCGATCAGTATTATTAATAGCGCTATTCCCTTATATTTATTTTTCATACATAAACCTTATTCTTGCCGCAGGCAGAAAACAAAGCTAGTCTTTTTACCAGTCCTTTTCTGTTTTCTTTGGTTGGCTATTCTGCATTTGTAATTTCTTAACTTTTTCCTGCACTTCTTGTTCGTCCTGCATCAGGGCATCCAGGAGTTGCTGAGCTTTTTCGCGACTTATCTGTTCCTGCTGTTGTTCTTGCTGCTCAGCCTGATTTTGCTGTTCAGGTCTTTCCTGTTCCTGCTGTTCCTTTTGCTGTTGCTCTTCTTGCTGCTCTTGCTCTTGCTGCTGCTCTTGCTCTTGCTCTTGCTGTTGCTGCTGCTTTTTCAACATAGCCTGGGCCATGGCCAGGTTATAGCGAGTCTGATCGTCTTTATAATTATGAATCAAGGCCTGCTTGTAAGCCTCAATTGCTTTGCCGAAATCCTGAGCCTGCATATGGGCATTGCCGGTATTATGCCATGCAGACGACAATCGCAGAGAATCTTTCTCGGTACCGGTAATCTGTTGATATTGCTCTATGGCTTCTTTTGGTTTTTCCTGCTTAAAAAGAGAGTTTCCCAGATTAAAGATGCCTTCGGGCGATTGTCTGTCTGCCTCCAAAGCCTTGCGATATTCAATCTCGGCTTCGGTAAACTTTTCTTCTTTGTAAAGAGCGTTTCCTTCGCGAATATGCTTCCTTTCTGCTTTTTGAGCAAAGATGCTCAGACTGAACAAAAACAAGAATGTAACTATACCGATGCTTCGCATATCAAAAAAGTTTAAACTTACGTAAAGCCGGATTTTTTTTATCCAGAATAAACATATCCACAAACAAAAGCAACAAGACTATCCAGGCCAAAGCCTGAAATTGTTCGTTGTATTCAGCATAAACTGTGGTTTCAATATCGGACTTTTTCATAGTATCCAATTCTTTGTTCAAAACCCTGAGAGCAGTGTTGGTATTGTCTGCACGCACATAAATCCCTGAACCTGCCAGAGCTATTTGCTGACACATTTCTTCGTTGAGCCTGGTAATAACCACATTGCCCTCTTTGTCTTTGTGGTAGTCGTTATTCAGACCTTTGGGTATGGGGGCTCCCTTCAGAGATCCCATGCCAACCACATGAACTTTGATTCCCAGTTTCTGAGCTTCCTGTGCCTGCAACACGGCATCGTCTTCGTGATTTTCGCCGTCGGTAATCACCACGATGGCTCTTTCTGCTTCCTGATCCAGCCCGAAAGAACGCAAAGCCAGCTGAATGGCAGCTCCAATGGCAGTGCCCTGAGTTGGCACCATCTCCGTAGAAATGGTATTCAAAAACATTTTGGCAGAAATATAATCGGCTGTAATAGGCAATTGGGTGTAGGCCTCTCCTGCAAACACAATCAAGCCTATCTTATCATTGGCCAACTGATCAATCAGCCTGGACAAGGTTTGTTTTGATTTTTCCAGTCGATTGGGCAGCAAATCTTCGGCCATCATAGAATTGGAGACATCCAGGGCAACAATCACCTCGGCTCCCTGTCGTTTTTGTTTTTCCAGTTTGGAGCCAAACTGGGGCCCGGCTATCATAAATATACCGACAAGTATGGCTGTCAATTGTAAGATGAGGTGCAGCCAGCGCCGGGCTGTAGAAACTTCCGGCATCAAAGCCTCGAGCAACTGCGGATCGCCGTACTTACGAAGTTGTTTTTGGCTCCTGCGGTTCAATAGCAAAAATAAACCGAACAATAACAGCGGCAGTATGAGCAAATAGAAATAGTTTGGATCGGAAAATCTAAACATAACATTCAAATTTTAGGGCAAGCTGCGCAAAACACTTATTCGTAATAACACTTCCAGCAAAAGAAGAGCCAGGGCCCAAAGAGCAAAAGTTTTATATTCTTCTTCTCGTTTACTGTATTCCTGAACTTCTATTTTGGTTTTTTCCAATTGGTCAATTTCCTGATAGATTCCCTGCAATTTACTGTTGTCTGTTGCCCGGAAATACACTCCCCCGGTCATGCCGGCAATTTGCCTGAGGGGTTCCTCATCAATGACTACATCAATGTTTTGATAAACCACTCCGTTGGCGGTTCTAAAGGGATACGGAGCTTTCCCCATTGTTCCCACTCCTATGGTATAGACGCGTATTCCAAAAGTTTTGGCCAATTCGGCCGCGGTAATCGGATCGATTTCGCCCCGGTTATTGGTACCATCGGTCAGCAAAATAATAACCTTTGATTTGGCCTGAGATTCTTTGATCCGGCTCACGGCATTGGCCAATCCCAGTCCTATGGCTGTACCGTCTTCTATCATGCCACTTTGAATGCTGCCAAACAGGTTCATCAACACAGCATGATCGGTAGTCAGGGGGCATTGTGTAAAACTTTCGGCGGCAAACACAACCAGGCCGATGTTGTCGTTATCCCTGCCGGCGATAAACGAAGAAGCAATACTTTTAGCCGCTTCCAGACGGTTGGGTTTGAGGTCTTCGGCCAGCATACTGGTCGAAATATCCAGTGCCAGTACTATATCAATACCTTCAGTAGTGGTATTCCGCCAGCTGTCTACCGATTGAGGGCGGGCCAACACTATTACCAGCAGTGCAAAAGCCAGACTGCGCAAGATCACAGGCAAATGCTGAAGGTAATTTTTCCATCCTGGTTTTTGCTTTTGAAACACAAAAGTATTGGATACCTGCAGGTTGGCGTATCGTTTTTTCCGTTTAAGGTAATACCATACCCAGGCCGGAATAAGCAAGAGTATCAGAAACAAATAATAAGGCTGTGCAAATATCATAGTATAAACATCTGTAAATCATTAAACACTTTCTCTGTCCTGCAGCGGGGTGCTTGCTTTCGGATTGGGTTCAGACTCAGTATTCAAAGGCTCTTCGGGCTTGGTCTTATCCACAAAGTCATAAGCATGGTTCAAAGCCTTCTGATTTTCCGATTCCAGTGGTTGAAACTTGGCAAACTTGACAAAATCAGCCAACATCAGCAATTGTTTCAATGCTTCATATATCGGCTGGGCATCTCTGTTTTTTCTGAAAAAATCCAGAATTTCAGAGCTGCTGAGTTCCATGGCCGAAATTTCAAATCGCCTTTCCATGTATTTGCGTAAGACGTCGGTAAGTTGAGTATAAAACAATTTATACTTACCCTCCGTCCATATTTTTTCGCTTTTAATTCTGTCCAGAGCCTGCAGGGCTGCTACATGGGGCGGCAATAAGAGTTCCGGATCAGGCTCTGCCTCTTTTACTCCTCCGGATTTGTAGAATCGTTTATATAAATAATACGTAAGCAACAACAATAAAGCTATTCCCAAGACCAGACCAATCGGCAAAGCATAATCCCAAATTACAAAAGGAGGCTTTTCTATTCCCTTAATGTCGAACAACTCCATACTGGCCGTATCCACCTCGAAACTGATAACTTTGAGCGACAAATGGCCGCTTTCGTAGTTCTTTCCACCCGCTTTGAGCTGTATGGGAGGAATGTAATACAGGGCAGCATCAAAAGAGGTCAACAAATAATATTTTCTCAGTCTCAAGCGATCGTTGTCCAGTAAGACAGTATCCACCGGACTCTGCCTGAGAACTTGTATACCCTGAACAATAGTATCTGACTCAAAGGCCGGAAATTCCACCGGGACATCGCGGGGAGCCGAAACACTTAAGCGCATCGTGGTGGGATTACCTATCCAGATCAGTGAAGAATCCAGACTTGCTTCAACAACAATATCCTGTCCCCTGACAGCAGGCCATGCCAGCAGGCTAATCAACAGTAAGATTTGTATTCTTTTCAGCATAGCAATCAATTTCTCAGATTGAACAAGGCCATCAGGGCTTTCACGTAATCCTGAGCAGTAGAAACCGAGACAGCATCCACTTTGCTTTTTTTAAAGGTCGTATCCAGGCGCAGCTTTTGTTCTTCCCACCAGCGGCGGTAATTATTTCGCAGGTTTTTTGAGGCACTGTCAATTAACATTTCCCTGCCTGTTTCTGCGTCTTTAACTCTGATTAAACCCACAGGAGGCAATTCTGTTTCGCGTTGATCGTAAACCTGTATGGCTACTAAATCGTGTTTACGATTCGCCAGTGTAAGATCGATCTGAAAGTCTTGTTGAACCAAAAAATCAGATATTAAAAAGGCTGTACAGCGTTTTTTTATAACGTTGGTCAAATACTGCAAGGCCACGCTCAGATCAGTTTGGCTGTTTTCCGGTTTAAATTCAATCAATTCCCTGATAATATACAAAATGTGTTTTCTGCCTTTTTGGGGAGGAATAAACTTTTCCATTTTATCCGAAAAAAAGATCACCCCGATTTTGTCGTTGTTTTGCATAGCCGAAAAAGCCAGGGTAGCAGCAATTTCGGTAATCATATCTTTTTTGTATAAAGATTCTGTGCCAAAAAAACGGCTGCCCGACACATCTATAAGTAACATGACAGTAAGTTCCCGTTCTTCTTCGAATACTTTGATATATGGGTGGTTGAATCGCGCCGTGACATTCCAGTCTATGGTGCGGACATCATCACCATACTGATATTCACGCACTTCGGAAAAGGCCATACCACGGCCTTTGAAAGCCGTGTGATACTGACCGGCAAAAATATTACGTGAAAGGCCACGAGTTTTGATTTCGATTTTTCTAACCTTTTTCAATAAGTCACTCGTTTCCATACTTCAGTACATTAAGGCACTTCTACTTTATTCAAAATCTCCTGTATGATTTCGTCGCTGCTCAGGTTGTTGGCCTCTGCTTCGTAACTCAGGCCAATACGGTGACGCATCACATCCAGGCATATACTGCGCACGTCTTCGGGAATGACGTATCCACGATGCTTGATAAAGGCGTAACTGCGGGCTGCCAGAGCCAGGTTTATACTTGCACGCGGAGATCCGCCGAATGAAATCATTCCCTTAAGGTTTTTGAGCCCGTATTCTTCGGGGTAACGGCTGGCAAAAACGATGTCTACAATGTAGCGTTCGATTTTTTCGTCCATATAAACCTGACGGACAACCTTGCGGGCTTCGAGAATCTCTTCGGGTTGCAATATGGCGTTGATTTCGGGTAAGGATTCGCCCATATTAAGCCTCATAATGAGCCGTTCTTCTTCTTTTTTGGGGTAATCAATCAAGACCTTCAACATAAAACGGTCTACCTGAGCTTCGGGTAAAGGATAAGTTCCCTCCTGCTCTATCGGGTTTTGTGTTGCCATTACCAGGAAGGGAGCATCCAGTTTGTAGGTCTTTTCTCCTATTGTTACCTGACGTTCCTGCATGGCTTCGAGCAAAGCACTCTGCACTTTGGCAGGAGCTCTGTTGATTTCGTCTGCCAGAATAAAGTTGGCAAATACCGGGCCTTTCTTAACGGCAAATTCTTCGGATTTCTGACTGTAGATCATTGTTCCGACCACGTCGGCCGGTAAAAGATCGGGGGTGAACTGTATACGGCTGTATTTGGCTTTGATTAGCGAAGCCAGGCTTTTGATGGCCAAGGTTTTGGCCAATCCGGGCACTCCTTCCAGCAATATATGTCCGTCGGCCAGCAAGCCTATCAGTAAGGATTCCAGCAAATGTTTTTGACCAACAATAACCTTGTCCATACCCATGGTAATCATGTCGACAAAACTGCTTTTCTTTTCGATCAGTTCGTTTAATTCGCGAATATCAACGCTTTGATTCATATGGATAAACTTTAAGATTTTGATATTTGTTTGATGGAAGACAAAATTATAAAGATAGGTTTAGTTTTAAGGCGCTTAGCCGTTAAAAAAACCTATCTTTATAGACAAAATTCGTTATTAAGACGAATTTATTTAGAAAATTGCGCTCTGTATTTTGTCTCTTTTTCCTGTGCAATACGTACTGACTCGGGGTCTTTGGCGTTTATTACGGCCGGATCCGCTTTGGGAATACGAATCTTGGTTCCGGCAAGAATTTTGTTGGGATTCTTGATCTGGTCCTTGTTGGCTTCGTAAATATATACCCAAAAGACTTTGTTGCCGTAATATTCCTGTGCAAGTAAAGTCAGGCGTTTACCGCGTTCCAAACGTACAACTTTGAGCGTTTCCCAGCTGGAGGGATCTACCACTTTAGGAGCAGGAGCAGAGGTTTCCTCTACTGCAGGAGTTGTCGGTTCAATCTCCGTAACTACATCATCAACGGGTAGTTGAACTTTCGTGTCGGGTGAAAGAGTTTTATACAGCGCAAAGATGATCAGAGCGCACATAATGACAACGAACACGATCCATGCCACCAATTTACCTTTCTTAGGTTTAGGAGGTGCAGGGGGTGTTTTTTTCTCGTTTGCAGCAGGTTTGTCCGTAACTACAAAAACAGTTTTTTCTTTCTTTTCCATAATGTTGTCTTCTTTTGTGATTGGTTTATTGGGGTTAATTGCTTCATCTTGAGTCAGCTCAGGTTCAGCATCTAATTCTACAGCCTCCAGATGCTCAAATGGTTTATTGGCTATTTCCCTGAGTTTAACATCGGGCACAAAAGCAAGCTTATAGTGAGCTTTTATTTCGAATGCTTCTCCAGTAGTAACATTAACGCTTTTGCGAGCTTCTACTTTCTGCAGACTGAATTTACCCAAGTCGTTTATTTTGATATACTCTTCCTCAAACAAAGCTCTTTCGATAACGGCAAAATATGCCCTTACAAAAGTTTCCACTTCTTTTTTGTCCAGATCGTTCGTTTCAAGAATTGACTGAACCAAATCCTGGAGCAAAAATTTATTGTTCATCAGAGCCGAAATTTTTGACTTTGTTTTTCAGACTTATTCCCGGCCTGAAAACCGGCAATAATTTGGGAGGAATCATAAAACGTTTACCGGTAGATGGATTGACCGATAGACGTTCGTTCTTTTTTTTAAGTTCAAATGTGCCAAAGCCCTGTATGCTCAGAGAATCGCCTTCGGACAGAATTTTGCTGATGGAAGCACTAAGTGCTTCCATCAGCAAAACTGTTTTTTCTTTCTTTAGTTTAGATTCAAGCCGAACAGCACGAATAAACTCATTGTTTCTCATAGTATATCAGTATTTGTTACATCATAAACTCCTGCAGACAGGAGCTGTCCCCTTAACGGAGAGCAGCCTGGGCAGCAGCCAAACGGGCAATGGGCACCCTGTATGGGGAGCAACTTACATAGTTCAGACCCACCCGATGGCAAAACTCCACCGACGAAGGCTCTCCGCCATGTTCACCGCAAATTCCACATTTCAAATTAGGATTGACGGCCCTTCCGTTTTGAGTAGCCATATTTACCAATTGCCCTACTCCTTTTTGATCCAGTACTGCAAAGGGATCGTTTTTCAATATACCTTTTTCCAGATAAATGGGCAGGAAAGAGGCCACATCGTCACGGCTATAGCCAAAGGTCATCTGAGTAAGGTCATTGGTCCCGAAAGAGAAGAATTCGGCCGACTCAGCAATGCGATTGGCAGTTAAAGCAGCCCGGGGAATTTCGATCATGGTACCAACCTTGTATTCAATACGGGCATTGCGTTCCAGGAAAATGGCTTCTGCTGTTTCGTCTATTACTGCTTTTTGAGCATTGAATTCCCTGAGGTTACCCGTGAGAGGCACCATAATTTCGGGAAACACTTTTATTCCTTTTGCTTTAAGATCCAGTGCAGCTTCAATAATGGCACGTGTTTGCATTTCGGTTATTTCGGGATAAGTATTACCCAAACGACAACCTCTGTGACCCAGCATGGGATTTTGTTCAATCAAAGATTCGACACGTTCTCTGACCTGAGCTACCGTTATACCCATGACGTCAGCCATTTCTTTTTGTCCTTTTTCGTCGTGAGGTACAAATTCATGCAAGGGGGGATCCAACAGACGCACAGTAACGGGTAAATCATGCATAACCTCAAAAATACCGTAAAAGTCAGCTTTTTGTAAGGGTAGCAATTTTGCTAAAGCTTTGCGTCTGCCTTCTTCGTTTCTGGCAAGAATCATTTCGCGCATAGCTTTGATCTTGTCGCCTTCGAAAAACATATGTTCTGTACGGGTAAGTCCTATGCCCTTGGCGCCAAACCCCCTGGCTACAGCAGCATCGTGTGGAGTGTCGGCATTGGTTCTTACCTGCATGCGGGCATGCTTGTCTGTCAGTTTCATTAATTGACCGAAATCACCGCTCAGTTCAGGATCCTGGGTAGCCAGCCTGCCTTCGTATACATAACCGGTGGAACCGTTTAAGGACAACCAATCTCCTTCTTTGATGGTTTTTTCGCCCACTTTCATGCTGCGGGCTTTGTAGTCGATAAACACGGCATTTGCTGCTGAAACACAACATTTTCCCATCCCACGGGCTACTACGGCTGCATGAGAAGTCATACCGCCACGAGCAGTCAGAATACCCTGAGCTTTGTTCATTCCTTTCAGGTCTTCAGGGGAAGTTTCGATACGAACCAAAATCACCTTTTCTCCTTTGTCTGCCCATTCTTCGGCATCTTCAGCAAAAAAGACCACACGACCCGAAGCTGCGCCCGGTGAGGCGGGCAAACCTTTGGATATCGGGTTGGCAGCATCCAGTGCTGCTTTTTGGAAAACAGGATGCAAAAGTTCATCCAATTTTTCGGGATCAACACGCAGTATGGCTTCTTTTTCGGTCAATACGCCATCGCGCAGCATATCCATGGCAATTTTTACCATGGCAGCTCCGGTACGCTTACCGTTACGGGTTTGTAGCATCCACAATTTCCCGTCTTGAATGGTGAATTCAATGTCCTGCATATCTTTGCTGTGCGCTTCCAGGCGTTCCTGAATGGCAAATAGTTCTTTGTATGCTTCGGGCATGGCTTCTTCCAATGAAGGAAACTTGGTTTTGCGTTCCTGCTCATCAATACCCTGAGCTTCGGCCCAACGTTTGGAACCTTCGAGGGTAATTTGCTGGGGAGTACGGATACCGGCTACCACGTCTTCGCCCTGGGCGTTGATGAGATACTCACCGTTAAACATATCCTCGCCTGTGGCTGCATCTCTGGTGAAAGCTACACCGGTGGCCGAGTTATTGCCCATATTGCCAAAGACCATGGCCTGCACGTTTACAGCAGTACCCCATTCGGCGGGAATTTTATTCAGTTTGCGATACAAGATAGCCCGATCATTCATCCAGCTGTCAAACACTGAACTAACAGCACCCCAAAGTTGCACCCAGGGATCGGCAGGAAATTCCTGACCGGTCTGTTGTTTTACAGCAGCTTTGAATAATGTGACCAGTTCCTTGAGGTCTTCTGTTTTAAGATCGGTATCGTTAATTACCCTGCGTTTGGATTTCATTTCGTGAATAATCACTTCAAAGGGATCTTCATCCTCTTTCTTTTCGGGTTTCATACCCAGGACCACATCACCGTACATTTGCACAAACCTGCGGTAAGAATCCCAGGCAAAACGAGGATTGCCCGATCTTTTGGCCAATACTTCCACAGCCTGATCGTTCAATCCCAGATTAAGGATGGTATCCATCATACCGGGCATAGAAGCTCTGGCTCCGGAGCGAACAGAAACCAAGAGAGGATTTTCGGGATTTCCGAAACCGGGACCATTTACAGCTTTTTCCACCTTTTTCATAGCAGCTTCAACCTCTGCTTTAATTTCGGTTACAACTTTGTCCCTGCCTTTTTTAAAATAGTCGGTACAAACTTCTGTAGTAATGGTAAATCCAGGAGGAACAGGCATACCCAGCAGATTCATCTCGGCCAGGTTAGCACCTTTGCCGCCTAACAGCTCTCGCATATCTCCGTTGCCTTCGGCTGTTTTATTTCCAAAAAAATAAACACTCTTCTTGCTCATTTTATAAAATATTAGTTGTTATTGGCTATAATTGCTCTATTTTAGTATCAATCAGGCTGCAAAGGTAAATGTTTCTTTAGATATGAACAAACAAAAACATAAAATGCCCCTTGATCTAAATACAGCTTATAGCCCAAATGAATCACGCCTGATTCAAGACTCCATCTGTAAATCAGATGGTAAATTCCAGGGCCCTTGCAGCCTTTAGCTGTGTAAAACGACCCTCATCATAGACCAATGTACCGTTGACAAAGGTTTTTTGGACCCTCCAGTGTACATTTTCATCTTCGTAGGGCGACCACCCGCATTTGCTGATAATTTCTTCTTTTTTCAGCTTTCGTTCATCTCCTGGTTTAAGCAGGGTCAGATCGGCATAATAACCTTCGCGGATAAAGCCCCGTTTAGCAATTCTAAACAGGCGTGCCGGTGCATGACACATTTTCTCGACCACTGTACTCAGGCTGAAAGCTCCCCGATCTGATAGCTCCAGCATCAAAAGCAGTCCAAACTGAATTGCAGGGGCTCCCGATGCCGCTTTAAGACAGGAACCTTCTTTTTCGGACCACAGATGCGGAGAATGATCCGTAGCTACTACGTCGATAAGATTAGTGTTTACGGCAGCTCTAAGAGCCATCTTATCGGCTTCCGATTTAACGGAAGGATTCCATTTAATGGCGGCACCCAGTCGATCGTAATCCCGGTCATCAAACCACATGTGATGTACACAGACTTCGGCAGTGATCTTTTTTTCTTCCAAAGCTCTGTCTTGGAGCAGGCTCAGCTCAGATTGGGTAGAAAGATGCAAAATATGCAGACGGCTGCCGTATTTAGTTGCCCATTCAACAGCCTGGGCAGAGGATCGGTAACAGGCTTCGGTATCTCTGATGAGGGAATGGTAACGAATGGGAAGTTCAGTTCCCGCCTGAGCTGTATAACGTTCTTTGTTCTGTCTGATGATGCTCTCCGATTCAGCATGAATAGCAATCAATGCGTTCAGATTAGAGAAGATCTCTTTTAAAGCCGAAGACTCATCCACTAGCATATTCCCGGTAGAAGCCCCCATAAAAAGCTTCACTGCGGGAATCCTGCTGTAATCTGCTTTCAGAAGTTCCGGTAAATTAGTATTGGTAGCACCAAGGTAAAAAGCGTAATTGGCCATGGAATGTTCTGCAGCCAAATCTGTTTTTTGTTCCCAGGCAGCCAGACTGGTAGTTTGAGGGATAGTGTTGGGCATGTCAAAAAAAGAGGTTACCCCTCCCGCCAATGCGGCACGTGACTCGGATAACATGTCGGCTTTGTGGGTAAGACCCGGTTCCCGGAAATGTACATGAGTGTCAATAACGCCCGGTAATAAAAAACAAGCTTCTGCCTGAATAACCTGACACCTTTTGAGTACTTCCGTTGGTATTGAATCCTCTTCGGCGAATATCCGGCTAATGTATTCTCCTTCGATTAATACTGATGCCTTGAAGATTTTACCTTCATTAATCAAAGTAGCATTTTGAATCAAGCACTTTTGCATTTAGTTCCTGTTTATTTTGGGGTATTTTTTTAAACAACTGTTCAGTCGCATCTTGATTACACCAAAGATTGCTTCGTTGAATATGCCGCCACTCATTTTGGAAGTGCCCAACTCCCTATTGGTAAACACAATGGGAACTTCAACGATACGAAATCCGCATTTCCAGGTTGTAAATTTCATTTCTATCTGGAAAGCATAACCTTTGAATCGGATATTATCGAGATCTATGGTTTCGAGCACCTGACGACGATAACATTTGAAACCGGCCGTGGTGTCAAAGACCTTCATGCCTGTAACGAATCGTACGTATGCAGAGGCGTAATACGACATCAGCACTCTGCCAATAGGCCAGTTGACTACATTTACCAACCTGTTAATATAGCGTGAGCCAATAGCCAGATCAGCTCCCTCTTTGGAGCAGGCCTGGTATAGTCTGAGTAAATCTTTGGGATTGTGTGAAAAATCGGCATCCATTTCAAAAATAAAATCGTAAGCCTTTTTCAGAGCCCATTTAAAGCCATGAATATAAGCCGTCCCCAGGCCAAGCTTTCCTTTTCGCTCCTCTAAATGCAAAGCCTCGGGAAATTTCTGCTGCAGTTTTTTTACAATAGATGCTGTTCCATCCGGAGAACCATCATCGACAATCAGTATGTGAAAAGCCTGGGGCAAAGCAAAAACTTCGTGTATGATGGCTTCGATGTTTTCTTTTTCGTTGTAAGTGGGAATAATGACGACTGAATCTGATTTCATTTTACGAAATATATTTTGAATTTCTGCAGGTTTAAATCAATGATTATGCCTAAAAACAGGGAGTCAAATATACGGTTTTTTTGCTTCTTCGTGCTGTATTGGCCGAATTTTTATAATTTCGCGGGATTTTTATTGACAAATTGGAACTACAGGACTTA
>JAQUTN010000045.1 GCA_028694375.1 Bacteroidales bacterium
ATGCCCAGCAAAATACCGGCCACCGGCAGGCAGGCCACCGGCAACATCAGCGATTTGCCCAGTCTTTGCAGGTATTTCATCATAGCTGTTCTTCCAATATCTTTTTCATAGCCTGGCCGGCTTGCACTTCGTCCTCTCCTTCGAGAATAATTTCCAGCTTATCGCCTTGTTTAAGACCCAGGCTCATCAGGGTGATCATTTTTTTTGCACTGATTTCTCTCTCACCATAGCGCAGGTTTATCGAAGAACGGAAGGCAGAGGCGGTTTTAACCAATATTGCCGCAGGCCTGGCGTGTATGCCCAGAGGATCAGTAATTATAAAAGTAAAGCTTATCATAGCATAGGATTAGGGCGAAGGTTTAGAGCAAGGATAATGTTCATTAAGAAATTTTCTAAAAGCAGGAATATGCACCGGAGCCATGGAGAAAGCGCTGAAGCCCATTTCAATAAGCATCCCCGTATGTGTAGTATCGTGAGCCAGTTCTCCGCAGATGGAGCAGGGGATTTGCTCAGCCTTAGCGACCCGGATTACCTCACGGAGCATACGTAGCACAGCCGGATGCGTCTGCTGGTATAGAGGAGCAATGGCTACATTTTGCCGGTCAACAGCCAGGGTATATTGCGTCAGATCGTTGGTGCCGATGCTCAGAAAATCTGCTTCTGCTGCCAGCTCTGCACAGAGCATCACGGAAGCGGGTGTTTCTATCATGGCACCAAGAGGCAGGTCGGGGACTTCCAGGCCTTCCTGCCGAAGTTCTTGTTGAATTTCGTGCAACAGGCCTTTTACCCTGAGCAATTCATCAACAGAAATCAACATGGGTACCATCAACATCAGGTTGCCGTAAACCGAAGCGCGGCAAACAGCCCTAAGCTGAGTTCTGAAGATGTCTTCCCTTTGCAGACACAGCCGTATGCCTCTGTTCCCCAGGGCTGGATTTTCTTCTTTGGCTAAATCCAGACAGGGAGCGTCTTTGTCGGCGCCGACATCCAGGGTTCTGATTACCACTTTTTTCCCCTCCATGCCGGTGGCCAGATGGCGATACAGTTCAAACTGTTCTTCTTCGGAGGGAAGCTCCCGGCGTCCCATAAATAGGAATTCGCTGCGGAACAGGCCTATGCCACTACAATTTCTTTGCAGGAAGGGGTCGATTTCACCGAGGCTGCCGATGTTGGCCAGGACTTCTATCTCTTCTCCCCGGGGGCCGTAAAACCTTAAATCGTTTGGAATTTGTCTGTTAGCGTCTTCCTGAAGGAGTTTCTGTTTGAAACGACTCATAAACCTAAGCTCCGGATCCAGATAAAAAATCCCTGAAGTGGCATCCAAAGCCAGCATGGTATATTCAAAAGCTTGTTCCGTATCAATGTCGGCCTTGATAATGCAGGGCAGTTTCATAGCGGCGGCCAGTATGGCCAGATGAGAATGAGCCGAGCCCTGACTCAGTACAATTCCTTTCAACTGCGGTGAACGCCATTGCATCAATTCACCCGGGCTCAGGTCTTTGGCCATTAGAATAAAAGCTTCCGAAGGCAGCGTAGGAGTCTCCGTTTGTCCGCTCAATATCAAACATAAGCGTTGTACCAGGTCGAGAACATCTGCCGATTTACTGCGCATCTGTTCCTCTTCCATACCCGGAAATAAGGCTGCAATTTTTTCACCACCAGCTCTGACTGCTTGTGTTGCACTATGATTCTTTTTTAGAATCAAAGAGCTGACAGCCTCCTCAAAGTCTTCGTCCATCAGCATCATGGCCTGGGCTTCGAAAATGGCGGCTTGTTCTTTGCCCAATGTTGCTGCGCTTTGCTCTTGTAAAAGCCGGAGTTGTTGCTGCGCTTGTTTTCGGGCTGTTAAATACAAGTCTAATTCGCGGGAGGGAAGGACAGCTTTTGCAGTTTCATCACTTGTTGCAGGCTTGGGGCGAAGGACGACAAGTTTACCGCTCGCCATCCCTTCCACTATTCCAAGTCCTTTGCCGCTTTGCATATTCTATTTTTTTCGGATACGAATAAAAGGCTTATCAAGCATGCCTGGCTCCCGGCCCGGAAAACTTTCAAAACCGGCAAAATCAGCACTGTTGCAAACCACTACAGGGACCACAACACTGTAGCCTTCCTCTTGAATGGCAACAAGGTCGAATTCAATCAAGGGTTCTCCGGCTCTTACCCGGTCTCCTTGTTTTACCAGGGCTTTGAAATGTTTGCCTTGCAATTTTACGGTATCGATGCCAATATGTATCAGCAATTCTATGCCTTCATCGCTGAGCAGACTTAGGGCATGGGCTGTATTAAACAGTACTTCGACTTTAGCATGGAAGGGAGCCACAACCAATCCTTTGGTCGGAAGCACCGCCAGGCCTTTGCCCAGCATTTCCCCGGCAAAGGCCTCATCACCGCATTCGCTCAGGGGGAGGCTTTTGCCTTCGAGTGGAGATAAAATATCTATAGTCTTGCCAAATCCAAACATTAGTAAGTGTTTTGACTAAGAAGCTGTTCTTAGCCGGTTGTTTTCAAGTTATTTTTTGTCAAAGAGCTGATTTAATATGTTGCCACTGAGCACGTATGCCCGCTTTTAACTTAATACTTTCATCCACCTGGGGCCCGTTGTTTTCCCAATGGTTCAGGCCGGGCTGATTTTGCCCGAACTTGGGCAGACTGCACCAGTTGTCGCGTATAGTCATCCACGAAGAAGCTTCGTCCAGATAAATATAATAGCCCTGATTCTTGTCGTGCACATAGTCGGGATGATATATATCGTATACATAGTTTTCGGCTATCAGCGTTCCGGTTTGAGCAGACAGCGTGTACAAGCCTCCGCAGCTGTAGTTGTGTCTGCCGAAATGATGTACCCGATTGGCCACTATGCGGTTGTCTTTCATGCAGTTGGCTGTTCGGGTCCAGCCCCAGCCTACACTGATGCCGGTATAGGGCAGTTCGCAGACTTCGTTGTGCTGGATATGCACATCTTGTACATAACCGGCCAAAATGCCGGGGCAGCCCCAGTATTCACTGCCGCAGTTGAATATATAATTGTCTGTAATCAGAGCTTTGCGACTGATTTCTCGGCTGTCTTTGGGTTGATAGGGTAGGTGGGTTTCGGTGCCGGGATCCGAAAAACGGCCCATCACCAGGGCGCTGCCGGCAATATCCTGAAAAACGCAGCCTTCGATGCGGTCATCGACTGATGCCTCCAGATAATCCAGCCCCGATGCGCCCAAGTGTTCGAAACGGCAGGCTTCGAACACCGTGTTATTGACGGCATACAATTCAACGGCGGCAGCTTGCCGGCCTATCCAGGCTTGGTTCTCGAGGGCGGCTTTGTCGGGGGTTCCAGGTTCTTGTAATTTGTAGGCATCCAGCAGAAACATGCCGGCCTGCAAAGGCACGTATCCCTGTTGTGAAGGACGCAGCCAGCTGCTGTAAGCAAAACTCAGACCCTGGAACCGGATATGTTCAACGGGCCTGTCCAAAGAACCTTGTACACTTATAAGTGTTTCCAGTATTGGTACAATGCATTCTGCCTGCTGCATATCCTGTCCTTCCAGCGGAATATAATACAACAAAGCTTGCTCAAGGTCGTGATACCATTCTCCGGGTTCATCCAGAAATTCTATGGCCCGACTCAGAATAAAAGGAGAATTGCCTTCTTCCGAGACGACAGGCGGTGGCCAGGGATGTTCAAATTCCAGCCGGCTTTCGGGAGCATGGAAACTTAGGACGGCTTCCTTGCCCTTAATTCGAATATTTTTGATGCGCAGGATGGCAACTTCCCACATCTGGTGGATAAAAAATTCCATCCCGTCGGTAGTGAGGTATTTTTTTTGTTCGGGGGCGGGAATGTGTATTTCCTGATTTTCGTAATCAACGGCCAGGATGCGTTGCATACATGAAGTGTCAGTGTTAACGGCCGCCAGGGCTTTTTGTCCGTTTACGTAAAACTGCCGAAAATCAATGTTCCGCCCTTGGTATTTAGGAACCTTGACCACCCATACTTTGGAAGCGATGCTTTTGTCCATCCCCTTGGTTCGCTTTTTTAAAGGCTCCCAACCTTCAATTTTGAGACCTCCGCTGATGACTGCCTTGCCGTAGTGTTCCGCCCGTATGGTAGTAGGGCTGTCCTGAGTCCCGGAGTCTTCGGGACGTATAAGCAGGGTTTCGTCTAAGGAATAGCAGCCGTCTTTGAGTATGATTTCTATACCATTTTTTATGGAAGGATCACCTAGTCTTCTCATTTCTCTGGCTTTGCGCAAGGCTTCCTGCAGGCTGGCCATGGTTTGTTGTTCAGTGCCGGCCCCTGAGTCGCAAGCCTCCGGGGATACCCAGATTTCTGCCGTAGAATAGGCCTTAAAACCGGCTGCAATCAAGAGGAGAAAAACGAGGAGTGATTTCATAGCATGGTTGGTTGAGGCAATAAAAAACAAAAATAGGAAAAGCCTTTGATTCCACTTGGTAAAAAACGCATAAAACTCCTTAATGCCTGTTTTCGTGCCAGATCATAATCATAATCAGGCAGGCAAAGGCAGCCAGTGAACCCATCAGGTCAAAAAGCAAATCCATAAGTTCGGCTCCACGATAGGGTAAATAATTTTGAATGAATTCAATGAATACGCCATATAAAAAAGGAAGCGATACCGACCAGACAAATAAGCGGCCAACAGAAATGTTGGTAGATGAAAAACTTCGCCGATTGAGTTCCCAAAGCAAAATACCTGTCTGAACAAAAAACAGCAGAGCATGTACAATCTTGTCTGCAAAGGGAATGAGTGGCAGGTCTTTGGTGCTTCCTGAAAAGTCGAAAACAAAAAGGAAAAAAATACCAAGAGCCCAGAGCGATGAAAAGAAAAATCGCGGAAAATACTTCAGAAAGGGTTTATTCATAATCTCAGCTGACGAATAAAATGCAAATATACATTTTTCAAGTCTTTTTGTTGTGCAGAAAACACATTTTCAATAATCAGGATTTATAATATTATGTAAATATTAAATGATTATATTTGTAATATAAAACTATTGCATGGGGAATTCCTTTTTCAATACCAACAAAGCTGAACAGACGGCCTTGATTCTCTTATTGTTGGGAATTATTGCCTTGAAATCTCTATGCTTTGATTACTGGCATTTACAACATCCCCGTACACAAAAACGCCTGGCACTGGATTCCGCCCGCTATGAGTTACAGGCCTATGCCCGGCAATACCTGGCCGAAGGGCATTCAACAATCCGGGGATCGGCAAAAAAACATCCTGATACAGCTATGAAGTATTCTGAAACCTACAGGAAATACGCGGGAACAAGCATGGAGTACCCGAAAACAAGTAAAAGTGCCAAAGAAACAGATTATAAGCTTCCGGAGACAGCGTTGTCGTTGCGGGACTTTGACCCCAATACAGCCGATTCTTTACAATTGCAGGCCCTGGGGCTCAGCTCTTTTGTTCAGAGTAACATTCTAAAATACAGAGCAAGGGGAGGAGTGTTCAGGCAAAAAAGTGATTTTGCCAAAATTTACGGTTTAGAACAGGAAACTTATAAAATCTTGGAGCCGTATATAATGTTGCCTGATTCTGTACTGGCAAATCCTAAACAAAAAGAGATTTCAGTAGCCATGAAAAATAGTGAATCGCCACCGGTGGCAAAAAAAAACAGCCTGCCTGAAAGCTACTCCGGGATTTGTCGCATAAATACAGCCGACACGGCCGATTTGATTCAATACCCCGGCATCGGCCTCTACACAGCCATACGTATATTGGATTACAGAGAGTGCCTGGGGGGCTTCTATTCTCCTGATCAGCTGGACGAAATCTCCGGCATTTATCCCGAAAATTTAAAGGTGCTGAATCAATGTCTGCAAATAGACAGCAGCGAAATCTGCAAATTAAAGCTGAACTATTGCAGCCTGGAGCAATTAAGGGCTCACCCTTATCTGACATTTTATCAGGCCAGGGCTGTGGTGGAATTCAGACAATCCAGGGGAAAAATAACATGCCCGGAGGACTTGCTATTTCTGGAAGAATTCAGCGACAATGATTTAAATCGGTTACGCTGTTATCTTGACTGCAGGTAAAAGACAATAGACCAATCAAAAAAAATCAACGGAAATTTTATCCTGTCAGGCTTTAGAATGCTTTCAGTCCGGGTAGCCCGGCCACCAGGTCGGCAATTTCCGTCAGGTAGCGGCGATCAACATTATCAAAGGCTGCAAGCTGCTCGCTGTCTACATCGATGACAGCAATAACCCTGTTGCTGCTGATTACCGGAACCACAATTTCGGAACGGGATTTGGAGCTGCAGGCAATATGGCCGTCAAACTTGTCCACATCGTCCACAATCAGGACCTGTTGTTTTTCCCAGGCCTTGCCGCAGACCCCTTTGCCCCGGGCAATACGAGTACAGGCCAACTCTCCCTGAAAAGGCCCGAGCACCAGCCAGGGACCTTCTACAAGGTAAAAGCCCACCCAGAAAAAACCCAGGGCGGACTTTAGTGCGGCCGTAATATTGGCCAGATTGGCTATGTGATTTTCCTCGTCCCGCACCAGATGCTGCAATTGAGGCAGCAATTGTATGTAAATTTCTTCTTTGGTACCGGAGAGGGGCATCAAACTATGAGTCATAATTAGTTAACGTTCACCCATCTCTTTGTCCAGGCGATACAAACCAAAACTGTTGTCTTTAATGTGGCAGAGAGCATCCAGAATGCCGCGGGCGGTATCTTCTTCTTCGACTTGTTCGTCAATAAACCACTTCAACATAGATTGGGTGGCGTAGTCTTTTTCTTCCAAAGCCAGCGTATAGAGGTCATTGATCAATCCGGTAACCACTTGTTCGTGATGCAGGGTGTCTTCGAACACTTTTTTTGTGTCTTTCCAATCGGCAGGAACTGCTTTGTAGGCACCTATCTCCGCTTTGGCTCCGCGACTTACCAGGTAATTGAAGAAGCGCATGGCGTGTTCCTGTTCTTCCTTAAATTGTTTCTGCATCCAATGGGCAAAACCGGGCAGGCCTTTGTCTGCAAACCAGGCAGACATCGACAGGTAAAGATTGGCTGACCAAAACTCGGCGTTGATTTGTTTGTTGATGGCTTGGTGTAATTTTTCGCTTAACATAGTAGTATTTATTTTGAGTTAATGTTCTGTTTAATCTTGTTGCAAAGATACATACCGTATCATATATATCAAACAGATAATGTCTATATTTGCATAGATTTATTCAATACTATGACTTTACAACAATTGCAGTACATAGTGGCCGTGGAACGTCACCGCCATTTTTTGAAAGCTGCCGAAGAATGCGGTGTAACGCAGCCCACTCTAAGTGCCATGATTCAAAAGTTTGAAGATGAGCTGGATGTTAAGATTTTTGATCGCAGCCGTCAGCCGGTGGAACCCACCGAAATAGGCCTGCAAATTATAAATCAGGCTAAAACGGTACTAAGTAATGCCTTTCAGTTGCAGGATCTGGTCAATCAGCAGCGTAACGGTTTAAAAGGCGAGCTCAATATGGGCATTATTCCTACTATTGCTCCTTACCTGATTCCGGATTTTATTTCATCTTTTGTGCAAAAATACCCGGACATCAACCTGAGCATTTCAGAATTGCAAACCCGTCAAATCATTCAGCATCTCAAGCATTCGGAATTGCACATGGCCATTTTATCTACACCGCTCGAAGATCCCGATTTGCTAGAAATTCCTTTGTATTACGAAAAGTTTGTAGCGTATGTTTCACCCCGCGAAGATCTTTATGCCCTGGACGAGGTCTCATACAACGACATGCCTTTGAAAAAACTCTGGGTAATGCAGGAAGGCCATTGCCTGCGTAACCAGGTTTTTAATTTTTGCCACGATGTGCAAAAGCGCAACAATATTTACGAAGCCGGCAGTATCGACACCCTGGTAAGCATAGTCGACAAAAGCGGAGGCTATACCATTATTCCCGAATTACACATTCCATTTCTAAGCACGGAACAGGCCAAAAACATTCGTCCTCTGGTCAGGCCACAGGCCACCAGGGAAGTTTCTATCGTTATACGCCCCGATTTTATTCGTGAGAAATTGCTCAATGCCGTAGCCGACACTATCAAAAAAATTATTCCTGCCGCTTTGCTCAACGAAAGGCTCAAAAAGTATTCCTTAAAAATTTAGCAGCTTTCGTCCTTTCTTTGAGATAAATGACAAAGCGTTCTATCTGAGCTAAGTATATAACGACAGGCATTCCATAGAAAAAGGAGTCACAGATCAGCTGTGACTCCTTTTTCTGGCCAGACCAAGGGATTTATTTGTCTACCTGTGTTTAATTCAAAGGCAAAGTTGGTTCAAAACTATTTGAAGTTTTCCGGCAGGTTGATGTTTTGATTCCGCTGACCGCTTATACGAACAGGAACTTGCATTTTTTCGGGGATCTGAATATCGGCGGCTTCCATATCTTTGACGTTGTACAGAATGAGAGCCGGTCCTTCCTGGGGATAAATGCCGACATTTTTGAGTTTTATCTGACTGGATTCTGTCAATTCTGCTCCAATTTGCGAGGTAAATACGGCGTTCTCGATCTGAATATTCTGAATATTCATCTCAGGCAGACCGTTAAACAACATAGCTCTGCGCGAATTGTGGGAATAAACGTCTTTAATGAAAATATTCCTGAACACGGGCGTTTCTTCACTGACCGGGGGAATCAATTCTTCGGCAGGGGCTGTATCTCCATCTTCGAGGGCTTCGGAAGCTGATTTGCCTCCGTAAAACAAATTAAAACGCAGGGCTTCGGTCACCATGTCAATCATGCTTATGTTGCGGATGTAAATATTTTCGACTACACCACCGCGACCTCTGGTGCTCTTGAAGCGCAGGCCTACGTCGGTGCCGATAAAGTTGCAATTGGAAACGGCAATATTTTTAACGCCTCCCGACATTTCACTGCCCACCACAAAACCTCCGTGTCCCTTGAAGACCAGACAGTTATCTACAAGTACATTTTCGGTGGGCATGCCTCTGCGGCGGCCTTCCTCATTGCGTCCCGATTTGATGCAAATAGCATCGTCACCCACATCGAGGGTGGAATTTACCACGATTACATTTTTGCAGGATTCAAGATCCAGGCCGTCTCCGTTTTGGGCGAAGGAGGGGTTGCGAATAAAGACATTGTCGATAATGATGTTCTCGCACATCAGGGGATGAATGTTCCAGCTGGGGGAGTTCTCGAACAATACACCCTGCAAAAGGATGTTTTTGCATTCGATAAAACTGACCATCACAGGGCGAAGTACGTCCTTGAAATCTTCCCATTCCGTTTCTGTCAGGGCATTGCGCTGAGTGGGGCTCATCAGTTCGGCTTCGACGGCCTTTTGTGAAGGCAGCCAGTATTTGGGGTTTTTGAGTGCACCGCCCGAGGCCACTACATTTTTCCAATAGCCTTCGGTGACTTTTTCTCTTTTGAGCGGCCTCCAAATCTGCCCGGAGCCGTTGATGGCTCCCTGGCCGGTGATGGCAATGTTTTCGAGATTTCTTCCGCTGATGGGCGATTGACAGCGCCAGGCTTCCAGGCCTTCATAACTGGTCTTAATGACAGGATAAGCCGATTTGTCCTGAGTAAACAGGATAAGGGCCGCTTTTTCGAGGTGCAGACGAACGTTCGACTGGAAGACGATGGGGCCGGTCAGCCAGACTCCTGCAGGAACAATCAGACTGCCACCGCCTTTGGCAGACAGCGATTTGAAAGCAGTATTGAAAGCTTCGGTGTTTAGTGCCAAACCGTCGCCTATACCGCCGAAATCTTCAATGCTGACTTCCCGTCCGGGAAACACCGGAGCTTCCACCTGGGGCATTTCAAATTCCAGATCTTCGTAGAGGTAAGCGTAAGGATAACTGTCTTTTTGCTTGCATGCCAGTAAGCTCAGGGCCATGAATAGGGCAAGAATTGTTTTTTTCATAGTCTTTTTTTGAGTTTGTAGTTGAAAATTAAAAGAGTTATAAGGATTAGAAAATTTAAAAATCACAAGCTTCTCAGTCGGTCTTTCCGGACGATCCTGGTCCGCTTTAAAGAAGCTCCAGCAGGCTTTCGAGTTTGTTGCTTCTGGAGCCTTTGAGCAATATGGTGTAGTCCTTCAGTGGATTTGTCTTTATATATTCGGCGCATTGTTGTGTGGTTTCAAAAAAATAAACATTTTCAGGAGCTTCGATGTTTTCGAATTCTTTGCCTATGAGCAAGGCCAGATCTGGTTTAATTTCCTGAACTCGTTCTAACAATCGCTGATGCTCGTGCTGGCAATATTCGCCCAATTCTTTCATACTGCCTAAAATAAGAGCTCTGCGACCCGAAGTGTTGGCTTCGAAATGCTCCAAAGCGGCTTTCATGCTGCCGGGATTGGCATTGTAGGCATCAATGATAAGCCGGTTGTTTGCCGTTTGCTGCCATTGAGAGCGATTGTTGGAAGGCTGATAATTTTTCAGGGCCTCGTTGATATCGGCCGGAGGAACATCAAAATACAATCCGATGCAGATGGCTGCAAGCAAGTTTTCCAGATTATAGGCTCCAATCAGTCGACTTTGTACTATGTATCGCTTCCTGTCTCGCTGATCTGTCCACTCGACGCCCAGAAAAGCACTACTCTCTGCTGTCCGGCCGCTTACCAGTACGGGAGCTTCTCCCTCCCGGCTGCTGTAGGCGATGCGTTGTATGCCCTGAGATTTCTTAACCAAATTTGAATGATCAAGATTAACGAAGATTTTTCCGCCCTTCTGACGGATATATTCGTAGAGTTCGGTTTTGGTCGCCAGAATATTTTCGGGAGAGCCAAAACCTTCGAGATGTGCTTTGCCCACGTTGGTAATAAGTCCGTAATCGGGATCGGCCAACAAAGCAGAGGCGTGGATTTCTCCCGGATGATTGGCTCCCATTTCGATCACAGCCATCTGGTGCTCTTTTGTCAGCTTGAGCAGGCTCAGGGGTACGCCGATATGATTGTTGAGGTTTCCTTGAGTATACAGGGTTTTGAATTTTTTATCCAATATGGCTGCCGTCAGCTCTTTGGTGGTAGTTTTGCCGTTGGTTCCCGTAAGGGCTATCAGGGGTATGTGATTTAGTTCCTGTCGGTGTCTGGCGGCCAGAGCCTGCAAAGTGCCCAGGCAGTCCTCTGTCAAAAGGCAGCGTTCATCGGTCCAGCAGCGGTCTTCGTCACAAACGGCGTATGCACAGCCGGCAGCCAGAACTTGTTGTACAAAATCATTGCCATTGAACTGTTCTCCTTTTAAAGCAAAAAAAATAGAGCCCGCAGAGCAATTTCTACTGTCGGTTGTGATGACCGGATGTTTTAAAAATAAATTATACAGTTGTTCAAGAGAGATCATAAAAGCATAAAGAACTATTCAACAAGCAACTCTTTGCGAAAGGCCTTCAAATGTACGGTTTTTTTGCTCAATTTTCGGAAGATAACTGAATATATTTTGTAATTTTGCGACTTTGTCGGGCCGACCTAAAATGCTCTGCAAATCAATTGTTGTATTATGGATTCTTATTCTGTTGTCACTCCCACTATACACTTAAGAGGGAAGCTGATGTGCTTTGATACTCCCAAGGTTATGGGGGTACTCAACATTACACCAGATTCTTTTTATCCCGGCAGCAGAATAAGCCTCAACGACTTAGAAGACAGAGTAGATAAGATGATAAGCGAGGGAGCCGATATTATCGATGTCGGTGCCTGTTCCACCCGCCCGGGCAGTAAAAGCCCCGATCAGCAAGAGGAATTGGCGCGTTTGTTGCCTGCTCTGGACTTGATTCGTAAAACCCGGCCTGATTTTCCTGTCTCTGTGGATACTTTTCGCGCAGAAGTGGCCCGAGTGGCAGTAGAAGACTATCAGGCAGATATAATAAACGATGTTTCAGGTGGCAGCTTCGATGCAGAAATGTTTCCGACAGCAGCCCGTTTGCAGGTACCGTATGTGTTGAGCCATATTCAGGGCCAGCCTGAAAACATGCAGCAAGCTCCGCATTACCGGCACCTCCTGGCTGAAATTTGCAGCAAACTAGCTTACGATGCCGCCCGTTTGAGAGACCTGGGCCTGAACGACCTGATTATCGACCCCGGTTTTGGTTTTGGCAAGAGCCTCGAAAACAATTACGAACTCTTGCGCAGACTGGAAGATTTGTCTATATTGGAAGCGCCAATTATGGTAGGTTTATCCAGAAAATCGTTCATTTACAACTTGCTTAATTGTCGTCCCGAACAAGCCCTCAACGGTACCACCGTGGCCAATACCCTGGCTTTGTGGTTTGGAGCTCATATTCTCAGGGTGCACGATGTCAGGGAAGCTGTGGAATGTGTTCGTATGGTTCAACTTAGTAAAAATGCCGGCCTATGCTGATGCCCAGTTTATTGGATATTATTGATATTTTCCTGGTAGCGCTGTTGCTGTACGGAATTTATAAATTGATGAAGAGCTCAGGCGCCATTAATATCTTTATTGGTGTCTTGTCTTTTATCGCGCTTTGGATTCTGGTGTCCTATATTTTCAAAATGAAACTGCTGGGAGGCATCCTTGACAAAGTGGTCAGTGTAGGTGCTATAGCCCTTATTGTCTTGTTTCAGAACGAACTGAGGCGTTTTTTGGTTATGTTGGGTTCGCGACGACGCTGGAAAAATTTTGTGGCACTCTTTTCTCAGAAAAAAAACAAACAGGCTGCGTCCAAAGCCTACATAGTGCAAATAGTGCTGGCCTGCAAAAATCTGGCTGAATCCAAAACCGGAGCTCTCATTGTCATCGAGAACAACATCAGCCTGGATGAATACTTGTCTACCGGAGAACGCACCGATGCCTTGGTGAGTTATCGTCTGTTGGAGAATATTTTCTATAAGAACACGCCATTGCACGACGGTGCCGTGATTGTTGCTAACGAACGTATTAAAGCTGCAGCCTGTATTTTACCCGTATCGCGAGACGAAAGTATTCCAAAGCAATACGGTCTGAGGCATCGTTCTGCTCTGGGAATCAGTCAGGTTTCGGATGCCAAAGCTATTG
>JAQUTN010000195.1 GCA_028694375.1 Bacteroidales bacterium
GTCGTTTGTATTCGGTCGTCAGAGAATTTGCCGGCTTAAAACCAGATGAACTCGTGTACGATTTGTATACAGGAACAGGCAGCATTGCCAATTTTCTGGCCCGTCAATGCCGCAAAGTCATTGGTATCGAATACATCCCCGAAGCCATCGAAGATGCCCGGGCCAACGCCGAACTCAACGGTATACACAATACGGTGTTTTTTGCTGCTGATGTCAAAGACCTGCTCAACGAAGCTTTCATGACTGAACATGGCCGTCCCGATGTGCTGATCACCGACCCGCCCCGCGCCGGCATGCACGAGGATGTGGTCAAAACCATTTTGACCGCAGCTCCGGAGCGAATCGTGTACGTAAGCTGTAATCCCGCCACTCAGGCCAGAGACCTGAATCTTTTGGATCAACAGTACCGGGTGGCAGCACTTCAGACGGTGGATATGTTCCCCCATACCCAGCATGTGGAAAACGTCGTGTTGTTAAGGCGCAGAGAATAAACTAGACGCAGCTCAGTCGCGGTGACGCAGCGCTTCGTACATCAGAATACCGCCCGCCACCGAGACGTTCAGCGAAGCAATATCTCCTAATACCGGAATCTTGACGATTTCGTCGCAAAGCGTCAAATGCATCGGAGCGATGCCCTGATCTTCGGCTCCCAACACCAAGGCCAAAGGGCCTGAATAATCGGCGTCGCGGTAATTTTTGTCTGCCTTTTCGCTGGCTCCAATCAGTTTTAGGCCCGATAGTTTCAGAAAACGAAGGCTTTCTTTCAGATTGCGTTCCCGACACACCGGCAAATGATACAAAGCGCCGGCCGAGGTTTTGATAGCATCGGCATTGACACTTACACTGCCGGTCTGGGGCAATACTACGGCGTGAACGCCCGCACAGGCACAAGTACGGGCAATGGCACCAAAGTTGCGAACATCGGTAATACCGTCCAACACCACCACAAAAGGCATAATGCCCTGGTCGTACAAGGCGGGGATAAGCTGATCGAGGCGTTGATAGGTGATGGGTGAAATAAAGGCCACCACTCCCTGATGGTTTTTGGAACTCAGGTGCATTAATTTTTCCTGAGGAACCCGCTGAACAGGAATCTCATAACCTTTGAGGACTTCGCTGAGTTCACGCGAAAGATCGCCTTCCAGATTTTTACGTATCCAGATTTTGTCGATTTCTTTGCCGGCATTGAGCGCTTCCATTACAGCCCTGATGCCGAAAACCATGTCACTGCCGCCCCCCTGGGGACGTTTTCTGATGTTAAACTGATAATTCATTTATTCTCCGTATATCAAATGACGAGCGTTGTTTATAGCGGCCTGGCTCAAATTGGCGCCGCTTAGCATCAGGGCAATTTCCCTGACTCTTTCTTCTTCGCTGAGGCGTATGGCCTTGCTTAGGGCCTGTTCACCCTCTTCGGTTTTAAATACTTTATAATGTTGCTGCCCGCGGGCGGCAATTTGAGGTAAATGGGTAATGCAGATAACTTGCCGCTTATGAGCAATTTCTTTCATCAGATCGGCCATTTTATGCGCAATCTCTCCGGAAACGCCGGCATCAATTTCATCAAACAACAAACAGGAATAATTGCCCCTGCTTGCCACCAGTGCCTTAAGGCTTAGCATCAGACGAGAGATTTCACCTCCCGAAGCAATTTGGCCTATGGCTTGAGGAGCTATGTTTTTGTTGGCCGAAAACAAGAAAGTCACTTTGTCTATACCCAGTTCATCGGGCGCCTTTGCTTCTATGTCGATTTTAAAAAGGCCATGAGGCATACCCAGCTGTCGCAACTGGGCACTGAGATGGTTTTCGATTTCCCTGCACTGGGCTTTTCTTTTGCCGGATAAGAGTCCGGCTTTTTGAAGAGCAGCCTGAAGGGCATCGTCACGCTTTTGCCTGGCGGCATCGAGTAATTCCTGCCCGTGTTCGATGAAAGCGATTCTCTTTTCCAGATCCACTTGTCTGTCATGCAATTCATCGAGGTTATTAGCCTTGAATTTTTGCAGTAATTCGTAGAGCAAACTCAGTCTATCCTGAACCTGTTCCCTTAGTTGGGGATTGTATTCCACATCGTTGCACCAACGGCTAATATCACGCTGTAAATCGTTCAAATCGACAAAAGCGGAATGCATTCTTTCGTGGGCCTCTGTGATTTTTGGCCAAAGCCCTAACAGTGAGTTCGCTTCCTGTCCGGCGGATTTCAACAGGCTGCAAATGCCCTGTTCCTCGTCCGAGAGCAGATTCTCTATTTTGCTAAGAGCAGCCTTGATTTCTTCGGCATGTTCCAATACGGACAATTCCTGTTCCAACTGTTCCTGCTCACCGCTTTTAAAAGCAGCAGAGCGCAGTTGTTCCAGTTGAAAAAGCAGAAAGTCTTGTCCGTCAATGTCTTTTTGTATGCTTTCTTCCAGGGCCTTCAATTCCTGAACGGCCTGCCGGTAGTTTTCGTATACCAAACGGTAGGCCGTCAATTGCCCGTGACTTTGAGCAAGGTTGTCCAACAGTTCCAACTGGAACAAACTGTTGTCCAGCAAGAGACTTTCGTGCTGAGAGTGCACGTCCACCAGTTTTAAGGCCAGATCCCTGAGAAGGCTTAATGCTACCGGAGAATCGTTGACAAAAGCCCGGCTTTTGCCGTTATCGTACAATTCCCTTCGAACAATGCAGGATTCCGGATCGAATTCCATGCCTTTGAGGCTGAAAAAGTCGGCCAGCTCCTGCATCTGGTTGAATTCGGCTTCGACTACGCAGCGCGAAGCTCCCTCTTTGATGACACGTAAATCGGCCCTTTGCCCCAGAATCAGGGCAATGGCTCCCATCA
>JAQUTN010000046.1 GCA_028694375.1 Bacteroidales bacterium
AACGAAATGGGATTTGATCCCGACAAGGCCGACGGTTTTATGACTTCGGGAGCTTCACTGGCCAATCTTACCGCTTTGATGGCCATACGCAACATCAAAGGCAACGAAGATGTCTGGAGCAAGGGAAACGGCAAACAATACGCTCTGATTGTGTCAGAAGAAGCCCATTATTGCATAGATAAAGCTTTGAGAATTATGGGTCTGGGCGAAGCAGGCATTGTTCGTATACCTGTAGATGAACATTACAAAATGCGTACAGAGCTGCTCGAAAGCGCTTTCCAGTCGGCCTGCGCCCGGGGCGTCGAAGTGCTGGGTGTAATTGGTTGCGCTTGTTCCACTTCGACGGGTACCTACGAAGAGCTGGAGCCACTGGCCGATTTTGCACAAGCTCACAACCTCTGGTTTCATGTGGATGCCGCACATGGAGGGCCTGTCGTTTTCTCCAAAAAACACCGACATCGTTTGAAAGGCATTGAACGAGCCGATTCCGTGGTAATGGATTTTCACAAAATGATGCTGACCCCTGCCCTTTCAACTGCCATTCTCTTTCGGCAGACACAGGATTCCTATCGCAGTTTCAGCCAAAAAGCCCAATATCTCTGGGAGGAACAAGAAAAACACTCTTGGTTCAATCTTGGGCAAAGGAGTTTTGAATGCACCAAACTGATGATGAGTGTCAAGGTTTATACCCTGCTCAGGCAATACGGCACAGCTTTGTTCGAAGAATACGTAGATTATACTTATAGTTTGGCTCAGGACTTTGCAGGTATACTTAAGGAGGAGGCCGACATGGAACTGGCCCTGAATCCCGAAACCAACGTGGTTTGCTTTCGTTATAAACCCCGGGGCGAGAAGAGTGGAGCAACTTTAAGTAAACTAAACAGCCAAATTCGCAAAAAGTTGCTCGAGGACGGAGAATTTTATATAGTACAAACCCAATTAAAAGAAGATATCTGGCTCAGGACAACCCTGATGAATCCCTTTACCACAGTAAAGGAATTGAAAGCTTTACTGGAAAGAATCAAACAACTTGGCGGACAGCTCCAATCCGGAAGTAATTGACAATCTGTAAATAAAGCAAGTGTTACTACTACTTAGCTTTCTGATTTTCCGGAATTGACTTTATCCAGAATAACAGCTCCCAGAATAACAAAGCCCTTGATGACTTGCTGCCAGAAAGGAGAGACATTCAGCAAAACCAGACCATTGTTGAGCACCCCGATAATCAACGCACCCACCACTGTACCGGCAATGGAGCCTTTTCCACCGCTCAGGGAAGTACCCCCGATGACTACCGCTGCTATGGAATCCAGTTCATAACCGCTGCCCGCGTTGGGCTGAGCAGAATCCAGCCTGGCTGTAACCATCAGTCCTGCCACGGCAGACAATATTCCGGCAATAGTATAAACCCAGAGTATAATTGTATTCACCTTGATACCCGAAAGCAAACTGGCTTTTTTGTTGCCTCCGATAGCATAAATATAACGTCCCGTACGGGTTTTGAGCATAAAGAAGGCAAAGAAAACTATGATTAGCAGGGCTACCCACACCGGCATGGGCACTCCCAAAAACCAGCCTGTGCCCAAAAAAGAAAAACTTTCGTTCAGACCTGTAATGGGGAAACCTTTGGTATACAACATGGTCAGCCCTCTGGCTATGGTTAACATAGCCAAGGTTGCGACAAAAGGCGGCACCTTAAAGCGTGTAATCATCCAACCATTAAAGGCTCCCAGCAGACCACCGATGAGTAATGCAGCCAGGATACTGCCCCAAAAAGTAAAACCCACATAAAGGTCGGCAGCGGGCAGGCAGAAACCATTCTTACTCAATCCGGCAGCCACTGCACCACTCAGTGCCAGAATGGAGCCCACAGAAAGATCAATACCACCCGTCAGGATAACCATGGTCATCCCTACCGAGATGCAAAGGTTCACAGAAACCTGGCGCAAGACATTGAAAAAATTGTCGGAGGTGGCAAAATTATCCGAAAGTACAGCCATTACTCCTATCATCAGCAGTAAAGCAGCCAGAGGTTTGATTACCGGTTTGTCAATAATTACTTTAAAGTTCGTTTTCATAATCACTGCTATTTAGGCCTTATCGGGTAAGGCTGCTTTCAACAAGGCTTCCCCGGAAAACTCGTCTCGTTCGAAACGTCCGCTTATCCTGCCCTCGCAGAGGCATATAATTCTGTCGGACACAGCCAAAATTTCGGGCAATTCGGAAGAAACCATCACTATGGCCAGGCCTTGACCGGCCAAATCATCCATCAATTCATAAATCTCATTTTTTGAGCGAATGTCGATGCCCCGCGTAGGCTCGTCCAGTAATATAATTTTTGGATTGGTCAGGAGCCATTTTGACAAAACTACTTTTTGTTGGTTGCCTCCACTGAGTTGAGAAGCCAATTGTTGACCTGAATACGATTTAACTTTTAGTTTGCTTCTCATTTCTTCTGCTTTTGTTCGTTCTTTTTTGAACGAAAGCAAACCATATTTCAAAAAATCTTTAAGGGAAGCCAGAGTCGTATTTTGTTCAATAGACATATCGAGGATCAGTCCCTCAGATTTTCGGTCTTCGGGGATCAGAGCCAAACCCTCTGCCACTGCAGTATTTGTGCTGTTCAATTGAACTTGCCTTCCCTCGATAGAGACTTGTCCCTCCAGTTTCCTGCCGTAATATCCAAACAAGGCCTCCATCAAATCAGTCCTTCCGGCACCCATCAAGCCGTAAATGCCCAATACTTCGCCGGAGTAAACTTCAAAACTAATATCTTTAAGGCGGTATTTGCCATCGTGCAATGCATCTCTGAGGCAAAGATCCCTGACCTCAAGCATACATTTTCCCGGGCGGCGTTGTTTCTTTGTGAAAAAATCCTTGCGTTCCCTTCCGACCATTTTGCGCACCAACTCATCCACACTGGTTTGTTCCAGTGGGCAAGCTTCGATAAAACAGCCGTCTCTCAACACTGTTACATAATCGGCCAGCAGGGTTATTTCGTCCATTTTATGAGTGATGTACACCACTCCCACCTTGTTTTCGAGAAGCTCCCTTATAAGGCGAAACAATATTCCGGCCTCTTTTTCGGACAAAGAAGAAGTGGGTTCGTCCATAATCAAGACCCTGGCATTGAGAGACAAAGCTTTGGCAATTTCTACTATTTGCTGCTGACCGGGTCTGAGGTCGTTAATCAGGCTTTCGGGACTTTCGTCAAAATGCAGTCTTTCGAGCAAATCGAGAGTCTCCCTTTTCATTTTGTTATGGTCTATCAATCCCAGGTTGTTCAAAGGCTCTCTTCCTAAAAAAATATTTTGGGTAATATCCAGATAGGGAATCAAATTCAATTCCTGGTGTATCATGGCTATTCCCTGCCTCTGAGCATCGGCAGTTCCCGAAAAACGAACCGGCCGGCCGCAAAGCAACACTTCTCCCTGATAGTCGGGATACACTCCCGACAAAATATTCATCAGGGTTGATTTGCCTGCTCCGTTTTCACCTACTATGGCATTTACTTTGCCGGCATAAACCTTCAAGCTGACATCGTCCAAGGCCAGTACGCCGGGAAACTGTTTGCTGATGTGTCTGGCTTCGAGTACAATTTCGGGATCGGACTTTTCCATGGAGCTGTCTCAGGCTAGTATTTTGATTTTATATGGAATCAAAACCGCTTCTTTAAAAGGTAAATCATTGATATTCATTTCTATGGCGGCAACAAACTCTATCCTGACTCCAGGCTTAAACTCCTCACACTGAGGTGTCAGCACCTCCTGAAGAATTTTCTTGTTCAGGTAGGACGACAGAGTATTAAAATCCATTGTGTTTTGAAAATCATCGGGACTGAACCAGGCGGAAGCATCGCGGGCCAGGTTGCTAAATATATTCACTTTAGGAATAACCGATTTTATATCCTTATTAAGAACCAGATAAATATTTTGTTCATCGACGGATGTGATTTCTGCCCTGGCTTGTATTACAAAGAAATAATTGGAACCAATACCTAACACTTTTCCATGTTTGGCAGCATAGGACTGAGCATCGTTTTGCAAGCCGGCAAAAAACTCTTCGCATGGAAGAGCATTGCGAACCAAGTCCTCCATTTTGTGTTCCCAACAGTAATCTACCATTTGAGCGGGATTGAATTCTTTGAATTGTTCTTTCAGTTGCTTTTCGCTCAGAGATTCAGTATAAAAAGAAAAATACAGGGCCGGGATGGAGGCCGTTAGGGCTAGTACGATTTTTAAGTATTTTTTCATCACTTACTCCAGTTTTTCGAAAGCTCCGTACTTGTGTACATTGTCTGCCGTAACCAATTCCACAGCCACCGGGACTTTTTTCTGAAAATTTCGGTCAGCCTTCAGGTAGCGATCGGCAAATTCTGCCGCAGTCCGGGCCATGGTTTTTGGAAATTGCATAGCGGTAGCCTCAATTTTACCTTCTTTGATGGCGTTAACAACATCCTGACTTCCGTCAAAACCGAAGACCATAATACGGTCGGCCTTGCCTGCAGCCAGGATAGCCTGATAAGCTCCCATAGCCATGGCATCGTTGCCGCAAAAGACCGCATCAATATCTGAATGTGCCTGCATCATCGACTCCATTACTTCCATGGCTTTGTTTTGGTCAAAATCGGCTGTTTGCTGAGCCAGCATTTTCAATTGAGGATAATTATCTACCACGCTGTGGAAACCTTTGGAACGATTCCAGGTATTATTATCGCCAACAATACCCAGTATCTCTACGTAATTGCCTTTGCCGTCGAGTTTTTTTACAAAATACTGACCCAGAGCCACACAACCCGAAAAATTATCTGAAAGAATCTGAGAAACAGAAGATTCTGCATCGTTGATTTCACGATCCATACAAAATACCGGTATGCCGGCTTTCTTGGCAGCTTTCACGTTGACAACCGAACCGTTGGCATCGGTAGGATTAAACAAAATAGCCTTATAATCCGAAGACAGAATATTGTCAAAATGTTCTGTTTCTTTCGAAGGATTGTTTTGAGAATCGAACAAAACAGCTTCGTAACCCAATTCAATGGCTCTTTCTTTGGCGGTCTCAGCCAGGACAACAAACCAGGGATTGTTGAGTGTCGAAATCACAACAGCTATTTTGTCTTTGGCTTGTGTTTTGTTTTTGTCTCTTTTACAAGAGCTTAAGCCCAGGCAAAAAACAGAAAAAACGACAGCAGTCAAAAGCAAAGCAAACAAGTTGTTTTTCATTGTGTTATTATTTTAAGGTCGATAAATATGGTACTCTTTGCTCACCGACAATCTTAGCGGTCGAAAATCTTAGCGATGGCGGTACAAATCCCAGCCCAGGTAAGTATTGATGGCTTCGTCCAGAACATCTGCCACCCGGCTGCGACACATCGCCACGTGGTGTTCAAATCCGTTTTTGCAAATAAACTTCATAAGTTGCTGAAGATTATCAACTTTTGTAACGGCAATACAACCATCCATTCCGTAAGGTTCGTCGGTAATCTCACCTTCGCCCAGATAAGCCTTGATCAGACCAAAATTATCGTCGGTTGAGATTCTAAAAAAGGAGAAATCACCCGCTGAAGCTTTACCTTTGACTGCACCAAAAGTAGCTTCGGTGCCCAGGACGCTGCCCAAAACACCCAGCGTACCCAGTTCCACCGGATTCTTAACAAAGCTTTTGGGGAAATTGCCGCAATGCGTACATACACATTTGTTGTGTTCGCGGGCAAAATTATTGTTCCAATCGGCCAAAGCTGCAGGTTGACCCGAAGCCAGACTGAGCATATACATGGAAATAGCCCCTGCAATATCTGTCTCACAGGCACTGGGCATCAATTTTTCGCTCATCATACTCATACTGACGCAAGCTGCGCAACCATAGTTTTTTTCGAGCGAATCCCAACATTGTATTGCTGTGGCATCTACTTCGTTTTCTTTGATCCAGGCATCAACGGCCAGTCCAAATTTAGCCTGTATTTTCAATTTTTCGGCAAATTTTTCGGGCACCCGGGCATAAGCCCTGATTTCCTCGAGACGTTGTTTGAGCTCTGCTGAGTTGTTATCGTACTTGTTGGCAGCCGCCAGAATCTCGGACAAGTCTACCGGAACCACTGTAATACCGTTGGCCTGCAGGATTTTTTCGCTGGCCCTGACCGTCTGAAAACCGGCAGGACGGGTACCGATGGCGCCGATTCGGGCTTTGTGCAAACCACGAACTACCCGGCAAATCCGGGCAAAATAATCCAAATCATTGGCAAATTCCAGGCTATCAATAGCACAGGTATGCAAAGTGGTCAGGCTGAAGGGAATATTGTACTGATAGAGGTTGTTGCATACCGATATTTTACCACAAAAAGCGTCCCTTCTGCTGTCCAGACTTACTTTGTCGTTGTCGTCATCACAAGCCTGCACCAAAATTGGAACTTTTAGTTCAGACAAATCCAGGGCATTGATAATACCTATTTCGAAACCAAAATTGGGTAGGGAGATCAGTATACCGTCAATGCTTTCGCGATGTTCCCTGAAAAGCCTGGCACATTTTATGCCGTCTTCGCGGGTTTCAATACTGCCTGTCGCTGTTTGACTCTCGTCAAGAATAATGTAGGTATGACCGGCTTTAGTAAGAGTTTCCAACAAAGATTTTCTTACATCCTTGGCCAGATCCGAGTTGAAATAATTGCGGGTGCCTATAATGACCCCAAAGCAAAGTTGCTTTTTGTATGACATAGTTGTATGGTTTATAAAATCATTTTTACTGCTTGCTGCCAGGCAGCATATAACTGTTCTCTTTGTGTATCGGACATCTGTGGTTTGAGCTGCTCCTGCCGGGTCCTGAGTTTAGTTAATTGTTCCAGACTTTTCGCCTGACCCAGAGCCAGAAAATTCATATATACAGCTCCCAGGGCAGAAGCTTCTTCTATTGGGCTGATATTGATGGGAGCTTTGAGCATATCGGCCTGAAATTGCATCAGGAAACGATTGCGTACCGGTCCACCGTCCACCCGCAGCTCTTCCAGTTCTATACCGGCCTGCCTGAGCATCAAATCTACCAGGTCTTTAACCTGATAGGCTATGGCTTCCAGTCCGGCCCGTACTATATGTGCTTTGCTACTTCCACGGCTTAAACCGCAAATCAGAGCTCTGGCATCGGGTTTCCACCAGGGCGCACCCAAACCGGCAAAAGCCGGTACCAGGTAAACACCGGCATTGTCATCAACGCTTAAGGCCAGGTCTTCGCTTTGGGCAGAGTTGGACAGAATACCCAGTTCGTCCACCATCCATTTAATGGTAGCTCCCGTACAATGGATATTGCCTTCGAAAGCATAGTGGGTCTTACCCAAAGCGGCAAAAGCCACCGAAGTTACCAAACCATCGGGAGCTCTCATGGGAATACTACCTATGTTTACCATTACAGAAGAACCGGTTCCGTATGTAGCCTTGCCCATACCCGGGGTAAAACAGCTTTGTCCGACCAGTGCACCATGAGAATCGCCCATCACCCCGGCAATAGGTATGGCTCTTGGTAAAAGGCCCTGAATATCGGTACTTCCGAACACCTGATCGGAAGCCAATACCTGAGGCAACATAGATTCGGGAATGCCAAAAAGGGAGAGTATTTCTCTGTCCCAGCTCAGGCTGTGTATATTGTACAACAAGGTGCGTGAAGCATTGGTCTGATCTGTGGCATGCACTTTAGCTCCGGTCAGGTTCCAGATGATCCAGGAATCCATGGTGCCCATGCGGAGTTCTCCGGCCTGTGCCCGTTCTTTAAGTCCGGGAATTTCTTCAAGTATCCATTGCACACCACTGGCAGAGAAATAGGGGTCAATGATTAAACCTGTCCTGGAACGCAGCATTTCTTCGTAGCCTCTTTTTTTGAGTTCAGAGCAAATAGCCGCCCCCCGCTGACATTGCCAGACCACTACCGGGCTTACAGGTTGGGAAGTGACAGCATCCCATACCAATACGCTTTCGCGTTGATTGGTGATGGCAACAGAAAGAAGATCCTGAGGCGCCACTCCGCTATTTTCTAACAGGGCTTTGACACCTTTGTATATGTTTTCGAGAATTTCTAAGGGGTCGTGTTCCACCCAGCCGGCTTTGGGATAATATTGATGATGCTCCAGCAAAAGGCGATGCCTCAGATTGGCTTTGCCGTCGAAGAGCAAAAACTTAGTTGCCGAAGTACTCTGATCTATAGCCAGGGTGAATTTTTCGTTCATGCTTGGAGCCAGTTTAGAGCTGTTTTAATTATACCTTCGGCATCCAGTCCGTAATGCCGAAAAAGTTCCGGAGGGGTGCCGGCTATAGCATTTTCGTCGGGTATTCCCAGTATTTTGACGGGAACCGGTTTGTGCTGTACCAGGATTTCGGCAACCGCCGCTCCCAAGCCTCCGAACACGCTGTGTTCCTCAACTGTGATAATCCGGCCGCTTTCTTCGGCTGCCTGCAGTACCGCTTCTTTGTCAAAAGGTTTAAGAGTGTGCATATCAAGCACTCCGGCCTGTATGCCTTGTTTACCCAGCTGACGTGAAGCTTCCAGACAATGATACACAGTTTCTCCGGTACCTATGAGTGTCAGATCTTTACCTTTGGCCAGGCGTATAGCTTTGCCAATAGTAAAATCGATGTTCTCATTGTCGTGAACATTAGGCACGGCATTACGTCCCACACGGATGTACACCGGATGCGGATAATCCATCAGAGCCTCCACCAGGCGGCGGGTTTCGTAAATATCTGACGGCAGCACTATGTGCATACCCGGAAAAGTCCTCAACACAGCAATATCGTGCAGGCTGTGGTGCGAAGCACCCAAAGCTCCGTAACTCAGTCCTCCGCTTACTCCAAGTATACGAACCGGATAATGCGAATAAGCCACATCTACTTTGACTTGTTCCAAACTGCGTGCTACATAAAAACAAGCAGGTCCGCAAACAAAGACGTTCTTGCCTGCAGAGGCCAGACCGGCAGAAATTCCTACGGCATTTTGTTCAGCTATGCCCACTTCGACAAATTGTGCGGGCAATTCAGAGGCAAAGTCTCCTAAAGTGACAGAACCCCTCGCATCGCTGGTAACAACAACAATATTTTTATCTTTCCTCGCCATTTCCAACAGCGTATCGGTAAACATTTTCCGGCAGGGCACAGTATTTGACATAGAATTCATTCTAGGAGGTTAAACTTTCAATACGGGAATTGATTTCTTTCATTGCCAGTTCAAATTGTTCAGCACTGGGCACCCCGTGATGCCATTTGGCTACATTTTCCATATAAGAAACACCTTTCCCTTTGATGCTGTGCGAAATGATCAGTTTGGGCTTATTTTTGATCCTGTCACTGCGTTCAAAACAATCCAGCAGGGCTGCCATGTCGTTCCCGTCTGTTTCGAACACTTCCCAACCAAAAGCCCTCCAACGATCAGCCATTGGCTCGAGGCACATGACGTCTTCGGTTTTGCCGCTGATTTGTAAATGATTTCGGTCAATGATGGCAGTAAGCTTGTTCAAACGATAATGTCCCGCGGCCATGGCGGCTTCGTATACAGAACCTTCGCCCTGCTCCCCGTCACCCATTAATACATAACAGCGGGAACTGCTTTTATCCATGCGGGCCGCCAAAGTCATACCTACAGCCACCGGCAAACCATGACCCAGTGCACCACTGTTCAACTCAACTCCGGGGACTTTGCGGGTAGGATGTCCAAAGAGCTGTGTGTTGAATTGACCGTAAGTATCCAAAACAGCATCAGGGAAAAATCCCCTGGCCGATAAGACACAATACAAGGCTTCCACACTATGTCCTTTACTCATCACAAAACGATCACGCTCCGGCCAGTCCGGACGAAGAGGATCCACTTTCAATACTTCAAAATACAAGGCAGTCAGCACATCTATGGCCGATAAAGAACCACCGGTATGTCCGGCTTTGGCTGAATAAATAATTTCAAGAGTTCTTTTGCGAATTAGCTCCGCCTGCAACTTCAATTTCTGAATCATACTAAGGGTTATTTGCTCCATAAGGCGCATTTAAAAGAGGCTTCAAAGATATACAGAATTCTTTTATGCTAAAAGGCAAAAAGGCTAAATCTTTACAAACCGTTCTGTAAAACCAGTTGTTTCTTTTTGTAAGCCTCTATGGATTCATACAATACCTCCTGTATTTTTGGCCGGACATCCAGTTTTGACAATAAATTGTTTGTTCTGTCGGGGTGAACGCGATTGCTCAGGAAAATATAAATCAGTTCATGAATGGGATCCACCCAAAAGCAAGTTCCTGTAAAACCGATATGACCGTAGGTTTTTCTGGAAGCCGAAGCAGCAACCGGTTGTATTTTGGCCGTATTGGGTTCAGCTCCGTCAAAGCCAAGCATCCGCCGGCTCAGGTTACTGCGTGTGGAGGTAAAATAACGCAGTGTGGAGGGCTCAAAATAGCGCACGGAACCGTACGTACCCTCGTCCAGAAAAAGTTGCAAAACTTTCACCAAATCGGAGGCAGAGGAAAACAGGCCGGCATTACCGGCCACTCCTCCCAAAAAAGCGGCAGCTTCATCGTGGGCATATCCTCTTAACAACTGCCCTCTGAGGCAGGTATCAAGTGTGGTAGGAGCTATACGTCCTGCCGGAATTTCTTTAAGTGGACAAAACATGGTTGTTTCGGCTCCCAGGCGGGCAAACAATTCCTTTTCTACCCATGCGTCCAGTGATTTTTCCAGCAAAGTTTCGGCCGCAAAACCCATCAGAATAAAACCCAAATCGCTATAGGTATACCGTACTCTGCTCAAAAGAGAAGTTTCGGCAATTATTTTACATACGGAATCTCTGAACGAAGCATTCACATAGAAATTCTCTGCGGCCCGAAGTGAATAAGGCCCCTTGTATTCCCTGGACACCAATTCCGGTTTAAATCTGAAATTAAGCGGAATCCAACAAAGCTCATCAAAACGCATCTGATGCAGCGAATCGGGTTTGGTGGAGAGAAAAGAGCCCGAAAAACTGGTGGTATCGAGCAAATACTGATAAAAAGGGACAAAAGGAGATAAGCGGGCCTGATGATATAAAACATTGCGGTAAGTAAGATTTACCTTATCGGTATTGCGCAATGCGGGTAAATGATTACTCAGAGGCTCATCCAGCTTGATTCTTCCCTGTTCGTACAAACTCATAATGGCCGGAGTGCAGGCCAGTGCTTTGGTCAGCGAAGCCAGATCGTACACATCTTCCTGATTGGTCGGCCGACTACGTTCTACATCTATCCAGCCGTAGGCTTTGTTCCAAACCACTCTTCCGTTTTTAGCCACAACTACCTGACAACCCGGAATAGCCCCCTGATTCAGCGCATCTTGCACGATGCTGTCAATTTTGCTCATAACCGGAGCAGACATACCACTTTCTTCGGGAATACCATAGGATAAGCGAGTTTTTTCAGTTTTCAGCCCGTAGCCGACCGGATAAACCGATCCAAGGGGAGCAGGCAATACACCTCTAAGAGCAGTACCACCAAAAACAGCCTGAGCGGCTGCTTCCTGAGCCGGCAGACTTTCTTCGTAAGCACAGAGCACGGCATCGGGATCAGTAAGAGCCCGACCGAAGACCTGCATACGATAAGGCGATGTAAAATAACAAACGCAAAGATTATTGAGTCCGTTGAAACGACTAAGCCATTCTATCTGATTGGTATTGCCTGCATAAACACAAACGATGATCTTGTCGTATTGGCCGAAAGTTTGTTTCAGATCTCTTTTATCCAGTTCGTTTCCGGGCATCAGCGAAAAAGCTTCTACAGAACTATAGTTTCTGAGCATTTTTACAAAAGGAGTTTCAGCCGGCCTTTCCAAAGAGACAACAGCCAGTGATTTTCGCTCCAGATGTCTGAAAGGTATCAAATCTTGCTGATTGCGCAATAAAGTGATGGAATTCGCATACATATAGCGGTTCAGACGCTGAACCTCGGCAGTATTCAAGCGTTCCTGCAAAGAACTGGTATCTGCGGGTTTATAGGCCCCAAGACCTAATATGTATTTATATATCAAGACCTTGCGGCATTTTTCATCGATCTCTTGCTGACTCAGACGACCCTGCTTAACAGCCTGTAATATAGCTTTAACATCGGCCTGCGGATTGGGTGGGGCCAACAAAATGTCGTTGCCGGCCTGTAAAGCCCGAATACATATTTCTCCACTTTGACCGGAAGCACCTTTCATTACCAAAGCATCGGTAATGCACAAGCCATCGAAACCCAGCTCATTTTTGAGCAAGCCCTTGATGACCGCTGCCGATTGCGAAGCCGGCAACCGGGCATCGTTTTCGAGCGCAGGCACAGACAAGTGGCCGGTCATCACACCAGAAACACCTTGTTGAATCAAATGCCTGAAGGGAACCAACTCCAAGCTGTCAAGACCAGCCCTGGAACGATGAAGCCCGGCCAGCTCCAGATGTGAATCTTCGGAGCTGTCGCCATGTCCGGGAAAATGCTTCATAACGGCCATTACTCCTCCTTCTTCGAGCCCCTTTGCGTAGGCTGCGGCGTAAACCGCCACCCGCTGCGGATCAGAGCCAAAGGATCGGGTATTGATGACGGGATTGGCCGGGTTGGTATTGACATCCACTACCGGTGCAAAATTAATCTGAGCTCCTATAAGGCGACATTGCCTGGCCATTTCCAATCCGTAATCGTGCAGCACGAAGGTATCCCTGAGAGCTGCCAGCATAGTATTCCTGGGGAAAGAGGGTGTACCTTCCAGGCGCATAGCCAGGCCCCATTCGGCGTCCATGGATATCAACAAGGGCACTTTTGCCAGAGACTGAGCCCGATTGGTCGCCAAGACTTGTTTAGTTACCTGAGTTTTGTCAAATAAAAGCCCTCCTACTCCTGTTTTTTGAACCAACTCTTCAATTTTTTTCTCCCAGCTTCCGTTGTTGGCACT
>JAQUTN010000047.1:0-2782 GCA_028694375.1 Bacteroidales bacterium
TGGACGAATTGCAGAATATTCCCGGAGTGGGGGCCGGCAAGGCAAAACGCTACGGACAGGAATTTCTTTCGCTCATCAAGATTCACGTGGAAGAAAACGAAATTGAACGTCCCGAAGATCTGCGCGTACGTACCGTGGCTAATAAATCAAAACTAAAAGTATCTATCATTCAGGCCATCGACCGCAAGGTGGCTCTGGACGACCTGGCCAACACCAAGGGTTTGGGATTTCCGGAATTGCTCGACGAAATTGAAGCGATTGTATACTCAGGTACCAAAATAAACATCTCCTATTTTCTGATGGAAGTAATGGACGAAGAACACATCGAAGAGATTTTCGATTACTTCAAAGAATCATCCAGCGACAGCATCCAGGAAGCCATGGATGTGCTGGGTGGTGATTACACCGAAGAAGAAATCCGCCTGGTTCGCATTAAATTTATTTCTGAATACGGAAACTAAACAGCGAATTTTTGCGTTTGTATGATAATGCTCACATTATACTGATTGTCTTATGAGAAAAATTTTGTTAGTCTGTCTTTTATCTATTGTCTTTTTAAATGTCCGGGCTCAGGCCGATGACCCCGTTGTGATGAACATAAACGGCGAAGAAATACTCAGATCGGAATTTGAATACATCTGGAAGAAAAATAATAATGAAAATTCTCTGGATAAAAAGAACCTGGACGAATACCTGGATCTCTTTGTGGTCTTTAAACTCAAGGTGGCCGAAGCCAAAGCTAAGGGACTGGATACTACTCAGGCCTTTATTACCGAATTCAGGGGCTACCGCAACCAGTTGACGACGCCTTTTCTTACCGACAAACAAGCAGAAGAAAAGCTGATAGATGAAGCCTATGCTTTTATGAGCCAATACGTGGACCTGAGCCATATCTTGATTCCGCTGGATAAAAATGCTGCCCCGCAGGACAGCCTGGCTGTTTACAATCAACTTCTGGAGCTTAGAGAGCGTATCCTAAAGGGAGAAGATTTTACAAGCCTCGCAGCTGAGTATTCCCAGGATAATTCAGCCCGGGACGGAGGCCGTATCGGGGTTTTCCTTTGTTCCAGACTGGTCTATCCCATTGCTAAAGCCGCTTTCTACAGTCAGCCGGGAGACATAAGCCTGCCCGTCAGGAGTACCTTCGGCTATCATCTGATAAAACTAAATGCCAAATACCAGGCTCCCGGACAATACATCTCGGGACATATTCTTCAATCGGCTCCCGGCGGTGCTCCGCAGGATGTGGTAGATTCAGCTGAACAGCATATTACCGAAATCTGGGGCTTACTCGAAAGCGGACAAGATTTTGCCCAGGTTGCAGATACGCGCAACGACGACCGCTATGTGGTGGGCAAAGGAGGAAAATACCAGGAATTAAGGCCGGGATCGCTACCTTTCGAATACGAACAACAAGTCTTCAACATGAAAGACGGGGAATATTCCCAACCATTCAAAACCGACTACGGCTGGCATATCGTGAAACGCTTCGAAATCACTCCCCTGCCCGAAAAGGAAGAAATCCTTGAAGAACTCAAGACAACCTTGCAGCGCGACGAAAGAGCTCAGGCGGGCAAAAAGGCCCTGGTCAACAAATTAAAAAAGGACTACAATTATCAAGCGGATCCCGAAGCCCTGGCTCAATTTGAACAAAGACTGTCCGGACTCGAAAATGTGGAATCTTCGTTGCAGGAAGAATCAGCCAGACTGCCCCTACTGGCACGTTTCGATCAAAACGAAATAACGGCCTCGGATTTTGCCGAATACTATTTGCAAAGAAAATCTCTGATTAACTCTGTTCCTAAGGCTTTTGAAGACTACGCGGAACAACGAATACTGGCTTACGAAGACAGTCGTCTCGAAAAAAAATACCCTGATTTTGGCCATTTAATGCGTGAATACCACGACGGTATTTTACTCTTTGAAATCAGCAATCAAAAGGTCTGGGAAAAAGCAGTTCAAGATCAGGAGGGACTGGCGGCCTACTTCAAAACGCATAAAGCAGACTATAAATGGGATAAACCCAGGTTCAAAGGGGCCATCATCCATTGTACTGACGAAGCCACTGCTAAGAAGGCAAAAAAAATAGCCGGAAAATTAAAGGCCGATTCGCTGGCTGTAGTGTTGAAACGAACATTCAATAACGACAGCACCACCCTGATCAAGGTGGAACAAGGGCTTTACGTGATGGGAGAATATGCCCCAACGGACAAATTGGTTTTTAAAAGCGGAGACTGGACACCGGGCAAGTCATTTCCGTTTGTGTTTACCAAAGGTAAAGTCTTGAAAAAAGGGCCCGAAGAATATTCCGACGTTAGGGGAGCAGTTATCGGAGACTACCAAAACCATCTGGAAAAAGAATGGATCAAGGAACTGAAACAAAAATACCCGGTCAGTATTTCCGAAGAACATCTCCAACCACTGAGGGCTCAATAAGCAAATACTGAGGGTTTTTTAGTATCTTTGCGTTTTAATGTTTGACTATGAAACATCTACTCTGGTTGTTGTTGCTTATGCCTGCCTGGCTGCAGACATGCCTGGGCAAAGAAACCGAATCGCCCAGAGTTGCCGTTGTACAGGTATCAGACGCTATCCTGTATCTTGATGAGATTCAAAATACTCTGCCAGCAGGACTGAATTCAAGCGACAGTATACGCCTGGCCAATTCTTTCATAGAGAACTGGGTAAAAGAGGCCATTTTATACCAGTCTGCCAGTAAAAATCTGGGTCAGAGTCCGGAAATAAACAGGATGGTAGAAAACTACCGCCGTTCGCTCATAAT
>JAQUTN010000047.1:2882-12681 GCA_028694375.1 Bacteroidales bacterium
GTGGGTGACGAGGCCATTTTGAAATCGGAAGTGGAGGCCTATCGTCTGCAGGCTTTGCAGGAAGGGCAAAAATTCAACGGAGACCCTTATTGTGTCATTCCTGAACAGCTGGCCGTGCAAAAATTATTTTTGCATCAGGCAGAACTGGACAGTATTATCGTGAGCGACAACGACGTAATTGCCAATGTAGACCGCAACATCAACCGCATGATCAACGTACTGGGTTCCAGAGAAAAAATGGAAGAATATTTTGGTAAACCCGTTTCTAAGATTCGCGAAGAACAAAGAGAATACGCCAGGAACGAACAAACCATTCATCTGATGAAGCAATCCCTGCTCAAAGGCCTGAGTGTTACTCCTGCCGAAGTACGTGCTTATTATAAATCTCTGCCCTCTGACAGTATTGCAATCATACCTGCAGAAATCGAAGTAGAAATTATCACATTGGAACCCAAAATCCCTGAAGCCGAAATTGAAGCCATCAAGGAACGTTTGCGTGAGTTTACCGAAAGAGTAAATAATGGCGAAAAGTTTTCTACTTTAGCTGTTTTATATTCCCAAGACAGAGGCACAGCTAAACTTGGTGGGGAAATGGGTTTTTATGGCAAAGGAGAACTGATGCCTGAATTTGCTGCCGCCGCCTTTAGCCTGACAGATCCCGCAAAGGTGTCGCGCATCGTGGAAACCGACTACGGTTTTCATATCATTCAATTGATCGAAAAAAGAGGAGATCGGGTGAATTGCCGTCATATTTTGCTAAAACCCGAGGTTTCGGCCACCGAAAGAAACGAAGCAATGATGCGTCTGGACAGTATCGCCGATTTTATTCGCAAAAACAAATTTAGTTTCGGCGATGCGGCTATGATGTATTCACAAGACAAAAACACCCGAAAAAACGGAGGCTTGATGTATAATTCCAATACTGGAACTTCTCATTTTCAACTCGAGGAATTGCCTCAGGAAGTCAGCAAAGTAGTTTATTCTATGAATATTGGCGAAATTTCGGCTCCCTTCAGTATGCGCGATGTCGACAACGATAAAGAAATATGCGCCATTGTACGGGTCAAAAACAGAACCAGGGCTCATAAAGCAACGGTCGAAGAAGATTTCGTTAAATTAAAAGATATTGTACTTCTAAACAAACAAGAAAAACTGATCCAGGAATGGATCGTAAACAAACAAAAGGAAATTTATGTCCGTATTGACGAAAGATGGCGGAACTGCGATTTCCAATATCCGGGATGGATTAAATAATATGTTCAATGTTACTGACATAAGACCTGCATTACGGCATATAAGCCTTGGTTTATTGTGCCTCTGCTCTCTTGTTTTGCAGGCTCAGGGAAACCGAATTTTTCTCGAACACGCCAACAGTACCAATTTTGACAAGAACATCAGTCCCGATTACCATTTTTTGATAGGTGAGGTACGATTCAGACACGACAACGCCTGGCTCTATTGCGATACTGCTCATTACTATAGAGCCGATAATTCTCTCAGAGCTTTTGGAAACGTTAGAATTGAACAGGGCGATACCTTGTTTATTTATGGTAAAACCCTTTTTTACGATGGAAATAAAAAACTGGCCCAAATCAGGAAAGAGGTCCGCATGGTCAACAAAGAGGTAACTTTATACACCGACCACCTTGATTACGACAGAATTTCCAATATAGGCTATTATTTCAACGGAGGAAAAATTGTTGATCCTTCCAACACTCTGACTTCCGATTACGGACGCTACAACCCCGATACCAAAATGGCTTTTTTCAAAAAAGATGTCACACTGACTCACCCTCAGTTTCTGATGAAAACTGACACCTTGAATTACAATACTGAAACAGGGGTGGCCTCCATCATATCCAAAACCGAGATCGAAGCCGAAAACGCAGACATAATAGCTTATCGGGGCTGGTACAATACCAAAACCGACAAAAGCCTTCTCTTGGACCGATCCTACGTAGTCAGTGAGCAACGAAGGCTAACAGGCGATTCTATTCTTTACGATCAAAGCCTGGACATTGGCGAAGCTTTTATAGATGTCGAAATGGTAGATTCCATAAGAAATATTACGCTGACTTCGGATTATGCCCTTTACAATCAAAGCAACAATTACGCCCTCTTAACCAAAAAGGCTTTACTCAGAGAGTATTCCGGCAAAGACACCTTTTATTTACACGCCGATACCCTGCTGGGACAGCAGGACTCAATATACGACACTTTCAGAGCTTTTTACAATGTCCGGAGTTATCGGACAGATTTACAGGGACTGTGTGATTCTGCCTTTTATTCGACGCGTGATTCCGTGCTCCAGCTTTTCGGTAATCCTATTCTTTGGGCGGACAATCAACAAATCAGCGGACAACAAATTCGTCTTTACACCAAAAATCAACAACCTGACTACATGAAGGTTGAAGGGCTGGCTTTGCTGGCCTCCAAAGAAGACAGCAGCCTGTTCAATCAATCCTCGGGCAGAGAGCTTATTGCATATTTTCTGGAGAACAAAGTGCGTCGTGTCGTTATAGAAGGAAATCCGGAATCCATTTATCTTCCTCGTGACGAAAAACAAAAGATTTTAGGCCTGAACCGCCTGGAAAATGGTTCTCTTAATATCTTTATGGATCAGGAGGGGAAAATGGAAAAACTCAAGGTGAGCCCTCAACCTAAAGGAAAATTTTATCCTTTGCAATTGGTTACCGAAGAAATTAAGTATCTTGAGCATTTCAACTGGCCGATACACCTGCGTCCGATTGATCCCGGTGATGTTTTTCGTCTAACCGACAGACCAAGAGCTGAAAATATGGGTGCAAACAGCGAAGGTGGCAGTGGTAGTAATTCCGACGCTACCAGTAAAGCCAGCCTAAGAACCTTTAAAAGTAAAAACAGCAGATAATATGTCATTTTTCAAACAACAAAAGCCCAGAAAATTTGAGCATCAGCCCATATACTACGATGCTCAAAAAGAAGCCCGTCAGGAACGCTTACAAAAAGTGAAAGCAGAAATGGGCCTCATGGAAGAAAAGGAGCTAAAAAAAGATTACGAAAAAAGCATTCGCGGCAGTTTCAGAGAAGCCGTCCCGGGAGGAAGCCGCAGCAACAAACAACATAACAGCAACAAAATGCTGAGAATTATTGTGGTGCTGTTCATAATCATAATTGTGGCTTATTTTTTAGTGTCTCGTTATGCTGGATAAAAACTTGGCCGGCAATACCATACGGGTTTTACCGGAGTCGGTGGCTAACCAAATTGCCGCCGGTGAGGTGATTCAACGTCCTGCTTCCGCTGTAAAGGAATTGATGGAAAATGCCATCGACGCGGGAGCCGGTCAGATTGACGTGTTGGTTAAAGATGCAGGAAAGAGCCTGATTCAGGTAACTGACAACGGCAAAGGCATGTCGCCCCGGGACGCAGTATTGGCTTTCGAAAGGCACGCTACTTCCAAATTGAGTACGGCAACTGACTTGCTGAAAATTCGCAGTATGGGCTTCCGGGGCGAAGCTCTGGCATCCATAGCTTCGGTAGCCCAGATTGAATTACTAAGCAAAAGGCCCGAAGACGAATTGGGTACCAAAGTATTGATAGCAGGCTCCAAAATCGAAAATCAGGAAGCGGTGCTTTGTGCTTCAGGCTCACGTTTTTCGGTACGCAATTTATTTTATAACATACCGGCTCGCCGGAAGTTCCTGGGTAACAACGCCAAAGAATGGCTGCACGTACGCAATGAATTTATACAAATTGCCCTGGCCTATCCCGAATTACAACTCAGCCTGGTCCACAACGGCGAAAGCATTTTCAGGCTACTTCCTTCGGGACTAAGGCAACGCATTGTTGCCATTTACGGTGAACAACTCAACAAAAAACTTTTCCCCATTGAGGTGGAAACCGAAATTGTACGAATCAGCGGTTTTGTGGGAGCACCCGATGCAGCCCGTAAAAGGGCCTCTGAACAGTTTTTCTTTGTAAACGGACGTTATATCAAACACCCTTATTTCAGGAAATCTATTCTGAGTGTATTTGAACCCCTCGTGCCTCAATCGCATCAACCGGTCTATTTTATATATCTGGAAGTTGCTCCCGACAGCATTGACGTAAACATTCATCCTACAAAAACCGAGGTAAAATTCGAACACGAACAGGTAATCTGGCCCATCTTGAATGCCGCCATACGTCAAAGCCTTGGGAAATTTCATGCCGTGCCTTCCTTGGATTTTGACAAAGAAAACGCGCCCGAAATTCGGGTATTCACCGGTGAAAAGGACGTTCCTCCTCCCAAAGTAGCTTTTGATCCGAGCTACAATCCTTTTCAACCCAAAAGTGACACTTTACAACAAACCGGAAGGACATACACAGCGAAAACCTCTCAAACAAACCATTGGGAGCAATTGTACCGCGATTTTAAATCCGAAGGCAATAATACCACAGAATCAGCCCGGCCGGAATCCGGTCAAACAGATAAAGTCCAGGAATATAAAGAGTCTTTTCAAAAAGAAGAACTCGACCTTCTTTTCGATGAAAACGCACAAAACGAGGCTTTGCAAACCTTGTTTTCATCGACAGAAACGCTGGAGGAAATCGGCTCCAGCCTATTTCAGGTCTTCGGGCGCTATATAGCCCTGGTTACAGCTGACGCACTTTTACTGATAGATCAGCACAGAGCCCAAACCAGAGTTTTGTTTGAACAATACAGCAAACAACTCGATACCGGGCAATCTTTTTCGCAAACCCTGCTTTTTCCCGAAGTCCTGGTATTGGACAAAAACCGGCTGATTGAATTTGAGAGCATCAAACGTGATTTAATCAGTCTGGGCTTTCAATTCGAAAAAAGCAGCGAAGACTACCTGATAACGGCCATCCCTGAACATACTCAGGGTTTACATCCGCTAGCTATAGTCACCGACTTGCTCGATGCCTCCATGGAATCCTTGCCCAACTTCTCGAACGAATTAAAAGACAAGCTGGCGCTGCGTTTGGCAAAATCAACCGCCATACCCTACGGACAGAGATTGAATGTGGCAGAAATGAAAAATCTATGCCAGCATTTCTTTGACTGCGCCATCAGGAATCATACTCCCGAGGGTAAGAAAATCATCCTGCGCTTATCTGCCCAGGAAATATTAAAACGACTAAACTAAATACAATGACTAAAAAAAAGACCAATGTCCGAATCAGAAAAAAAGACCTGAAATCGGATATTATACAATTCTTTCAAGACAATCGTCAGAAAAAATACGATTACCTGCAACTCTCCAAAACTTTTGGCTTAAAAAGACAAACCCAGCAAATCATGCTGTTCGATATTTTGGAAGAACTGCACCGGCAGGGTTTCCTGACCAAAAGTTCCGGCAATCGCTATTCGGTTGCTTTAATAAAACCCTCCGGGTTCGACTCCAATCAGGACCTCTATGAAAATATTCTCGGAGAATTTGATATTACCGAAGATTATCCCGAAAAAGCGCTGCAGGCAGCCGAGCAATTATCGGATGTCATTCCCGAAAATGAATACAGCTATCGCGAAGATTTCAGAGACATCAACACTTTTACAATAGACCCCTGGGATGCCAAAGATTTTGACGACGCCCTCTCCCTTCAGAAATTAGCCAACGGCAATTGGGAAGTAGGTGTCCATATAGCCGATGTTACTTATTATGTAAAACAAGGCTCTGTCATCGATAAAGAGGCCGAAAAAAGAGCCACCTCGGTTTACCTGGTCGACCGCACCATTCCCATGCTGCCCGAACGGCTGAGTAACGGACTATGTTCGCTCAGGCCGGACGAAGAAAAACGTTGTTTTTCCTGCATCTTTGAAATGAACGAGGCCGCCCAGATAAAAAAACATCGTATTGTCCGCACCGTAATACGCTCCGACAGACGCCTGAGCTACGAGGAAGCATTGGAAATTATACAAGGAAAAGCTGACCCCCTGCAGCAAGATATGCTTATGCTCAACGAACTGGCCAAAAAATTGAGGAACAAGCGCTTTAAAAACGGTGCTATCCGTTTTGAAAGTTCCGAAGTCCGTTTTAAAGTGGACGAAAAGGGGAAACCCCTCGAAATTTATTTTAAGACTCCCACCGAAGCCAACAACCTGATCGAGGAATTTATGCTGTTGGCCAACAAAACAGTGGCCGAATTCATCGGCAAAAAAAGCAAAAAAACCTTTGTATACAGAATTCACGACACTCCAGATCAGGAGAAGCTCGAAGATGTAGCCCGTTTTATCAAACGTTTTGGACACAATCTAAAACTGCAGGGAGGTAAAAAAGTCGTGGCGGCTTCCATCAATCAATTACTCGACGAAGTGCACGGCCGTAAAGAAGAAGACCTGATTTCCACCATAACCATACGAGCCATGGCCAAAGCCGTCTATTCTACCGACAACATCGGACATTACGGGCTGGCCTTTGACCATTATACTCATTTTACCTCTCCTATACGTCGTTATCCTGATATGATGGTTCATCGTCTGTTGGAACGCTATATCTCCGGTGGAAGCAGCGTCAACAAACAAAAATGGGAAGAAAAATGTCTGCATTGTACCGATATGGAAATCACGGCAGCTCAAGCCGAAAGAGCTTCCGTTAAATACAAACAGATTGAATTTATGTCCGAACGCATCGGTAATACTTACGAAGGAGTGATTTCTGGCGTTACCGATTTTGGCTTTTTTGTAGAAATCGTCGAAAACAAATGCGAAGGCCTGGTACCTATGCGCGATCTTAACGACGATTATTATGAATTTGACGAACAAAACTACTGTCTGAGGGGAAGACGCGAAAAAAAAGTCTATCGCCTGGGAGATCCCGTCAAAGTGCAGGTTTTAAGAGCCAATCTCGAAAAAAGACAATTGGACTTTAAGCTGCTCAGCAAAGAAGAATAGGTGATTTTTTTAAAAACCAAACCGCCTCAACTCACGTTGAGACGGTTTGCATATATAGAGGAAATTAAAAAGAGTTGCCTATCACATAATCGTTTCAAGCACAAACTCAAGTTCATAGATGTTTAATATAAAAAAACGCTACAAAAAAAAATGTATTTTTTTTCACTTTGATAAATCAAAGCATTAAGCAAGCATCTTGCCTATTTTTTGTATCTTTGCAATCCAAAAAAGTATTAATAATTAATCGATTAAACCATATAACCTACTCACATTATGAATGAGCTTTTTACTTCGCTTCCTTATAAGGTAGCCGACATTAAGCTGGCCGATTTTGGCCGTAAAGAAATTAAACTGGCAGAACACGAAATGCCCGGCCTGATGGCCATTCGTCAAAAATATGGAGAGAGCAAACCCCTAAAGGGCGCCCGCATCACCGGCTCGCTGCATATGACCATTCAAACGGCCGTATTGATCGAAACTCTCACTGCCTTGGGAGCAGAGGTTCGCTGGGCCAGTTGTAATATATATTCCACTCAGGATCACGCCGCAGCTGCCATTGCGGAGGCCGGTGTGCCCGTTTTTGCCTGGAAAGGCGAAACCCTAAAAGACTATTGGTGGTGCACCTTGCAGGCACTCCATTTTCCTGGAGGTAAAGGCCCCAATCTGATTGTAGACGACGGAGGCGATGCCACATTAATGGTTCACCTGGGCCATAAAGCAGAACAAAAGCCTGAGGTATTGGAAAAGGCAGCAGAAGCCGAAGACGAAATTGAACTGAATGCCATCCTGAAAGAAGTGCTCAAATCAGATGCTTCGTATTGGAAAAACAGAGTAAACGATATTCAAGGAGTTTCGGAAGAAACCACCACCGGCGTTCACCGTCTCTACCAGATGCTCGAAGCCAAAGAATTGCTTTTCCCCGCTTTCAACGTAAACGATTCGGTGACTAAATCAAAATTCGACAACCTTTACGGCTGCCGTGAATCACTGGCCGACGGCATCAAAAGAGCCACCGATGTAATGCTGGCCGGCAAAGTGGTGGTGGTTTGCGGTTACGGCGATGTAGGCAAAGGTTGCGCTCATTCCATGCGAAGCTACGGCTCCAGAGTAATTGTGACAGAAATCGACCCCATTTGCGCCTTGCAGGCTGCCATGGAAGGTTTTGAAGTGAAACCCGTCGAAGAGGCCCTGGACGAAGGCAATATTTATATTACCACCACTGGTAATTGCGATGTCATCACCCTGGATCACATGGTCAGAATGAAAGATAATGCCATTGTCTGCAACATAGGCCACTTCGACAATGAAATACAGGTGGACAAACTTAAACATTATCCCGGCATTAAACGGGTCAATATTAAACCGCAGGTGGATCAATACTTTTTCCCCGAAGGTCATTCCATCATTCTGCTGGCCGACGGCCGCCTGGTCAATCTGGGTTGCGCCACTGGACATCCTTCCTTTGTGATGAGTAATTCATTCAGTAACCAGACCCTGGCCCAAATTGAATTATGGAGCAACAAACTCGAAACGGCTGTTTACCGCCTGCCCAAGAAACTGGACGAAGAAGTGGCCCGACTCCACCTCGATCAAATCGGTGTGAAGCTGACCAAACTCAGCAAAAAACAGGCAGACTATTTGGGTGTACCACTCGAAGGGCCTTATAAGGCAGAGCATTACAGATATTGATTGAACAATGAATTTAACTTCGGTATATCGTCAATTGTTTCCGGAAAAAATCAGAGTTTTTTTCTACACGCACTTATTGCATCAAATTCTGGAATATAAAAGGAATTATCCTCACATAAAAAAGGTGCTTGGTTATTACAAAAACCAAGCTCACATTCCGGGAGAGTTTGAAAATTACCTGCGCTATTTCAGAAAACACCGATTCAACATGAGCTCTTTTCGCCTGATCTTTATTTCCGATTTTGTGGAAAAATACCAAAAGCTTCCTGTTGAAACCGGCTTTGATGCAACAAACAATATGTACTATGTTTTACATAAGGGTAAAAAGCTCTATTGGCCGGAGGGTTTCAATTCAACGACTATTGCAGGAGATTATCGCAGGCTGATGCTCGAGCAGGATAAGGATTCTCCGCATTGTTATTGGGAATCACCTTCTGTCTTTAAAGATCAGGTATTATTCGATGTAGGAGCAGCCGAAGGATTAATTACCCTAGATCATATTGAGGATCTAAAACACGCCGTGTTGTTTGAATGCTCCACTGAATGGATTAAGGCTTTAAGATTAACGTTTAAACCCTATGCTGAGAAAATTTCTATTGTGGAAAAATACATAACAGGAACTACCGACGAGCAAAAAAACACCCTTACTCTGGATGATTATATTCAACAGACAGGTTTTGCAGCCGGCCTGATAAAAATGGACATTGAAGGTTTTGAAGAAGAGGCCTTGGAAGGGTCCCGCCGTTTTCTGACGAGTTCCAATCCAAAACTGGCTATTTGTACTTACCACAAAGCGGAAGCAGAACAAAACATCCGGAGCATTGTCACCCGCTTTGGTTATAGTACTTCCACTACCAAAGGGCATATCTGTTATGTTCATTCCAATGAACATTTTTTCAGAAAAGGTGTGTTGAGGGCAGAAAAAAATTAGACTCCACCAAATAAACGGTTAAAACTAATTTGGATATCATGAAGAAACATCTCGTAAGTGTTATTATTCCCGCACACAACAGACCAGACAGGCTGCGCCGCTTACTGGACTATTACAGTCGTACGGATATTAATATTTTGGTAGCCGATTCTTCGAAAGAGATCTTTCCATATGCAGAAGAGTTTCCTGATATGACTTATCTGCATTTTCCCCAAGAGACTTTTCTGAAAAAGATCTACGGGATTCTCGATAAAATTGAGACCCCTTATGTGTTTTTTTGCGCAGACGACGACTTTATCGTACC
>JAQUTN010000048.1 GCA_028694375.1 Bacteroidales bacterium
GACCTTCCTGCCGGTAGTCGTGGTGCTGGCGGCAGGAAGGTCTTGATTTCGATAATGATTAAGGCGATTGCTCAATAGTTGTAGGTGGTTCGTACGCAGGTCGTAGAAGCCGAACTCCCTCCGGCTTCTAACAGATAGCTGCCGGGCAAGGTGCTTACTATTCCCTGGTTTGAGTCGAAGAAGGCAAGAGTGCTATCGTCGAGAGAGAACCTAACTATTTTGCTCTCGCCTGGTTTAAGATTGACGCGTTGGAAGCCTCTGAGGGCTTTTGCTCTGGCTTGGGGAGCGGTACGCTGAACGTAGAGTTGTACAATCTCTTCACCACTACGTTTGCCTGTGTTGGTTACCCTTACAGACAAAGTCTTTGTGCCCTTTTTGACTTTTGGCTTGCTGTAGGCGAAGCTGGTGTAACTCAATCCGTGGCCGAAGGGGTAGAGGGGCTCTTCTTCCAGAAAGCGATACGTTCTTCCTTTCATGCTGTAATCCTCATAATCGGGCAATTGATGATCGCCGGCATAGAAAGTAAGGGGTAAACGTCCTGAGGGGTTGTAGTCTCCAAACAGCACTTCGGCGACAGCTTGTCCTCCTTTTTCGCCAGGATACCAGGCTTGCAGAATGGCGTCGCAGGTGTTGGCTTCTTCCGAGAGTCCCATGGCAGAGCCCGAGCAATTTATGAACACGATTTGTTTGCCTGCCCTGGCCAGTGCATTGACTAATGCCCGTTGAACGGTTGGCAGTTCAATGCTAGTGCGGTCACCTCCCTTGAATCCGGGTAGATTTACGCGCATTTGTTCCCCTTCGAGTTTTGGCGAAATACCCCCAACAAAGAGCACTTTGTCGCAAGCTGGCAGGCTTGCCATCAAAGAGTCGATGGTGGCCTGTACCATTTCTTCAGCCACGACGTGTGGGGTGCGGATGAAGGGTAGTTTTGAACCGACTGCCGTTTCCAGTCCCTGAAGGATGGTGATAGTATTGTAGGGTGTGCCGTTGTAATTGCCCCATTGCATAGATTCGTTATCGGCGTTAGGACCCATCACCAGAAGCCCGTCGGCTTTTTTGGGCAAAGGGAGAACGTTCTTGTCGTTTTTAAGCAACACCAGGGACTTTCTGGCCATTTCCAGGGCCAGTTGTTGATGAGCCTCGCAATTGACGACGCTCATGGGAATGCGTGTCCAGGGCACCAGACTATCGGGGTCGAAATCACCCAGTTCAAACCTGGCCTTGAGCAGGCGTTTAAGACTGAGGTCAAGTTCGGATTCCGCAATCAGTCCCTTATTTACTGCCTCAATCAAGGATTTGTAGCTGCGTCCGCATTCCAGGTCTGTGCCGGAACGGACTGCAGCACTCGAGGCAGATGCCGAATCAGGATGGGTCTCATGCCTGCCCTCTTTGTAGAAATCATCGATGGCACCACAATCGCTCACCACCACGTGTTGGTAGTTCCAGCCTTCTCTGAGAATGTTGACCAGTAATCTGTCGCTTCCGCAACAAGGATCCCCCTCGTATCGGTTGTAGGCACACATCACCTGTTTGACGTTGGCCTCCTGCACCAAGGCTCTGAAAGCAGGCAGGTAGGTTTCCCACAAGTCTTCGGGGAGAATATTTTTGGCATCGAAGCTGTGACGGTTCCATTCGGGTCCGCTGTGCACCGCGTAGTGCTTGGCACAGGCCATGGCCTTGGCGTAGTGGCTGTCGTCAGGTCCCTGCAGGCCCTTGACCACGGCTACTCCAAGGCGGGTGGTCAGATAGGGATCTTCCCCATAAGTTTCCTGGCCGCGTCCCCAGCGAGGATCTCTGAAGATATTGATGTTGGGCGTCCAAAAGCTCAGGTTTCTGTACTTTCCCCTTCGGCCTTCCACCTGTTTACTATGGGTGGCCTTAGCCCTGGCCTCATCGCTGACGGCAGTGAAGGTTCTGAAGACAGCGTCTTCGTCAAAAGTGGCGGCCATGCCTATAGCCTGAGGGAAAACAGTGGCATAACCGCTTCGGGCCACTCCGTGCAAAGCTTCGTTCCACCAACCAAACTCGGGCACACCCAATCTGGGCACCGATGGTGATTGGTCCTGCATGAGGGCCACTTTTTCTTCCAGAGTGAGGCGGTTTAGAAGGTCCTGGGCACGAGCTTCGTGCGATAAAGCCGGATTGGTGTAAGGGAGTTGAGCCAACAAAGTGGCGGCCAGTCCTGTAAAAAGCAGGCAAAGAAGCAGAGGCAATTTTTTCATAGCATTGTTAAAATTTAGACTTGTGCAAAAATAGGCATTATATTCATATTATATCATAAATAAAAAATTAAAACAATGTATCTTTGCAGAAAACTAATAATTATGTATGTAAAATTGATTTCTGCTGCCATACAAGGAATTGGTGCCATTCCGGTGTATGTGGAGGTGCATGTTTCCCGCGGGATACGTTTTAGTCTGGTGGGTTTGCCCGACAATGCTGTACGCGAAAGCCACGAACGTATAGCTTCGGCTCTGCAATATTGCGGGATGGATATACCGCGCAAACAAGTAGTTATTAATATGGCTCCGGGCGATTTACGCAAAGAGGGCTCAGGTTATGATCTTCCTTTGAGTGTAGGCTTGATGGCTGCCGGAGAATATGTGCCGGTCGAGTTGCTAAAAGACAGTCTTTTTATTGGAGAGCTCTCGCTGGATGCCAGTCTGCAGGCGGTAAGAGGAGCTTTACCCATTGCTCTGGCCGCCAAAGAAATGGGACTTAAACGCCTGATACTTCCCCTTAAAAATGCTGCTGAGGCTGCAGTAGTAGAAGGCCTTGAAGTATATGGCATGAGTCATTTACGCGAAGTCGTTTCATTCTTAAAAGGAGATAGTCGGCTTGAAGCGTTTACTTTCAGTCTGGATTCTTTTAATGAAACGCAATCGGCTCCCGAAGTGGATTTTGCCGAAATCAGAGGGCAGGAACAGGCCAAAAGAGCCATAGAAGTAGCTTGCGCCGGTGGACATAATTTGGTGATGATAGGGCCTCCGGGTTCCGGCAAGACCATGATGGCCAAAGCCATTCCCGGTATCTTACCGCCCATGAGCCTGGACGAAGCCCTGGAAACCACCAAGATTCATTCCGTTGCCGGCAAAATGGATACCCGTTATTCGTTGCTGACAAGCCGTCCTTTTCGTTCGCCGCATCATAGTATAAGTTCAGTGGCGATGATAGGAGGGGGCAGTAATCCTCAACCCGGCGAGATATCGCTGGCTCACAACGGAGTCTTGTTTCTGGATGAATTGCCCGAATTTCAGCGCTCTGTATTAGAGGTGTTGCGGCAACCGCTGGAAGATCGCAACATCAGCATTGCCCGTGCACGCTATGCTATCCGTTATCCGGCAGGTTTTATGCTGGTGGCATCGATGAATCCCTGTCCTTGCGGATATTTCAATCATCCGGCAAAAGAATGTGTTTGTACCACCGCTCAGGTGCATAAATATATACATCGAATTTCGGGGCCTTTGATGGACCGCATCGATATCCAGATGGAAATTGTCCCATTGGGATATGAACATCTGAGTAGCGTCCGGAAACAGGAAAGCAGCCTCAGCATCAGAGCAAGAGTGATCAAGGCCAGGCAACTGCAGGGCGATCGCTTTAGATCCGAGCCGGGATTGTTTTGCAATGCCCAGATGACGGCCAAACAAGTACAGCGATATGCACCGGTGGATCACAACGCACAGTTGTTACTAAAAAACGCCATGGAAAAACTGGATCTTTCGGCCAGAGCCTACAGCCGTATCCTCAAAGTCGCCCGTACTATTGCAGATATGGATGCTTCGGAGCGTTTGCGTACTCAGGACATTGCCGAAGCTATACAATACCGTAGCTTAGACCGTGGACGTTGGGGATTGTAGATAAATTTGTCTGAAAAGTGTCAGAGATTCTTCCTTGTTGAGACCACCGGTAGGCAGAATGTATTTGGCCTGCCTGTAAAAGGCTTCTCTTTGGCCGAGCATTTCTCTGATTCTGGTTTGTAAATCCTCGGTACTGACTTTGCTGAGCAGTGGCCGGTTTTGTTTTTTTCGGCTGAGCCTTTTGAATAATTCTTCGGCGCTGAGCTGAATATAAATGGTGTCGCCTGCAGCATTCATAAAATCTATATTGTTTCCAAAACAAGCAGCACCCCCCCCGGTAGCGATCAGTACATCTTCGAATTGGGCCACTTCGTGCAGACAGGATTGTTCTATTTTGCGAAAACCTTCTTCGCCAAGTTCTGCAAAAAGTTCTGTAATGGGTTTGAAGCGGCGTTGCTCAATGTATAAATCAAGGTCGACAAAAGAAAGTTGCAGCTCTTTTGCGATGGCCTGTCCCAGCTTGGTTTTGCCGGAACCCATGTATCCGATCAGGAATAAACGGGTCATTTTACCATTTGGTGTTGCGCATGTCGCCGGAGTCGAGAAACTCCTGGTGCATGTTGAAACATTTGCCCAGGCTGTGGGGTGTACATCCTCCCTTGGTCTGTTTCAGGTAATCCGTCAACATCTGTTTGTAATCGGGATGCACACAATTCTCGATAATGGTATGCGCTTTTTGCAAAGGAGATTTGCCTCTCAGGTCGGCTACTCCCTGCTCGGTGATTAAGATTTTTACCGAATGTTCGCTGTGGTCGGTATGCGAAACCATTGGAACAAGGGCGCTGATTTTGCCGCCTTTGGCGGTTGAGGGACAAGTAAAGATAGAAAGATAGGAGTTGCGGGTAAAATCGCCCGAACCGCCAATACCGTTCATCATTTTGGTGCCCAGCACGTGGGTGCTGTTAACGTTGCCGAAGATGTCGGCTTCCAGAGCAGTGTTCATGGTTATCAGCCCCATGCGCCGTGCCAGTTCGGGAGAATTGGAAATTTCCTGAGGCCTGAGTACCAATTTGTTCTTGAAGAAATCCCAATTCCTGTAAATGGAATCGAGAGCGGAGGGTGTTATGGTGAGCGAGCAACCACTGGCAAACTTTACATTGCCGCTTTGCATCATTTCGATCACGGAATCCTGTATAACTTCGGTAAACATTTCGAAAGCAGGAATGTCAGGACTGGCACCCAGAGAGCCCAAAACCGCGTTGGCAATGTTGCCAACCCCCGATTGCAAAGGGAGGAAAGAGGCGGGTATGCGTCCGGCTTTCATTTCGCTGACCAGAAATCCGGCCACACGGTCTCCGATACATTTGGTGGTTTCGTCCGGTTCGGCAAAGGCTTTGACTTCGTCGGGCAGATGAGTTTTTACCACGCCTACAATTTTGGAAGGATCAACTTTCAGCAGGGTTTCTCCTATGCGATCGCTGGGCTTGTAAATTTGAATTTCGCGACGATAAGGAGGATCAGCCGGTTCGTAGAGATCGTGCAAACCATTGATATAAGCAGGGTGCTGACTGTTTAGCTCAATAATAATTTTGTCTGCCATATGAGCGACGGTGGGGGTGATCCCCACTCCGGTGGTCAGCAAAATTTCACCTTTGTCGTTTACATCAGCTGCCTCGATAACAGCCACCTGTACTTTGCCATAATAGCCATAGCGTAACTCCTGGGCTATTTGCGAGAGGTGAAGATCAAAATAGGATATGCCCCCCTTGTTGATGCAGCTCCGCATGTCCGAATTGGATTGATAGGGTGTGCGGAATTTAATGGCTTCTGCGCGGGCTAGCACGCCGTCTAGCGAATCCCCGGTAGAAGCGCCTGTAAACATGCCTATTTTAAACTCTCTGCCGGCTTGTTTTTCGGCTTGGGCTTTTTCGGCTAAGGCTTGGGCCAGCACTTTTGGTGCTCCGGCAGGAGTAAAACCACTAAATCCGACATTGTCGTTGTTTTTGATAACGGATGCTGCTTCCTGGGCTGTAATGAAATTTAGGGACATGATACTATCTTGAAAAAAACGGTGCAAAGGTACAAAATTTAGCATAACTGACCAAGCTGGATTTAAATAATATTTTTTGTGTTTTCACGGGAAAATACTACTTTTGGACAACTAAATTTAGGCACAATGGACAATTCCTTATTAGATGTGTTGGTTATTGTCGGAGCAGTAGTGATTACGGTAATCAGCGCTATAGGCAAAGCCCGAAAAAAAGCAGCCACAAAAGAAGCAGATACCGGCACGGAAGTTGAATCCCAAAACATGCCCGATACCAGCGGGATTCCCATCCCCAATCCCTGGCAGGAATTATTAAATCTTCCGGAAGAAGAGGACGATTTTATACCCAAAAATCCCGAAACTGCTCCGATTGCCACAACTCCCCCTAGCCCCAAAAAAGAAAGGCAGCCCCTGCTCAGTCGTGATATTGAGTATGAACCGCGCAATTACATGGAAGAAATGGCAAAAGCCAAGGCCAGAGAGCGGGAAAAGAGATACGGTCAATCCAGAATCAGGACTAAACAAAGTGCCCAGGAACTCAAAGTCGTTCATCTTGATGATGAGGAAATGGAATATAGTCCCCGGGTTGACTTAGGCCTCGACGAAGAGGGTGCCTGGCAAAAAGCAGTTATTTACCACGACCTGTTGGAGCCAAAATTCTAAAAGAGGATTCCCCGATACTATTCAGGTCTTTCAATGACAGAAACAAATTTGAAAAAATTTTATATTGAAACCTACGGCTGCCAGATGAATGTGGCAGACAGTGAGGTAGTGGCCTCCATTCTGGGAATGGACGCTTATGAAAGTTCAGAAAAAATAGAGGAAGCCGATCTGATTTTGCTGAATACTTGTTCTATCCGCGATAATGCGGAGCAAAAAATAATAGCCCGCCTGCAGGCCTTGCAACAATATAGACGAAACAATCCCCGACTTATTATTGGAGTGCTGGGTTGTATGGCCGAACGAGTAAAGGAACAACTAACTTTGGAACACGGGGTTGATCTGGTAGCCGGCCCCGATGCCTATCTGGACCTGCCCAATTTGATCGGAGCAGCCGAGCTGGGACAAAAAGCAGTTAATGTAGAGCTTTCGACCACAGAAACCTATCGGGAAGTTTTACCCCGCAGATTAGGAAATCACCGGGTTTCCGGCTTCATTTCCATCATGCGCGGGTGTAATAATTTCTGCAGTTATTGTGTAGTGCCCTACACCCGCGGACGTGAACGCAGCCGCGATCCGCAAAGCATTCTTACAGAACTTGCCGACCTTCGTTCCAAGGGCTATAAAGAAGTCACCCTGCTGGGACAAAATGTGAATTCCTATGCTTTTCAGGAACTGGATTTCACCGGCTTGCTGCTAATGGTGGCCGATGCTGCTCCTGATATGTGGATCCGTTTCACCACTTCGCATCCCAAAGATATGAGCGATAAATTGCTCGAAGCAGTGGCTTCGCGCTCCAATATTTGCAAGCATATTCATTTGCCTGTGCAATCGGGCAGTTCGCGTATTCTGAAACTCATGAACCGTCGATATACCAGGGAGGATTATCTGGCACGGATAGCCTCCATACGATCTATACTCCCCGGGGCTTCTATCAGCACCGATTTATTTTGCGGTTTTCATTCCGAGAGTCCCGAAGACCATAAAATGACTTTATCACTGATGCGCGAAGTAGGCTTTGATTCGGCTTTTATGTTTAAATATTCCGAACGCCCGGGTACATATGCTGCCAAAAATCTGCTCGACGATGTCCCCGAAAAAATTAAACTTGCGCGTTTAGCCGAAATGATAGCTTTACAAAATGAACTATCGGCCATGAGCAATCAACGCAAAATAGGGAAAACTCTTACAGTGCTGGTAGATTCTTATTCCAAACGTTCCCGCGAGCGTCTCTCCGGCCGTACTGAACAAAACAAGACGGTGGTTTTCGATAAAGGAACTGCCCAAATTGGTGATTTTGTACAGGTCAGGATAGTGGACAGTACCTCCGCTACTTTATTGGGAGAACTTACAGAATAAAAACAACCACAACTCTTCTTTTCCTCAGGAATATTACGTACTTTTGCGGCAATTTGGGGAAAAATTGTCTTTTCGCCTTTTTGCGGGCAGTTCAAATAGAATGAGTAAACAAAAAAAAAGGATAGGAAGCCGGGTCTTCGGTTCCAAATTAACAGCCATACTTAGCATCAGCCTGGTGTTGGTACTTTTCGGGATAATGATCGTGATTGGTTTATTTGCCAAAGATCTTTCCGATACGGCCAAAGAGCATATCCGCCTTACGCTGGTGCTGGACGATGACATCAAGTCAGCCGAATTGCTTTCCTTGCAGCAGGACTTGGAAAAAGCCCCCTGGACAAAAAAATTCGATTATGTGAGCAAAGAAGATGCTTTAGCGGAACTGGCAGAAGAGTTGGGAGAGAATCCTCTTGATTTGCTTGGTTACAATCCTCTGCCGGCAAGTATTGAAATTAATCTGGATCCGGAATATGCACGCACAGACAGCATAAAAGGCATAGAAAAGAGTTTAAAAAAGAAAGATTACATCCAGGAAGTCGTTTATCGCGAGGAGTTGATAAATTTGGTGAACAGCAATATTCTTTCCATCGGAAGGCTATTATTAGGGATAGCATTGATTCTTACGCTGATCTCTTATATGCTGATACGCAATACTGTCCGCCTGATGATCTATTCCAAACGATTTTTGATTCATACCATGTGTCTGGTAGGAGCCAGGCAAAGCTTTATCCGCAGGCCTTTTGTATGGGAAAATGCCCGCGGAGGCATTTGGGGAGCCCTCCTTGCTTTGGGCTTGCTGTATATGGCCTTGTCGTATCTGAACAGTATTTTTCCGGGCATTATGAATATGATCACAACAATCGATTACGCATTAATCTTTGTTGTGATGGCCATTCTGGGTATAGTGATTACTTCTTTGGCAACCATTTTTTCGGTGAATCGTTACCTGAGAATGCGTTCCGACGATTTGTATTATATATAAGCAAAAAATATGAATAAAGATTTTGCATTAAGCGGAAAGAACCTTTTGTGGATAGGTATAGGCTTTCTGATTGTCGTCATCGGCTTTGTGCTGATGATGGGTGCTCCTTCAACCGAAGAGGCTTACAATCCTGATATTTTTAGTACACGCCGCATTGTGATAGCACCTACACTGGCCTTTATAGGTTTCGTTGTAGTGATGTTCGGCATATTAGTCAGAAAGCCCTCACAGGCAAATTCAGAAAAGGACAACTCGAAGGCATGAACGGATGGGAAGCCTTCCTTTTGGGCTTGGTTCAAGGCCTGACCGAATATTTACCGGTCAGTAGCAGCGGCCATCTCGAAATAGGCAATTATTTGCTGGGCACAAGTGGAAAAGAGAATCTCACTTTTACTGTTGCAGTACATTTTGCTACAGTTATGAGTACTGTAGTGGTGCTTTGGCCCGAAATCTGGTCTTTGGTCAAGGGATTTTTTAAATTCAAATTCAACGAAGAGACACAATACGTTCTCAAAATCTTTGTATCAATGATTCCGGTCATGTTGGTGGGTTTCTTTTTGAAAGATCAAGTAGAAGCTCTTTTTGGCAACGGGTTGATCGTAGTGGGAATAATGTTGTTAGTCACGGCCTCTTTGCTGGCCTTTTCCTATTTTGCCAAACCCAGGATCAAAGAGAAGATTACCTGGAGAGATGCCTTTATTGTTGGAATTGCTCAGGCATGCGCAGTGTTGCCTGGTTTGTCGCGTTCCGGTTCAACTATTGCTACCGGACTGTTGTTGGGCAACAAAAAAGAAAGTATAGCTCAATTTTCTTTTATTATGGTGATTATTCCCATATTGGGTGAATCGTTTTTGCAGTTGATATCCGGAGATCTTATTGCTGCTACTGGCAGCGGATTGCCTTTGAGTTCTCTTTTGATAGGTGTAGTAACCGCTTTTGTTTCGGGTTACATTGCCTGCAAATGGATGCTTAAGCTGGTTAAAAACGGCAAACTCATCTGGTTTGCCTTATACTGCACTATTGTAGGTTTGCTTGCCCTTATATTGCCATTGGTATAACTATGAATTTTCAGGAGGGAGAAATCCTGTATTTTAATAAGCCATTGTATTGGACATCGTTTAAATTAGTAAACGATGTACGTTATTCTTTGTGCAAAGCCTTGAAAATTAAAAAACTCAAAGTCGGACATGCCGGCACACTCGATCCCCTGGCTACGGGAGTAATGATCATCTGCACCGGTAAAGCCACTAAACGTATAGAAGAATTCCAATACCAGAGCAAGGAATACATTGCCACCTTGCAGCTGGGAGCTACCACACCTTCGTTTGATCTTGAAACAGAAATTGATGAGCGTTTTGCTCATACTCATATCACCGAAGTGCAGGTGCAAAGAACGCTGCAACAATTTATAGGAGAAATTCGTCAGGTGCCTCCTATGTTTTCGGCCTGCAAGGTTCAGGGAAAAAGAGCTTACGAGATGGCTCGTAAAGGAGAACATATTGAACTGGAATCCAAATTGTTGGTAATTGATGAATTGGAATTACTGGAGCATAATCTGGATAATGAGAGAGCGGACAACCACGAAGGGCCTTTCATTAAGATAAGGGTTGTTTGCAGCAAAGGCACTTATATCAGGGCTTTAGCCAGAGATATTGGCCAGGCTCTGGGCAGCGGAGCTCACCTGACCGCTTTGGTCCGGACCAGGGTGGGAGAAGTTGGCCTGGACGATTGCCGTCTGATTGGAGAGTTTAAAAAAGAACTGGAAGAACAATTAATACAAAACATATGAAACTATCAAAATTTAAATTTAATTTGCCGGACAACCTGATTGCTCAATATCCGGCTCCTCACAGGGACGAGTCACGCCTGATGGTCCTGGATCGTAAAAGCGGTAAAATTGAGCACAAGATTTTTAAGGAAATCCTGGAATATTTTGATGAAGAAGATGTGTTCATTTTCAACGATGCTAAGGTGTTTCCGGCTCGTTTATACGGAAATAAAGAAAAGACCGGAGCGCAGATCGAAGTGTTTTTGCTTAGGGAATTAAATCCAGAATTGCGGCTTTGGGACGTGCTGGTTGATCCGGCCCGCAAGATTCGCATTGGCAACAAGTTGTATTTTGGCGAAGACGAATCTATGGTGGCCGAGGTTATTGACAACACCACCTCCAGAGGGCGAACCTTGCGTTTTTTGTTCGACGGCGATCACGAAGTCTTTAAACAAACTCTGTATTCACTTGGCGAAACGCCACTGCCCAAATACATACAACGTCCGGTTGAGCCCGATGACGCCGAACGTTTTCAGACCATTTTTGCTAAAAACGAGGGGGCAGTGGTAGCTCCGGCGGCCAATCTGCACTTCAGTCGCGAGCTGATGAAACGCATGGAAATCAAGGGAATTGATTTTTCATTCATAACACTTTACGTCGGACTGGGAGGTTTCAGGGAAATCGATGTCGAAGACCTGACCAAGCATAAAATGGACTCGGAACGTATGCTGGTCGAAGAAGAAGCCGCCAACATAGTAAACGCAGCCAAAGACAAAGGGAAAAAGGTTTGTGCCGTAGGAACTTCCGTTATGAGGGCAATCGAAAGCTCCGTTGGGGCTGCAGGGCATCTCAAACCCTTCGACGGTTGGACCAATCGTTTTATCTTCCCCCCTTACGATTTCAGCGTGGCCAACAGTATGCTAGGGAATTTCCACATGCCCTATTCAACCCTGCTGATGATGGCTTCTGCTTTTGGCGGATACGAACTCATCAAAGAAGCCTACGATGTAGCTATCAAGGAAAAATACCGTTTCGGTTGTTACGGAGACGCCTTACTGATTCTTTAAAACGACTATGGCCAAGCTTTATTTAGGCCTGGGATCCAACCTCGGTGATCGAGCGCATTATCTGGAAAGAGCCATCGCCGAAATTCAGTTGTGTATCGGCCCGGTAGTAAACCGCTCAGAGTTTTTTTCAACCGAACCCTGGGGTTTCGAATCTCCGCACACATTTCTGAATGCCTGTGTTTGTGTGGAAACAACTCTCCACTGGCGAAAATGCCTGGAGTTGACACAAGAGATAGAGCATAAGCTGGGAAGAACAGTCAAAAACGGAGCTGTATATCGCGACAGAGAAATAGATATTGACCTCTTGCTTTACGATCAGCTCGTGTTGAACGAACCCGAACTGGTACTGCCACATCCTCTCATGCATAAACGCAAATTTGTTTTGCAGCCGCTCAGCCGGATAGCTCCCGAACTGCAACATCCTGTTTTAAAAAGAAGTATACAAGAGTTATTGTTGGCGATTGATTAGTTTTTATCTTTGATCAAAATCGCAGGGATATGAAAAAGATAAAAAAGCGCCATTTGATTCCGGCCCTGGTTCTGTTGTTGCTGAGTGCCTTATTGTTTTTTTTATCCGACATTGTTCGACAGTTGGCAGAACACAAAGCACCAGAATTGTTGGGACGCAAGGTCAGTATCGGGGCTTTGCATATTAATTACGCCAAAGTATCCCTCCGAATCAAAGATTTTGTATTGTACGAAGCTGACCAGGAAACTCCCTTTGTTGCTTTTGACGAGTTATATATCGATGTGGAACCCTGGGCCTTACTCAAAAAAGAATATGCCCTCGATGCCCTCCGTCTGATCAATCCGGAAGTTGAGATTTGCCAGAACGGGACCCGATTCAACTTTGATGATCTGATCCCTCCGTCTGACAGTACCACTGTTGATTCCCTTGAACAGCAGCAGGCAAAAGACAGCAGTATGATTCGACTAAACCTGCGCAATAT
>JAQUTN010000196.1 GCA_028694375.1 Bacteroidales bacterium
GCTTTATCAAAAGTACAAAGACAAGGATTTGGTGATCCTGGGCTTTCCCTGCAATCAGTTTGCCAATCAGGAACCTGGGGACGAAAAGTCAATTTCTGAGGGCTGCCTCTTGAATTATGGCGTAAGTTTTCCTATGTTTGCAAAAATTGATGTCAACGGCGAACAAGCGCATCCCATTTATAAATACCTCAAAAAAGAATTGAGCGGATTCTTTGGCGGCAAGATTAAATGGAATTTCACTAAGTTCCTGATAGACAATACGGGCAAACCTGTCAAGCGTTTTTCGCCGACCACCAAACCCGAAGAGATAGATAACTATTTAAGCAAAATTTTAAGTTGAGCGCCTTATGGATTACGAACAGTTGAAATTGAACAATCAACTTTGTTTCCCTCTATACGCGGCATCGAGGCTGATAACACGGGCTTATCAGCCTCAGCTCGATAAATTGGGGATAACCTATCCCCAATACCTGGTGCTCATGGTTCTGTGGGAAACAGACGGCATTACGGTGAACGAGATTGCGCAGAAACTCATTCTGAACACCAATACCCTTACTCCCTTGCTCAAACGCATGGAGACCCAGGGCATTGTCAGGCGGCAACGCTCCGGACAGGACGAACGCAAGGTGCTTATCAGCCTCAGCGACCGGGGAAGGGAAATGCGGGTTCAAGCCGCCGCCGTCCCGCTGGAACTCCTCAAAGAGCTGGAGCACAGCCCGCTCTCACTGGCCGAATTGATGGAGATGAAAGACAAACTCCACCGGCTCATCGATTTTATGAACGGGGCAAGGCACTCCGAACAGAAAAACACTGAATAACGAAACACAAACACCAAACCCTCTAAATTTACACTTATGAAAAACACTTTCTTTATTAGCGTAGTTCTTGGTGCAGCTTTTCTCTTTTTTTCCTGCAACAACGAAGAAACACCCGAAAAAACCGGCACAATTGAGTTTAAGTGCATCAATCCCTTTGCTGATATGCTCGCTCCTTCGATGGTCGCGGTCAGAGCTGCTTTTGAGAATCCGCCCCTCACAGGGGATACTACGGCAACACATATGCTAAGTATGCGTTGGGTTATCGGTGATGTCTGGGTAGCCCAGGGTGAGGTAAAAGCTGGCGAAACAGACAATCTGGAATGGATCCGGCTGACGACCACAACCAACCGCGAAATGAAATTGTTTGAGGAATATACTTTCGCCCCACAAACTGTTCCTGTAGGTGACTACCAAAGCGTTAAAATTACTTTTCGGAATATATTCTATCGGCATGTGCGGCTGATAACAGACCCGGAAGTGGCCTATGAATTGCTCGAGACCATGGGAAGCTGGACAGATCCCTGCAATGCCGCCGACACCAGCTGGGCTGCCACCAATTACTTCAGTACCGGTGGTAATCATATTCTGAATGATCAGGGGCGTTTTGTGCTGGCTTCCGAGGGTGAAAAAATTTCTGGTCTGAGTATCCTCGAAAACAAAAAAGCCATAGTTTCCTGGAGGTTGGGAGCCGGAGCCAGCGCTCCCTGCATCAATTACCTGATTGACGAGAACGGAAATCGCCAATGGGATTGCGGTGTAGACCGCGTCGAAGATGAATGCCCTGCCGACATGGAATATATGTGGGATTTCGTGGTGGAATACGAGGATTGAGCCTCTAAAAAGGAGCGTTTACAGCCCTCAAAGGCAACTGCCTTTCTGCCTAAAGTGCAAGTGCGTTTCCGGGCTTGTTTAAAAGATTAATCCGTATATTTGCGCCTTGTTTCAAGCTAACGAACAAGCGAATGGATTTTAGAGGAAAAACCATCTGGATTACCGGGGCCGCCTCGGGTATGGGCAGGGCGCTGGCGCTGAAACTGGCAAAATACGGTACTAAACTTATTTTGACCGACCGCGACGCAGAGGGCCTGAGGCTGGTCACTCAGGAAGCTCAGCAGCAAGCTGCCCTGCAGATTTACACAGCTGAAGCCCAAGAGGTTCAGAAACCTTCAACTCAGGCAGCTCAGTCGCCGGGCGACTCCGGCAGCACTACAATCTATCCCATGGTGTTGGATATGGCCGACAGCCGGGCCATAGAGCAATGCGTGGCTCGCTTGCCCGAATTAGGCCTGAAGGTGCAGGCTTTGTATCAGTTTGCCGGTATCAGCCAGCGTTCGCTGCTGGTGGAAACACCTCTGGAAAATGAGCGTAAAATAATGGAGATCAATTATTTTGGTCCTGTAATTCTGGCTAAGGCCTTGTTACCTCAGATGATTGCCGGGGGCGGAGGACAGTTGGCGGTGGCTTCGAGCCTGGTGGGAAAATTCGGTTTTCCTTACCGTTCGGCTTATTCGGCCTCCAAGCATGCCCTGCAGGGCTTTTTCGAAACCCTGGCAGCCGAAAATTACCAACAGGGCCTCCGTGTGAGCATTATCATTGGGGGGCGTATTCGCACCAATATTTCAAAGTTTGCACTCGATAAGGACGGCCGAGAACACGGCCGTATGGATCCCGGCCAGGCCGGGGGTATCAGCCCCGAAAAAGCAGCCCGGCAAATTTTGCGGGGCTTGCGCAAACAAAAAGCGGAGATTCCGGTGGGCGGCAGCGAGTTGCTGATATTAGCTGTCCGGCGCTTTTTCCCGGGCTTGCACAGGCGGCTGATACGTAAAATAAAGCCTATGTAGCGGGGAGCAAAACTTCTTAACCCTTCATTTATCTACAGCATGACAAAAAGAATCAACGGAATACAACAATTGGGCGTGGGAGTCGAAGAGCTC
>JAQUTN010000049.1 GCA_028694375.1 Bacteroidales bacterium
TCCGCGTGATGTATTGATCCCTGAAAATTTCATTCTTCATTAATTCCTGCAACAGCACATAATAAAACTTGCTTGTTTCACTCTCAAGAATATTTTTCAAGACATTTCTTGTAGCAGTAGTTAAGCCTTTATCCAGATCCTGCAATATCCATCTGAATCTGGACCCCTCCTGTCGATGCACAAATTTTTTATTGTTGTTAGCCGGCCAATCGGCGTTACTTAAATAAATTTCTGTAAGGTTATAATGTAAAAAATTGTCCATGTCTATCCGGAGGGCAAGTTCAAAGAACACACTATCCTGAGATAAATCGTGACTTAACACATAATCTTCGATAGCCGAAAACTTTGCTGTACTGCCATTAGCTGCATGAGTTCCGTCAATCAGATCGTATTCATCCTTTTCGTAATTGTAATTTGAATATACATAATCACTGGAACTCTTTTCCCGTATATTTCTAATGCCCCAATATTCTGCATTTACATACAAAACGCAATACTGATGAGCCTGATAATCCAGATCCAGGACGTCCACCAAACTTTGATTGTAGGCATCTCTGAAAATAAAACCGGCACTGCCTTGCTGGCCTCCTCCTCTAAGGATGATGCTTTTGTATCTGCGTCCGGGTTTAGTTTCAAAAAAAGGGTAATCCAGCCTTGAAGCGCCAAATCGTTTAGATGCTTTTAGTTCGAGGCCTTTGAGGTCGAATCTTCTGGAGGCATTTCCATGGATACCAACACCCACGAGCTGAGATAAGTGCAATGTTTTATTCCTGTCCAGGTATTCAAAATGAGCAGGCCTGGTCCAATCTTGGTTATAATTGCCTATATCCGGGTAAGATGTAAGCCTAGTTCCATTTGTCCCCACGCAATATATCCCAATCGTATCGTTATACAGATAAGTGGTATCTACCGTCAGAAAGACTACCGGCAAATCGGGTTTACGCTCGTTGATCATATAAGTTGCCGTGGCAATACGGCCCTCGGGCATACCCTCCGCATAAGCTCTGGCTCTCAAAACTGCAGAACTATCAATACTTATCTCTGTTCCGGTATATTCGGCGTCATCAAGGCCGGGCTCAGTCCCATCCAGAGTGTAAAAGATACGGGCCGCAGGAGTAGCACAAGTGATACCGACACTCAGCGCGCCCTGGTAAAAACCACCGGGATGTGAAAACTGCGGCTCAGCCACAAAATCAGCTGCAATGGGCGCCTCGTTGTTTGAAGCAGCGGGAGTTGCCTGAACAAAATAATCAAAATCCTCTGCAGCATCAGTAATACGACCGAATGATACGTTGGAATACTGTTTAGGATATTCAATGGCATCAAGCAAATTTCCACTCTTATCAGCAAGAGAAAGAAATCCGCCGTCGGCATCGGCATCCAAATAATAGCCCCGGTCGTTTTTGATTTCATCGTTCAACCAGACCAATGCATAAGCTCCGGCCGGCAATGTACGTTTAGCAGCCAGGCGATATTTCATAACATTTGTGGGGTCGTCCGAAAAATACAAATCCCGTATTTCTACATCAATGGAATCTGCATTATACAGTTCTATCCAGCCTCTGAAATCGTAATTCGGATCGAATTGCCCGGAAATATTCGCAACCGAGATTTCGTTAATATACACTGTTTGTGCCGGTAAAAGCAGGACCTGCAAAAGACAAAAACAACCAAAAGAAACTCTTTTAATCATGATCTCTTGGTATGAAACGATTTAGCAAAAAACAAAAAATGTCCGGATCTAAAAAAAACCGGACATTCTTGTTAATCAACATTACTTTTTTACTTTGAATACACTAGTTTTGAGTCTTCGGCAGGAACCAGGTACCAGTCCTTCTGACTATCACCACCCGAAAAAGCCCATTCCTCAAAGTTAGGATAAGCATTCACTATATTGGTCATTTCGGTAGGATGTTTAAAGTCGCCAACCGGCAACATTATGGCCCAAACCATATTGTTTTCGTCTTTGTAGTTGTTAGTGGCTTGTTTCACCTTGGAACTGGGAGCAAAATTGGCCAGATGCACTTCTTTGCGATCGGTATTGTCCAGGTCCTCGCCCTCTATCATATAGAAATTCAGTCGATCTACGGTCAGGTAATCGGGATGAACAGGCTCGGCAAAATCCATTCTGAAAGTACAAGCTTCTGCAGGCTTTCTGTCTACGTGGGCAAAAGTATTGACCGCCACAGGGGTATCCAATCCAAACAATTGATGTACTCCTTCAAACAGAATAACAGTGGCTTTGTCCTGGCCTTCTTCAATCCGGCTGTTTTCATTCCCGGCCGTCAAACTGAAAGCTCCGGCGGCTAAATCATCAAACTGAACTGCGGCACTCATGTATCTGCGGCTGCCGGCAGCCACAGGCAGCAATTCGAAACTCATGCTGACCACCTTGTTGTCACTGTTGATCCACTTATGTATATTTTTAATCCTGAACACAAAGTCGTTCATATCGTAATCGCCCATATGCGGCCAGAGATCTTCCATGGCAAAAGTATATTCGTTGCCTTCGCTTACCAGCACCGGAAATTCAGGATCTTCGGGATCAACTTCGGGCACATAATTCACACCGCCTCCGTTGCAATCGGTCGCTGCAATTACCAAGGTAGGTTCTTCCACAAAGCTTACGCCATTACTAATCGATTTGAAAAAATTACCCGTGGGAGATTCTCCGCTAGCGATGGCCAATTCCATACTGCCGTCCAGTTGAAGTACCTCCCAGCCTTTCTTTTTGTTGTCAATTTTCCAGACATGAACCAATGGCAGGTCAGCTTCGGCCGGATTGCCTGCGATGGTGACGTTGTAATTGAAAGTGGCTCCGTTTTTGACAGCTTTACTGTTGTCCGCTTCCAAATTTTTCACTTCCAGTATAGCATTGCCGTTAAGAGTGAAAGTAGAGTTGTTGGCATAAAAATCCTGACAAGTCATACGGGTTCCTGTGGCAGCCACCACAGTACCACCCTCGAAAGCCATATCTTCGGCTTCGATGCTGCAATTGTTTAACAATTGGCCGCCACCGTTTTTATAATCGATATAGAGGGCTTTGATACTGCCGTTGTTCTGAACAATAGCAGTCGTATTTCTTGAAACCAGTGATGTAAGAGTTTCCAATGTACCGTCGTTGACAAGCGAGGTGTTGGAATCTAAGGTAAAATCACCGGTCATCAGCAAGCTGCCGAAATTCTTCATAACCGAACTATTGGTCAGTGAAATCTTCGTTGCCGAAATATTGCCGTTGTTCACCATCAAAGAACTCTGAACTACCGAAAAATCAGCGTTCAGGCTTACGGTTCCGTCGTTAATCCAACGGGAAGTATTTTCAACTTTAGAAACGGCATTGAATTCTGCTTCGGCCCCCTGATGTACGGCCAGCAGCGACCCAGCCTGAGTAAGGTTCAGAGCCGCATTGGCTGTGATCTTTCCACCGGGCAGTACCACAATTTTGGTTCCAGCGGGCAGATAAACATTGGCATTAGCCGGAATAAGCAGTTCTCCGGCAACATAAAGGGCCGAATTGGCTAGCCAGCCAAAATTCACCTGGCTGTTGATAACTCCGGCCGGTATGAAATAATTCTGGCCATTCAGCGTGACCGCCTCTGCTCCCAGCGTAGTATAGCTGTCGGGCAAGATATATTCAGCTGCTGTTTCACCGGCTGCGGGCGCCTTCATCATACTTAAAACCGATTTTGTTTCAGCAGCAGGCCTGTTGTTAAAATCGACCTGGTAAGGACCTTCTTCTGTTTCAATATCCAGCATTTTTACCACCTGACGTTTCTGCGGATCGGTTTGACGTATAAATAATGTTTTCAAATGAGCAGGAAGTACAATCTTGGCATTGAAAGCCTCTTGACCCTTGATTACTCCGGCCGCCAGCAAATTAACGACGGTGTCGGTAGTAAAAGGATTTTCATCGAAAATTTCTATACGGGAAAAATACTGTCCTTCAAAATTGTCGACAATAGCTACCTCAACATTCGCAGAGCGGGTAGTAGCAAAATCAAAATCGGAGGGTATCAGCAAATCGGGATTTTCGTTTTCGTTACCCGGATTTCTATCACAGGAGGTTGCTGACAGTGCTAAAACTGCAAATAAACTGTAAATAAGCTGTTTTACTGTTTTTTTGTTCATCATTATTATGTTGCTTTTAATATAAAATTCTAAGATGTTCGTTGTTATGCCACAGCATAAGCCTTACGATTTCTATTATACAAACATTGTTCCAAAAAACACATTTATCGAATTATTTAACTATATTTAATCCTTTCGATTTAAATCAGTCCTAAATCACAGAGATTTTAACACTGCACATTCAATGCTGATTTTAAATAAGCCAGGGCTTGCAGCCTTTCGACTTCCAACAGAGTGGCGAAATGGGAATAATCAATAGCAAACCATTCTTCCAAAGCCCTGTCGGTATTGTATTTTCGATCCGCAAAATTAAACTTTTTCAGCAAGGTTTCCAAACGCGACGACATTTCGGCGCTCTTGCCCTCTCGCTCAAACACCACAAAAGGCCTCCCCGCCAACATGGCAAAAATGCAGGAATGAAAAGAATCGGTGCATACCAGGGCAGCACGACTGATGTAATCCACAAATTCCCCGGGATCTGCATCGTAACGCAGCGGATCATCAAAACTGGCCAATTGCACTATTTCCAGTTTCTTTACAGCCGCCAGAGCTTGTAGTGTAGCTTTGCGTTCGGCTGAGAGTGCCCCTATAAAATAAGTCAGCAAATACTCTTTGGCAGGCCGATGCCGGGCAGGAACAGCCACAGCCTCCCAAGAGGAACTGTCAAGCATCAAAGTAGGATCGACCAACACCTTGGCCTCCCGGCCGCACAAGTCACGAATAATCTCTGCTCCTCTTTCTTCGCGTACCGACAGAGTAGCCATTTCGGAGAGGTATTGACTGTATCTTTGACGATACCGGTCCGGGATTTCTGCAACCCCGAAACTAGGCGCATAGGCAAGGCGTTTCGGCGCCGGCACAAAACTCAGAAAATCAAGGGATGAACCAAAGCGAATGTGCGGATTCCATATTTGGTCACTCCCGGCCACACAAAAGTCATAACGTTCGTCCAGATTCTCGTACAAACGGCCGGGAATCAGCCTGAAATCGCTTTCGCAAATGTAACGCCGGCTAAATGCCTCAAACGACAAAGCCCGCTTGCGGCGACATTCTTCGTAAAAGGCTTTGTTTTTGCTGTCGCGAAACTTATTGAAGGCTTTTTGCAGCAATTTCAAAGGCGATTGCCTCAAGGCATTGCGGATTCTGTTTTTTATGTATTCCGATCTGCTGATTTCCGGTCGGGCCGCTTCGTTCAGGATAGTCTCCACCTCGAAGCCCAAAGAACGCAACACCTCCTGGGCAGCATAATTTTGAAGACGATTTCCGTAATTCAGGTAATCAATTATGGTAAAAAGGCCAATTCTTTTCATCCCGGATAATTGTTAATCAGTTAGCTGCGCATTCTTCTTTTTAGCTTCCTCAGAGTATTTCTGAGACACAAAGCAGATTTTCGCAAAAAAGGCAGAGATTTCCCACTAATCACATTATAAAGAGCAGATTCCGCTTCGTAAATCATTTCGAAATTTTCGGTACAATACACCGGTTTCCTGGTCAGATTATTAATTTCCAGGGCCTGCCTCAGAGAACTCTCGAAAAAGAGAACATAAGACGAATCCTTATACACCGAGGCCTTAAACTCCGCGTGATTGTTGGCCTTTTGCCTGGCCTCCATGTCGGGCAAATCGAGCATGATCAGTTCCTTGTAACGAATATTGTACTTTTGGAGCCAAAGGACGGTTTCGGGCCGGTATTTTTCCAGACGCGAAGTTACCAAAGTACCAACCGGGCAACCTGGTATATACAAAGGTGCTGCATTCAACAAGAAGTCCCGGTAACGCGGTCCGTCGTCGTTCTGCTCCGGAAGAGGATCCACACACAATACCCCGTCGATGTCAAAACAAGCTTTCTCCAAAAAAATATGATTGAAGATATTCCACTGAAAATACCGGGGGAGCGGAACCAGCTCAAAGTAATAATCGACCAGATGCTCTTTGCCCGGAATCACATATATAGCGCAATAACGAATATCAAATTTATCTTCCAGCTCGCCGAGCTGCTTTTTAGCTTTCAGCATGGCTGAACCCGAGGAAATACTATCGTCAACCACCAATACTTTACTTTGAGTATCAGGAGTAAAAAACTGCCCTCTTTCGCCGGCCTTATAGATATGCCCGTTCAAAAAAGAATCAATATCGCTCAAAGGCTTATTCAAGTACAAGGCCAACATATTGGCAGGCAACATTCCGCTGCGGGGAATGCCCACAATCAGGTTAATGTCGTGGGGGATTATACTCAGACGCTTCAGAATAATCTCGTTCAAATCGGCTACTTTACGGTAGTACATAAGACTCTTAAATTAGTTGACAAAACCCGATAAAATTTCAGCAAAGGCTTCGGCACGTTCTTCCCAGGAATTGGTTCCCGCTAACATAATTCTTTGGCTTATCCTGGCCTTGGAATCACTACTGCTCTCGGCCAGCAGTCCGCTTACGAAATCCTCTTTGGTAGCGGCCGTAGTCACCAGCCCTCCGAAGTCCGGCAAATCGGCAAAAGCCGTCATCACCACCGGCACCCCCACCGCCAGAAATTCATTTATTTTGAGAGGATATATGTTTTTGTTCACCTCATTCTGCAGATAGGGTATAATGCCCAGATCGTAGCGTTTCAGCAAAGGGGGCACCTGCTCCGGTAGCAGCGGATCGAAAAAATACACGTTCGGATAGCGTTTAAGCCTGTTTCTCATTTGCTCGTTGCGCATGTCGCCCGTAAACTCAAAATCAAAGTCGGGCAACTGTTGCACGGCATATTCTACCGTATCTATATCAAAACGAGGATCGAGGCTGCCAATAAAGCCCACTTTTTTGCGCTCCCGTTCGTAGGGTTCCGTTTTGGCATATCGGCTGAATAAGGGAAAATTCACGCCATTTTTAACCACGTAGCTCTTGGCATTGAGGGGAAGTTTTCCTTGCAGCAAAAAGTCGGAACTACAAATAATGGCATCGGCCTTGCGCGAAAATTCCTCTTCGTAACGAAAAATCCTTTGCCCGTAGTACGAGGGCTCCACCCCGTCGTAGCAATAATAAATATGAGCCTGCTCGTTCAGCCTGTGCAACATGGACAAGCCATAAAAGGGATTATAAGCCGTAATCACCAGAGGGTGTTCCATTCCCAGCCTGCGCAATTGCTTCTTCAAGACCCTGCGGTAGACAAAGGTATTCAGACAGAAAAGTTTTTCGAAGCTTTTTTCGTTTTTAAGAAAATACACCGGCAGCGAAGGAGGCATCACCAGGCGATACAGCTTGCTCCCGACGGCAGTTTCTATCTCTTGCAGGCGGGAGCTGAATCCCAGCATTTGATGGATGGGAGCCTGCTTCCTGCCCCTGAGCGTATACCAGATATCGGCGAGGGTATAATGATGTTCCACAAAAAGCACCCGGTTGTGCTTAGCCAGCCGTTCCAGCAGCAACACCGTCGATTTGGCGTATTTACCATACCAACCGGTATTCGAAATACATACAATATCCTGTCCCTGCATCTTGATTTATTTTTACAATTACTATCGAATCAGTATCTACTATCGTTTTGTTCTATTTAGAGAGTTCCGACAGCATTTCGCGATACAACTGCAAATACTGCTCCGCCATGCTTTTCCATGAAAAAAGGGCCGCTCGTTCCAGCCCCCGGGCTCTCAAATTCCGCTTCAAATCCTCCTCACTGAGCACACGTCCAATAGCCCCGGCCAGGGCGACAGGATCAGAAGGATCAACCAACAAGGCCGCATCACCCGCCACTTCGGGCATAGAGGAGGTATTGGCCGTAATCACCGGCGCTCCGCAAGCCATAGCTTCGAGTATGGGCAAACCAAAACTTTCGCGCAGAGAGGGATACAAAAACATCGAACACAAATTCAGCAAAGCCGGCATATCGCTGTTGGGCACATAACCGGTCACTAGTATATCTTCTCTGATTTCGGGATGCCCCATATCGTTGAGAACCTGCATCAACTGATTTTCCTCGTAATCGGGCAAGACCAGTTTGTAAGTATCGTCCTGTCCCCGGTATTCACCCTTGCTTTGCAGAAACAAGGCAAAAGCCCTGAGCATATTGGGCGTATTCTTTTTGGGATCGGTATTGCCCAGGCAAAACAAAAACCTTTCGGGCAACTTATATTTGTCCCGCACAGCCTCCAGCAGATGGGTATCGCTTATTTTCCTGAAATGCTCCCCCACTCCGTTGTGAATGACGCTCAATTTGTCCAAAGGACCAAAATAAGCCTCGATGTTGGATTGTTCGTAATGAGAAACCGTCACCAGCTTCATGGCCTTTTTTACCACCGTGGGCACCACCAGTCTGCGATAGGTATTGCCTATGCGCTGATACCAGGTACCAGCCTTCTGAAACAGGCTGAACCTTTCCATATAAATAATGTCGTGCAGAGTAACTATGGTGGGGATAGTGCAAAAAATGGGAGCCGTATTGCCGGTACAATGCAGTATATCGCAGCCTTCTTTTCTGACCGCCCGGGGCAAAAGCACCTGCTCCCAATGCGGATAGCCGCCTCCACCCAACTCAATTATTTTGAAATTTGGAGCCTGTGGAATGCAGGTGTTGTCCTCGTCGGGATGCACAAACACCACATACTCGTTTTCGTGGTCGAGCATTTGCAGATTCCTGATCAGTTCCAGGGCCACCACGTCCATACCGTGTTTATTCTTACGGAACAAGCGTTGCCCTTCGATGCCAATTTTCATATCCTGTGGTTTATAATTCAGAAATACTAGTAACGGACTGTTTCCCGGCAATAAAAACGTCCCACCATACCGCCAAAGTGATCAGATTGATCAACTGATTAGCTTTGACCTGCCGGAACCAAAACCAATAAGCCGGCGATTGTACAAGCCTTTCGTATTCCTTCAACAAACTTTCGATGCTCTCTTTTTCAAAGAGATACTGCAAGCCTTCTGATCGCCTAAGATAAGCAAAAAGCAGTTTACGCTGCGACTCCTCCTGCAAAAAAATAGCAAGGGGAGCAAAACCGCCTTGTTTCTTTCTTTCGGTAATTTCGGCCGGTAGTTTGGATTTAAAGCAATTCTTATGCAAAAACTTTGATACTCCCCTGCCGGCAGCCAGGTCGTCGATGTTGCCTTTGAATTTATACCCCGGAGGCAATTCGTTCAGGAAATCATACAAAGCCGTGCTCATGTAAGGAAAACTCATCGAAGAACCAAACAACTCTGCCATCCTGGACGACTTGTACAAAATCACTTCGTTTATGACCTGCTTAATATCTATGTTGAAATTACGGCCGAAATAAAACTCCTCGAAACTATCGAAATGCCTGGGCAAACTGCTCAGATAATCGTATCGCTTCATCTTGCCGGCAGCGGCACTCATCCGCTTGAGTTGCTGCAAACCCAGGCCGAACATATCGCTTTGCTGAATATTCAGAATCTTGCGGTTATGAAACTGAGTACGAAAAAACACATTGTCCTTTTCGAAGACCGAAAGCCGGTTGCCTAAGGCATCGTAAGCCTTTTGAAAAATCTGTAAGCCCGATTTCCGGAGTTTCCAGTGCAAAGCCAGCTCTTTGCCCGAAGTTCCGAAATGCTGGTCATTACCATCGCCACCCAGCACAATACCGGGCTGTTCGCCACTGTCGCTCAGCAAACGCATGGCACAATAATTCACCATAAGCCCCCCTTCGTGAAAAGGATCGCCTGTCGCTTTCAATATTAGCGGCAAATCCAGGATTTCGCTGCCGTCAATTTCGTACTCGTAATGCCTGGTGCCGTATTTTTCAGACAATAAGGCCGCCAGCGGCAATTCTGTCCAGGGATTGTTTTTGAAACCTATGGAATAAGACACTGCTTCGCCCTGACAGACTTCTCTAAAAGCGGCTATGTTCCCTCCGGAATCGTAACCACCGCTCAACAAGAGGCCCACTTTGGTATTCCCGGCAATTCTGTCTTTTATGGCTTGCCGATGAAGCTTTTCGAAAGCCTCGGTGGCCTCTTCTATGCTCAGTTTAGAGCTTGCGGTTTTAGCCAGGCAGGATTCATAATCGTAGAGATCTTTTGTGCTGGTCTTTCCATTTTGCAACACAAGCAAGTGGCCGGGACTTAATTTCTTTACTCCCTTCAGGGCCGTCTGGGGCGAGGGTATGTATCCGATGCCCAGAAAAGTAAACAAAGCCTCCGTATCCGGCTCAGGATCAAAGCCCTCGAGAGAGCTGAAATGTATCAAATGAGAGCTGAAAAACTCCCCGTTGTAAAAAAGCTGGCTGCCGGCTCCGTGGCGATCTCTGTAAAAAAGCAAGTTATCCTTTTCGGCCAGCAGCAAAAGAAAATCGCCGTCAATCTCTTTGAAGGAGTCCGGGCCTTTTTTTCTGAAATTAGCCAGCAGCTCCGCGGCAGAGGTGTTGTAAAAACGACCCAGGTAATAAAGACTCAGGTCCCGGTCAACTACTTGTTTCATCGAGCCCAGTCCCGAGAAATCGCGTTCTGATAAGGCTCTTGCAGAAGTAATAAATCCCGTCATACTTTATTTTTTAGCGGTGTCCGAAGCACCATGTGGCGTATGCAAAAAAGTTTTGTTGGCGCCTTTGATCTTCAACAAAGACATCAACATCAAAAACATGCCTTTAGGCAGATAAAGCAAAGCCCCGGCGGTTTGCTTATTGTAAAATTTTCCGGGCACTGCAAACACAAAGGCCAGCAGGCAAGAGCCCAGCACCGAAAGCCAGGCAATATTGAAAGCTGCAGGCAAAGCCAGATGACTGTTTAGCAGCAAAAACAAAACACTTTCCACCAGAACCAGGCCCAGCAACAACACCCTGGGGGGTTGAATAAATTGCAAAGCCTTGAAGAAAAAATCCAGGTTGCCTTTGGTAAACAGCTCCCGAAGTGCCGGGCCGGCGGCCAGTCCAAAATAATAAAACTGAGCCGAAAGCCATCTGCGGCGCTGAACGCTGAAAGCCGCGGAATTTTGCACCTTTTCGTCCAAAACACAGGCATCCTCCAGATACTCAATTTTCGAGCCCTCGCGCAACATACGGAGTTCTATTTCCTTGTCAAATCCACCAATTGCCTTGACTTCCAACATCATTTTTTTGAAAAAAGCATAGTCAAAAGCCATACCCGAACCTATCAAGCCGGCAGAAAGGCCCACAGCGCAATGTCCCCGGCGAAACAAATGATTGTTGATCTCTTCGCTCACAGCATCAAGCACCGCCAGACGGGTGTTGGAATTTTTGGCCATGCGGTGGCCCTGTACGGCCAGTATTTTATCTTCAAAAGCCCGGTTGATTTTTTGCAGAAAGTCCGCCTGCATCAGGTTGTCGGCATCGAGCACCAAAGCGATATCGTAATCCTCGGGCAAGAGACTCATGGCCAGGTTGAGCGCTTTGGTCTTGGTGCTTTGCTCAAAACGCACTTCGATCGTTTTCAAAGGCATAGTTGCCAATATTTGCAGTGTCTCCGAATTAAAGGAATCTGCAATCACCACCACATCAAAACGATCCTTAGGGTAATCCTGCTCCAGGGCATTGGCTGCCGCTTCCAAAATCACGCGGTCTTCTTTGTAAGCCGGAATCAACACTGCAAATTTGCGGTAAACAGCTGCCGGTTTCAACTTTTTGTCGCGATAAAACAAGCCGCTCAGGGCAAAAAACAAAAAATATGCTGTAGCCAGGGCGGTCAACACCAGCAAAATCAACTGCACTATTCCGTAGACTTCCATTACACTTTCCATTTTGAGGTTTTAGCAAACAGAGACAAGGAGGCTGCTTTGTCTTTGTGGTTTTTGGTGCTGCCGCTTTTTGTTTCGTCGCTTTCTGTTTCGTCAGCTTCCTTTTTTTCCCACTCAGGCATCAACGAAATCAATGCCAGCGAGGTCACCACCATGATGGTGTTTGGCAACTGTCCCAGACTGGAAGCAGTATACGACGACACCATCAGGCCGGCCAAGCCCGAAACAAAAGCAACAGCCTTATATCTGTTTTCGGGTTTTTTCAGGCGGAAAAAAATCAGAAAAGCCGATTTAACTAAAAAATAAAAAAGCAATAACAGGTAAAAAGATAAGCCTACTATACCCTGCTCAGCCCATATTTGAATGTACCAGCCGTCGGTAGGCACCTGAGCCAAAAAAGTATGAGGACTGAAGCGCTGCCCCCAGTTGCCCGAAGAGCCCACCCCACCTCCAAAAGGCTTATCCTTAAGGTATTCATTAAACAATCGCCGGTTGTCGAGACGCACGTTCAAGGAAGCATCTTCTTTGTTAAATACCGATCGCATCCTGCGAATATCGTAATTGCTTTGTCCGATAGTGGTATATTTCAAGAAGAAAAAAGCCAGCAACAAAACGAATCCCATCGAGACCATCGTCTTGAAATTCTTTGACAAGATGGTATACAGCATATATCCAACCAACAACACAGCCACTGCACTTCGGGTTCCGGATATCATCAAGATCG
>JAQUTN010000197.1 GCA_028694375.1 Bacteroidales bacterium
TGATGAAAGAAGTTTATTTATTGGGTATCATTATGTTGTTAGCTTGTGAACAACAAGCTGATATAGGTATAATCAAGGTTAGAGAAGACATTGATTTAACCCGCAGCCAACAAGTGTTGGTCGAAAACGGCAACAGTTTTGCCTTTCGCCTGCTGGAACAAGTCAATATGGAGGAGGAGAAAGAAAATTTTTGTATTTCGCCTTACAGTATATCACAGGCTTTGTCCATGACTTTGAACGGGGCTGCCGGCAATACAGCCTCAGAAATGATTTCTGCTTTGGGTTTTGAGGACTATACGCAAACCGAAATTAATGCTTATCAGCAGAAAATGAATCAGGCTTTGCAAAGCCTTGATCCACAGACTAATATAGCTATTGCCAATTCCATTTGGATTCGTGACGATTATTCGGTGCGCAAGGAGTTTGTCGATACCAATACCTACTACTACGAAGCCGAAGTGCAAAATCTTCCCTTTAATGCAGCTGCTCTGAAAGCCATCAACGATTGGTGCGATGTCAAAACCAAAGGGCGCATAGACAAGATCCTTGAAAATATTGCCTCGGACGATATTATGTTTTTGCTCAACGCTCTTTATTTCAAAGGCAGCTGGGTACAAAAATTTGACAAGGCAAAGACCGCTGAAAGCCCTTTTTATTTAGCCGGCGGTAATCAGACTGAAGTCAATATGATGTATCAAAAAGCAGAATTTCCTTATTTCGAAGACGATGCCGTTCAGGTAGTGGACCTGCCCTTTGGAAACGAAGCATTTAGTATGGTTTTTGTCTTGCCGCGTCAGGGGGTTGATATGGATGAACTTATTGCAACTCTTAATGCTGCAAATTGGGATAATTGGTTGCAACAGTTGAACAAAACCGAAATTAATCTGAAGTTGCCACGCTTCAAGCTGGAATATGAAAAAGAGCTGATACCCACTATGTCCGCCTTGGGCATGCAGTCGGCTTTCGATTCGCAAAGGGCAGATTTTAGTCTCATCAATGCGGCTCAGAATTTGTATATTGGCTTATTGAAACAAAAGACCTTTGTCAAAGTGGACGAGGAGGGAGCCGAAGCTGCTGCTGTAACTGTGGTAGGGATGAAACTGACCGCTGCTATGCCGGAGATTCAGATGACGCTGGACAGGCCTTTTTTGTTTATGATAAAAGAAAAAAGCACTTCTTGTGTTCTGTTTATGGGTAGAATCGGGCATCCTCAGGAAAATTAATGATCTGATTATGAATTTTTGAGCTTTCCCGACGATGAAAGCGGAGGATATAAAACAATGTTCCTCCGCTTTTTTTATATATTTGTGGCTGATTTGAACAAAAGAGACAAACTATATTATAAACAGTAACATTATGAACATCGAACTAAAAAAAAATTGCAAGTATGCCCTGCTTGTACCCACCAGCATGGGTTTGCGTATCACGCCCAACAACGGGCAGCCCGTCCACAGCAGTGATCTTTTTCAACTGCAGGCCACCAGTGCCGAAACCAATGTGGCCAGTGTGTCTTCCATCCTTGGACTGCCGGTAAAAGTGCTTACTACTTTTGTCAAGGGTAGTCCCTTTGCTCACTTTATCAAAGCCAATCTGCGCAGCCGTCATATGGACTACGAAGGGGTGGAAGTAGAACAGGGAGGCCCCTGGGGTTATCGTCATCAGATTAATATTGCCGACAGTGGTTACGGTTCACGGGGTCCCAGAGTGTGGAACGATAGGGCCGGCGAAGTGGGACGCACACTGAACGTGAAAGACTTTGACCTCGATCGGATTTTTGGCCAGGAAGGAGTACAAATTGTACATCTCTCGGGTCTGATTGGTGCTTTATCGCAGGAAACCAGCAAATTCTGTCTGGAACTTGCCCGTGCCGCCAAAAAACACGGCACCCGCATTTCGTTCGATTTAAATCACCGCGCTTCGTTCTGGAAAGGCCGCGAAAAGGAATTGCACGAGATCTTTACCGAGATTGCTTCTGTTTCGGATATTCTGATTGGGAACGAAGAAGATTTCCAGCTTTGCCTGGGCATCAAAGGCCCCGAAGCCGGAGGTAAAGGCATTGCTGCCAAAATTGACGGATTCAAGGAAATGATCAGACGTGTCAAAGCAAGCTTCCCCAATGCTTCGGTTTTTGCCACCACGCTGCGCGAAGTAAACCACACCAACAGCCACAACTGGGGAGCCATTATGCTCGAAGGCGAAAACTGGCATGTGATTGAACCCCGCGAAATACATGTATTGGATCGCATCGGTGGCGGTGACGGCTTTGTTGGAGGTATGCTCTACGGAATTCTGAAAGCCTGGGCTCCCGAAAAATGGATACAGTTTGGTTGGGCCAGCGGCGCTTTGGCTACCACTTTCCTCACCGATTACGGCCAACCTGCCGACGAAGAACAGGTTTGGAGCATCTGGGAGGGCAATGCCCGTGTTAAACGTTAACAAAAACGGAAATACAGCAGAGAGTATATATTAAACAATAGGTTTAATAATACCATTCAAATTTTTTACTTCGGGCTGTTTGCTTTATAAGCAAACAGCCCGGATTCTTTTAGGTTTGGATTATAAGAAGTTGTTTTAATTTTCTACGAATTATTTATTATTAGCCTGTCTCGTTTATGCTTTGAGCGACTTTTTGGTCCAATCGAATATACCTCAAAAATTCATCTCAAATCATTAAACGATAAAATTAAAACAGCTTCTAATTATGCTACGCC
>JAQUTN010000050.1 GCA_028694375.1 Bacteroidales bacterium
AAAACGAACAGTCTTTGGCACTGAAGATCAGGCAAATGGCCCCGGGTGATGCCCGTGCAGTCTACAAAAATACAGGCCTGGACTTTAGGCAATACGAACGCCTGCAGTTGTTTGTGCACGGAGAAGCCCTGCCCGAAGACCTGAATCCGCCGGCCAATTACGAAATGACGGTCTTTATTCGTTTGGGCTCCGACTACCAAAACAATTATTACGAATACGAAGTTCCTCTGAAAATCTCAGAGCCCCACATTCATAATCCCGAATCGGTGTGGCCGGACGAAAACTTTATTGATCTGCCTTTTGAATTGCTTACCTCCATCAAAAACAGACGCAACTCCCGGGCAGGTGGTATCAATTATACCCAAGTCTATTACGAATACGATCCCGCCAAAGAAAAGAACAAAGTCAGTATCATGGGAAATCCCAGCCTGTCGGAAGTCAAAACCATCATGATAGGTATTCGCAACAACGGAACTACCCTGAAGTCGGTAGAGGTCTGGGTAAATGAGCTCAGACTGAAAGGTTTTGACAATCAGGGAGGCTGGGCGGCCATGACCAATGCCACGCTGGCTGTCTCCGATCTGGGAACGGTCACATTTGCAGGCCGTTACGAATCGGTAGGTTTTGGTGGTATAGAACAACGGGTAGCCGAACGCAGACTGGAAGATTACAAACTGATGAACCTGGCGATGAGTTTCGATCTGGGCAAGCTTTATCCCAAACCGGGAATATTGAATTTTCCGGTCTATTACGCTATTTCCCGCCAGAGCCACACACCGAAATACGATCCTCTAAATCAAGACCTTCTGCTCGATGATGTGCTGAAGACGGCCGATACCAAGGCCGAAAAGGATTCCATACTGGATTACAGTTCCAAAATAATGAATGTCCGCAATTTGAATGTGTCGAATCTGCGTCTCAATGTGAAGAGCAAAACACCATTGCCTATAGATCCGGCCAATTTTTCGGCCTCAGGCAGTTTCAGCGAAACCTATAAACACGATGCCAGCACAGAATACGAAATCACCCGCAATTACAACGCAGGTATCACCTATGGCTACAGTTCTCCGCTCAAGGCCTGGGAACCCTTTGCCAAAAGTAAGAAACTGGATTCTCCCTGGCTGAAGATGATTAAAGAATTTAACCTCACCTGGATTCCCAATTCTATTACCTTCGGCAGTCGCTTGTCGCGCTATTATTACGAGCTTCAGAATCGAGATTTGACCTCTTTGAGCCTGCTCAATAACATTCCTCTGAATTTCAGTAAAAACTTCCTCTGGAACACCGATTTCAACCTGACCTGGAATTTCACCAAGAATATGAAGTTCAATTTTACTACCAACAACAGCTCTCGTATTCAGGAAACTATGAATGCACCGGTAAATAAAATGCTCTATCCCGATGAATACGAAAACTGGAAAGATACCGTGCGTCAGAGCATGCGCAGCCTGGGTACGCCGCTCAATTACCAGCAAAGCATCAGGTATACCTGGAGCCTTCCTTTCAATCGTATTCCGACATTGGATTTTATTACTGCCAACGCTCAGTATACAGCCACCTACAAATGGGACAAAAGCGCAGAGATCAAGGATCTGGAGATGGGAAATATTATATCTAACATTAGGAATATCAGCTTCAATCCTTCTTTTAATTTTGAAACCCTCTACAATAAGTCCGATTTCTTGCGGGAAGTGAATCAAAAATATGCTACATCCGGTAAAAACACAGCCTCAACATCAGGTAGAAATACGCCCGCCCGGATTTCGAGCAATCAGCGAACTGCTCCTAAACAGGAAGCTGCAAAAGTTGAAAAAGAACTGAACATATTACCGGGCGAAGAGCTCGAAGTAAAACACAATCTTAAAAATAAACGTTTAATAATCAGGGCTGTAGATGCCTCTGGCAAGGAGGTGGCTCTACGTTATAAAATCAAGGACGAAAATGTATTGAGCGTTCGGGGCAGAGACAGTATGCAAATTAAGTTGCTCATAGTTCCGAAGCCATCATTGGATGATAAAGATTGGTACAAAGCCTTGCAATTGGGATCGCGCTTGCTGATGTCGGTACGCAATCTCCAAATCACTTACGATCAGACAGACGGGCTTACTATCCCCGGGTTCAGGCCGGAAACTGGTTTGATATTCAAAGACAAAGAGTACGGCAGGGCTCCGGGCTGGGATTTTGCCGGTGGCTTTTATTCCAACGATTATCTGCAACAATCCATGGCCAGAAACTGGCTGGTCATGTCTGATTCGGTGGTTTCTCCGGCTATTTATACCGAAAACAAAACTTTGAGGATCAAGTCTTCGGTATTGCCCATTCAGGGTTTAAGGATAGAACTGAATGCGCAGCGCAGCAGCAACAGCAACAAACAGGTGCAATACATGATAGACGGCATGCCCCGTACGCAGACCGGAAGTTTTTCTATTTCGACGGTGGCTTTGCTGACTTCTTTTGGAGGTTCCTCTGCCCGGGATGGCTATTATTCCAGACATTTTGAGCGATTTGTACAGAACCGGTCTATCATTGCAAGCCGTTTGCAGCAGCGGGTAGACGGGCTCAGTTATCCCAACGAAGGATTTTTGGCCGGCAGCGGGCTGGCCGGTACCGCCTACGATGCTCAGTACGGCAGTGTCGATCCCAATTCGGCCGATGTGTTGATTCCCGCCTTTATGGCCGCTTATACCGGTCGTTCTGCGCACAAAGGCAGCCTGGATATTTTTCCTTCCATCAAAGCCATGCTGCCCAATTGGAGTATCTCCTACGATGGTCTATCTAAACTCCCCTTCCTGGCTAAGCATTTCAGGTCAATCACCCTGAATCATGCCTACAATTGTGCTTACAATGTAAGCTCTTATTCTTCGTATAATAATTTTGTCAGCGCAGGAGGGCAGGATTTTGGTTTTGTCCGTGATGTGCTAACGGGCAATCCTCTGCCTTCGTCCATGTACGATATCAGCAGTATCAGTCTGACCGAGTCATTCAGCCCCTTGTTTAATATACAGGCCACCCTGAAAAACGGAATGAGCCTCAAGACCGAACTACGTACTTCGCGCAGTTTGAACCTGAGTATCAGCGGAGGCCAGCTGGTCGAAGCCGGACAGGTACAGTACGTATTGGGAGGCAGTTACAAAGTCGCCGATTTTCATCCCTGGGGAATACTGGAAAACTCTAAAGTGAAAAACGACATGAGAATCAATGCTGATTTCTCTTTCAAGAATGCCTCGGCTCTGATTCGAAAAATTGAAGAAAATTACTCCCAGGCGACTTCGGGCAACAAAACAGTTTCCGTGGATTTACAGGCCGATTATGTCATCAGCCGGAATTTGAATCTGAAGTTTTATTATTCGCTGGAATCCAGTATTCCACTGGTGTCGTCCTACCCGGTGACGACTCAGGATTTTGGCTTGAGTTTCCGCTTTAGCCTTACCCGTTAATCTTCGGCATTGTTAAGTTGTTTACTGCGGATATAATCCATTTTGGCCTGAGCCAGCCGGATTTCTTCTAACAGTCTGGTGATGTCCGAAAGCACAGTAGCCAATTCGCAGGCAGCCTTGAGGGCATTTTTGTCTTCGGAGCGCATAGTGTAGGTTTTATTGATATCTCCTATAAGCTCCACCTTGAGGTTACCGCCGTTGTTTAACAAAATAAAATTGATAAGCCCGTTTAGTTTCTTTTCGTTGAAACGAACAATTTCGTAGTGAATGCCTCCGTCCCTGAAAGCGTAATTCAATGCTCCGTCGCGGGGAACGTCCTGCGTCTCAACGAAGAGCCCGTCAGAGGAATACAGGCGCAACCTGGTGTGATTGATCTTTTGTGAACCGGAATAATAGCTGGTTACTATCAGACGGCCTTTTTCGTCCACTTTGGTTTGCAAAAAAGTCCGGTTATAATTGTTTTTGTGCAGCTGGTGATTATTTACGTAATAGCCTATGCTTTCGTAGGCTTTGTTGCGTTGAAAACTGAAATTCTTTTGCTTGTCGGGGAACTGGCTTTGCCTGACGTTCAATAAGCTGTCGCAGTATTCCCGGGTACGTTTTTGTTCTGCAAATTCAATTTCACGCATCACCTGGAGGCCTTCGCGAATTTTATCGTAATCTTTGGGGAAAACTATGCGTATGCTGTCAATGTAGTTTTTTGCCGTTTGGTATTGCCTACGTTCAATGGCTGTGCGGGCTTTTTGAATATAAGTATCGGGCAGGTCTTTCTTGTTGGAAAGGCAAGACTGCAAAATAATCAGGCAAAACCCGATGGCCGCGTGGTAGGCAAAAACCCTGAACGACATAAGTTTTGATTTTAGTCCATGCAAAAGTAGAGCAAACAATGAAAAAATATGTACTTTTGTCGGCTAATAGTAGTTGTAGTTTGTGAATTTAAGTGAACACATCAAAGATGCTATATTCATTCTCCTGTCTGAGGCGGCCGATGAAATAAATGTAAGATGCTGTTTAGTAGGTGGATACGTTAGGGATATTTTCCTTAAGAACAGCTCTCAGGACATCGATATAGTAACCGTAGGGAAGGGTATAGAACTGGCCGAATTTGTGGCTGCCAAACTGGGGAAATCGGCCCGGGTCAACGTCTTCAAAAATTTTGGGACTGCGCAGTTACGCTTTGGTTCTCTGGAGCTCGAATTTGTAGGTGCCCGTAAGGAATCTTATCAAAGACATTCAAGGAAACCCATAGTAGAAGACGGCAGCCTGGAAGAGGATCTCTTGCGTCGTGATTTTACCATCAACGCCATGGCTATCAGTCTGAATAAAGCCGATTATGGCGAGTTGATCGATCCTTTTGACGGCCGGGCTGATCTTAAAAAGAAAATCTTACGTACACCCTGTGATCCCGACCTGACTTTTAGCGACGATCCGCTGCGCATGATGCGGGCCTTACGTTTTGCCACAAGCCTGCAGTTCAGCATACATCCGGAAACATTTGAAGCGATTCGTCGCAACAGGGAGCGTATTTCCATAGTTTCGGCCGAACGTATAAGCGATGAAATGCAAAAAATGATGATGGCAGAGCGTCCCTCGGAGGGCTTTCGCCTGATGGAACGCTCCGGGCTGCTGGACTTTATCCTGCCCGAACTGGCTGCCCTCAAGGGAGTAGAAACCAAGGATGGCAAAGGTCATAAAGATAACTTTCTACACACGCTGGCGGTATTGGACAAGGTGGCAGAACAAAGCAAAGAGCTTTATTTGCGTTGGGCAGCCTTGTTTCACGACATTGCCAAGCCTATGTGTAAGCGTTGGGACGATAAGCTGGGTTGGACTTTCCATAACCATAATTACCTGGGAGAAAAAAAGATACCCGGCATTTTTCGCCGGCTCAAGCTTCCCATGAACGAGCATATGAAGTATGTGCAAAAACTGGTTGGCCTGCATATGCGTCCCATTGCCCTGGTCGAAGAGGAAGTAAGTGACTCGGCCGTACGTCGTCTGCTCTTTGACGCCGGCGACGATATAGAAGATCTGATGCTATTGTGTGAGGCCGATATTACTTCTAAAAACCCGGTCAAGGTGCAACGTTTCCTGGAAAATTTTCAGTTGGTGCGCCAGAAAATGATCGACCTGGAAGAGCGCGACCGTATCCGCAATATGCAGCCACCGGTCAGTGGGGAGGAAATTATGTCTACTTTCGGTCTGGCACCGGGCAAAATAGTAGGTGAGATCAAAAGCAGTATCAAAGACGCCATACTCGACGGCCTGATTCCCAACGAATACGAGGCGGCCAGGGAGTTTATGCTTCAAAAAGCCCGAGAGTTGGGTCTGGAGGCTTACAAGCAGGAGGGTTCCTCGTCCTGATGTTGTTCCCGGAGTAAATCGTTGACTGTTTTTACCGGATTGAAGGTGCCTATGGGTACTTCGACAAAGACCGTAATCCAATCCGACATGGCTCCGTTCCAAAGGCCTGGTAATTCCAGCGCTTTGAGTTCCCGGCCGTTCTTGGATTTAATGGAAATGAACCCTGTGTTTTTGTCTACATAACGTTTTAAGTCGAACTTTTTCCCCTTGTAGTTTTTTATCCCGCAAACCAGGTCTACCGGATTGAAATGCGTTCCTTCGTTATACATGGCTGCCATTTCGGGATTGTTCATATCTATCTGGGAACTCTCCAATATCTGCAGCGAAGTACTGCCGTCTTTGTTGAATACCAGGAAAGGGCCTCCGCCGGGTTCTCCCTCGTTGCGAACCATGCCGCAAACCCGGATGGGGCGATTGAGTTTCCTTTTGAGATAGAGCACCAGCTCGGCATCTTCCATATTTTTGATGTCTTTGTGCCGGGTGTACAATTGTTGATGCAAAAACTGGATGATCTCAATGAGCTGAGCGCGGGTATATTTGCCGGTATCCAGCAGTTTCAGATAGCCTGCAATGGTTTCCTGCAAACTTACCAGCAGGCCGGCCAGCAGTTTCTTATAATGGACGGTGCTGTCTTTGAGCCGGTCGGGCACTACGTTGTCGATGTTTTTGATAAATACCACATCCGCATCCAGATCGTTCAGATTCTCCAGCAAAGCTCCGTGCCCGCCGGGGCGAAAAAGCAGTTTCCCCTGATCTCTGAAAGCCTGATTGTATTGATCTGCGGCTATGGTATCGGTGGAAGCTTTTTGTACGGAAAAACTTACTTCAACCTGCAGCCCGTATTTTTGTTCTATGTCTGTTTTGACCCGCTGGCATTCGTTTTCGAACAGGCTCCGGTGTTCGGGTGAAACAGTAAAATGCACGTATGCCTTTTTGTTGTAGTTAGGGGCATAAAGCGCAGCCTCTGCCAAATGCTCCGTCATGGCTTTGCGGGGAGCCCCCGGGTATTTATGAAAACTCAGCAGGCCCTTGGGTAAAGCTCCGTAATTGAGCCCCTGAGCTAATAAAAGCTGCCTGATGATATCTTTGTAACGGCCTTGTTGTTGCAGCGACTCGAGCGATGCCCCCAGATGGTCTGTGCAGGATTTATTGAGCTCTTCAGAAAAGGCAAAACAACCGCAATGGCTGATGAAGATTTTTTCTGCCTTGCCTACAGGTTCTTCTGTATCTGATTCCAAAAAGGCGTAGAGGTCTTTGAACATTCTGCTGGCAGCTCCCGATGCAGGTACAAATTTTATTACTTTGTGCCGGCCTTGGAGGTAATGTTCCCAGGCTTCAAGCAGACTGCTTTCACGCTCGTGTTCTATGTTGAGTATGCCGTTGTCTGTAGAGGCCGAGGCGGCCAGCTTCAGGTAAGGGAAGCCTTGTACAAAACTTTTGAGTTGTTCCTGAATTTGTTCTGTGCTGATGCCTTTGGCCTGTATCTGCTTTAGGTCTTCTTCGCTTAGGCAGCTCAGTGGATCGGCGGCAGCAAGTATTTGAGCAGCTACTTCTTCGGGGCTTAAGTGAGAGCTGTCTATTACCAGGTCGTAATTCTGGGGTTTACGATAATCTATGTTATAGAGTTTTTTGAATCGTCTGGCTTCTACTTCCTGCCTTTCCAGCAGGCTGTTTTTGCTCTCTTCAAGATCGGCAGCTTGTGGTTCGCTGCTACGGCTTGTGTCGGTAAACACTCTTTTGGCGGCTATTTCGGGCTGTACTTTAAGGTAAACTTTAAAAGCACTTTTTACAAAATGCCAGGCCAGACGGGAATCTAAGACGTATGGCTTTTTGAGTGTTTTGTCTGTATCGATTTTTTTGAGATAAGCATCGATGTAGTCGTCTATTTCGTTGGTTTTCTCCGATAAATAATTCAACTCCAGGGTGTTCATGCCCTTTTCGGCGGCCAGTTTTCGCTGGAGCGAACCAGTCGAGAAATAGTCGTAGTTGGCCTTTTGGCATATGATTTTGGCCACGCTGCTCTTGCCGCTGCCCAAGTCACCTGTAATAGCGATATGTCTCATAATTTTGAGCTGCTAATAATTAGGGCAAAGGTAGCTTATTTTGATAGAAATAATGTATTTTTACAAGACTTTTTAGCTCGTACTTATGATCATAACTCAACCCGAAAGCCGGAATATAGTACGTATCTACCGACAATTGCTGCATCTGACCCGGGGATACATACTTCCCGGACATATCGACAAGATTCGCTCTATCTGGAAAACGGCCATAGAGGGAGAACTGCTGGAGCGTCCCGTACCCGAAGTACAGCCCCTGGAACGCTGTGTTCAGAATGCCCTGGTGGTAGCCGGCGAAATCGGCATGAAGCGCTCATCGGTGATAAGCGCCCTGCTTTACGATTCCAAACTGATTCGCAACCTGGAGCTCAAACAAATAGAGCGCGATTTTGGCCCTTCGGTAGGCAATATTATGCAGGGACTGATCAAGGTGAATGAACTCTACGACCGCAACATTGTTTTTGACAGCGAAAACTTTAGAAATCTCCTGTTGTCTTTTGCCCAGGATGCCAGAGTGATACTGATTCTCCTGGCAGATCGTCTCAATACGATGAGGATGCTCAAACATTACCCCCTGGAAATGCAGGAAAAAATTGCCCGGGAGGTGTTTTCGCTCTTTGTCCCCCTGGCTCATCGCATGGGTCTCTATACCATTAAAACGGAGCTGGAGGATTTATCCCTGAAATTTACCCAGCGGGCCATCTACGATGAAATTGCCCGTAAACTGGACGAAACCAAACGATCCAGAGATGAATACATTCAGGCTTTTATAGAACCGATCAGACAAAAACTCAGCGAAAATCTGAATGTTCCCTTTGAGATAAAAGGCCGGGTAAAATCCATTTATTCCATCTGGAACAAATTGCGCAAACAACAGATCTCTTTCGATAATATTTACGATCTTTTTGCCATCAGGGTAATCGTTGATACAGGCCGGGAGCGTGAAAAGTCTGATTGTTGGCATGTTTATTCGCTGATTACTGACATGTATCAGCCCAATCCCTCGAGGTTGAAAGACTGGTTGTCTATTCCCAAAAGCAATGGTTACGAATCGCTGCATACCACAGTATTGGGCCCCGGCGGGCGTTGGGTCGAAGTGCAGATTCGAAGTGCCAGAATGGACGAGATTGCCGAGAGGGGCCTGGCTGCGCACTGGAGATACAAGGGCATCCGAAGCGAAGAGGGCCTGGACGAAATGATGACTCATATCAGCGAGGTCCTCAGTAATCAGGAAAGCGATTCGCTGCGCTTAATGGATGCTTTTAAGCTGGAGTTGTACGAAAAGGAGATTTATGTATTTACCCCCAAGGGCGAACTGTGCAAATTGCCGGCCGGAGCCACTGTGCTCGATTTTGCCTACAACATTCACACTGCCTTGGGCAATAAATGTGTAGGGGCCAGGGTAAACGGCAAGAATGTGCCCATACGTTATCCGCTCAAAAACGGGGATGCTGTCGAAATCCAAAGCGGAACCAACCAAAGTCCCAAACAGGATTGGTTGAATTATGTGGTAACGGCCAGAGCCCGCAATCGTATTAAACAAACCCTGAAGGAGCAAACCCTGAAACAAGCGGAATATGGTCGGGAAATCCTGCACCGGCGCATGAAAAACCGTAAGATTGAATTTGACGAAGGCGTGATGACCAGGGTAATGCGAAAATTAAAATTCAAAACTCTGACCGATTTTTACGCTGCCCTGGGAGCAGAACAATTAGAACTGAATCAGGTTATTGATCAGTATGTGGAATGGTATCAACCCGACAAAACCATTCACGATGCAGCTCAAACTACTACTGCCGAAAAATACGTCATTGAACCCCTGCCTCCCCAAATGCAGCAGGCCAAAGAAGACATTCTGGTCATCGATCAAAACCTGAAAGGTCTCGATTTTACACTGTCAAAATGTTGTCATCCCATCTACGGAGACGAGGTATTTGGTTTTGTGTCGGTTACAGGAGGAATTAAAATTCATCGGCTGGACTGCCCCAATGCTCCCCAAATGAAAGCCCGCTTTCCCTATCGTATAGTTAAAGCCCGTTGGGCGGGGAAATCCGGAAGCGGAAAATACGCTGCTTCGCTCGAGGTAATAGGCAAAGACGACATCGGTATCGTGACCAACATCAGTTCGCTTATTTCCAAAGAAAGCGACCTGGGCTTGCGTTCCATCCGAATTGACTCTAACGATGGCTTGTTTAGGGGCTTTTTGACAGTAGTAGTACAGGATGCCCGTCAACTGGAAGCTCTGATCAAAAAAATAAAAACCATCAAAGGGGTTAAACAAGTAGAAAGGGGAACCTGACAGGACTCCCCTTTTTTATAAGTAATGTAAATTGTTTTCTGTACAGTCCTAAGACTCCGGGCAAGGTCGAAGATCTCCCTAAGGCTTTTTATAAGGCTGTGATTTTGAGCTTGCTTCAGGCTCTGATTTCCTTAGAACAAAAAGGCCAGACTGATGCTCAGGTTGCGGTGTTTCAGCGAGCTGAACAGCGGATTTACGTCATCCAAAAGACCACCTAAAGCAGGCACTTCTTTGAATTCGTTCAGACTGAAATCGTATTTTACCGATAATTGCAGAAAGAGTACCTCGACACCGGCTCCCAGTCCAATACCGTAATCGAAAGAGTTCAAGGGTTGGCCGTCGTAATCGCTCAGGAAGTCTTTGTAGGCAGCGTAGAAGTCTTCGGCTCCGTCTATATCGTCGGCTATCAGGTAGGAGAGATAGGGGCTCACTTGTCCGTAAACCCTGGCCAGACTGCCCAAACCTATTCCGGCCTGAATGTTCAGCGGCACTTCGAGGTAAGTGGTTTTGAGGTGCAGGGAATTTGGTATGGGCTCTCCTCCCATCAATCCCGACAAAGCATTCAGGGCTGCGCTTGATTGATCATTAGCTAGTTCGGCGCCTTTCATAGAAAGCAGCACTTCGGGTTGCAGGCAAATAAAATCACCCAGCTTTACTTTTGCCAAAATTCCGAATTGGTAACTGTTAGCTCCTTTGACATCGTTAATCAGATCCTGGGAGGTGTATCCCGAAAGATTACTGATGTTGGCTCCGGCCTTAACGCCCAATTTGAGTTGAGCAAAGGCTAAACCCTGAAACAGGACGGCCATAATTAAGACAATAGCTGTTTTTTTCATTGAAGTGGATTTTTTTAGGTAAAAAATAGGATTGCGGCAAAACTAAAGCATTTATCCTATCCAAACAACAATTCCTCAGATTATTTTTAAACATTATTCATAGTCCTGTTATGTTCTCATGGCTTTTCGCCTGATAAATATGCAGTTATAAGTGAATGGAATTTCCTCTGTAGAAATCCAGTATTTTCAGACTGAACATCAGGTTGTATTTGGCCTGCAGCTGTTCGGAACGGGTTTTGAGCAACTGCATCCGGGCTTCGTTGTACTCGTATATGGTAGAACGTCCGCTGTTGAATTTTTCTTCGGTAAAACGAAAGGCTTCTTCGGTGGCGCGTATGGTTTCGAAAGATGCCTGGTATTTTTCTTCGGCCGTATTGGCGTTGAACCAGGCTTGCTGAATTTCTTTGTAGAGCAGTTTTTTGGTGTTTTCCAATTGCAATCTGGCCGTTTCCAGGTTGATATTGGAGCGTTTAATACTGTTGGTGGTGTTCAGGCGGTTAAAAATCGGGATACTAAGGTTTAGGCCGATATTGCTACGCCCGTTGTTGTTGAGCTGATCTTTGAGGCTGGGATTCACATAACCGCTGTGGTCGTAATAGCTGTTGGAGTAGGAGGCTCCCAGGCTCAGTGTGGGATAGCGGGCACCGCGCGAAACTTCGAGCATTTTTTCGGAAGTCATTACTTCGTACTGAGCCGATTTGATGGCGGCTCTGTTGGTTTGAGCTTCATCGTAAATGCTTTCGGCCGGAAGCTGAAGGGCTTCTTTGTTTAGTACAATTTGCGAATCGGGTTCGCTGATGTTAAAGTCTTTCCAGTCTTCCAACTCCAGCAACTGGCTCAATTCCAACAGAGAAAGCTCCATAGTTTGTTTTTGTTGCGTAGCCGAAAGCTCGTCCTGTGCCAATTTGGCTTTGATTTCGTAAAGCTGACCTTCGGGAATTTTGTCGTGAGCATAGCGGATTTCGTACTGCCGGAGTTGTTCTTTGCTCAAAGTCACCTGTTCCAGAGCCAGCTGGTACAATTCCTTGTTGTAAAGAATTTGCAGGTAAGCCGAGGCTATATTCAACGACAGGTCTTCTTTGGCTTTGTTGAGGTTTTCCAGCGAAGCCAGCGTGCTGTATTGTTGCGCTTTGATGTTGTTATTGATTTGAAAACCGTTGAACAGAGTGATTCCGGTAGAAATACCTGCTGATGTTGACTGGGAATTGTTGTTTACGTAAACACCGGTGTTGTCCTGAGTTTGACCAAAACCAAAATTATGAGAGGCCGAAGCCGATACATAGGGCAAACGTTGGTATTGGCTGTTTTTTTGCTGTATTTCCTGAGCCTGGGTGTTGAGGCCGGCCGTTTTGATGGCAATATTATTAGCCA
>JAQUTN010000198.1 GCA_028694375.1 Bacteroidales bacterium
GGTGTAGTAAAAGATACAACCGGAGCAAGTTACTTTCCGGTAACCAAAGAAGTAAGGCAAATTAACAAGTATCAACACCCCGATCTTGCAGGCTACCTGCCTTTGAGCAGCGGTGATTCTCTTAATTATATTTTCTCGCCGGCAGGCTTGTTTACGCGCGTCGAATTACCGCTTGACGACATCATCTCAAGGCTGGAAGGCAAGAATATCAACAGTGCCAGGATTAAAGCAGTGGTTACTAATCTTGACGACAGCAAATGGGGAATGCTTCCACCCGATAATCTATTGTTGCTAAAAGAAGACGACATCCATGATTTTTTTGCCGGCTACAGCAATGCCGATAAACTCTACTCCTTTTTGGCAAGCTACAATTCACAGGATGATCTTTTTTCCTTTGACTTGAGTTCTTTCCTGCAAAAAACCGTACGTAACGACAGCAGCAGCTTTAGTCCATACAACAAATTGCTGATGGTACCTGTAAGCAAGATTACTTTGAACAGCGCATCAACAAGTACTTTGTTTTTGGTTCAAAATATCTTACCCAAGGCCGCCAAGATCCGCAGCGCCAGACATCCCCAAAAACCAATGAAGCTGGAGATTGTTTACAGCAACAAACAGGAATAAATTCAAATCTTAAAGGATAAAGGCAACAAACTGGCAGCCGATGCTACCACTGCTGTTTCTTTTTCTCCGTATAAGAGCAGCCTGATAGCACTATCGTGTCGCTGCTCGCTTTCAAGTAAAACCTGCCTGCAACTTCCGCAGGGACTGATCGGATTTTCAGTAAAAATTCCATCCTTGTTGGCTGCCACTGCCAAGCATAAAATTTTGTTATGCGGATGTGAGGCGTTAGCATAGAACATTACCACACGTTCGGCACAAAGCCCCGAAGGATAAGCCGCATTCTCCTGATTATTGGCGGAAAGAATTTCTCCGTTGTCAAGTAGTACCGCTGCGCCAACCTTAAATTCAGAATAAGGCGCATAGGCTTCAAAACCGGCCTTTTTTGCAGCCATAATCAAGTCTTTTTCCTGCTTGGTTAATTCATCAAAAGAACAAAACACTATATTTGCCTTTATTTCTTTTTTGTACATCTGAGCAGCTCTTTTACATCAATTGCACAAAAATACCATTTCTATGAGCAGATCTACTTATTTATGCTTATTTTTTTTATGCTTGTTCTATTTTCCCCTGCAGGCACAAGAGCGTCTAAAACCTTACGAAGATTATATCCGTAAATATACGCCGCTGGCCATGACTCAGCAAGTTGTTTATGGCATACCTTCCAGCATCACTCTGGCACAGGGCTTGCTTGAATCGGGCGCAGGCAATAGCAACCTGGCTAAAAACAGCAACAATCACTTTGGAATAAAATGCCACAACGACTGGATGGGTAAAACCTATTCCCATTTTGACGACGGTGAAATGAGTTGCTTCAGAAAATACGCCAAGGTAGAAGACTCTTACAAAGACCACTCCCTGTTTCTAATCAACAAAGAACGTTACGCCTCTTTGTTTGAACTAAACATAAAAAACTACAAAGCCTGGGCCAGAGGCTTAAAAAAAGCAGGCTATGCCACCGATCGCAATTACGATAAAAAACTAATTAAAATCATCGAACAATACGATCTGGACAAAATAGACAAACTGGCACTCAATAAACACCGGGCAAAAAAGATAATCCGAAACTGGGAAAAAGAATATCCCGAAGAAATCGCTAGTACCGAAAAACCGGCCGGCGAATCTGAATCAAGCAAAAAGGTACAAAAGGAAATACGTGTAAAAACGGAGAAAACAAACAGGAAACAAGAACTCAAAGCCCGCAAAGAAACACAACTCGCCGAAAAAGCCAAAGATTACAATTACATAGCCGAAACCAGCCGCGATGAACAAATACAGCGCAACGAACGCAACGAGCGCACCGACAATCTGCCCCATGTTATCAACGCTGTACAAAATCATACTATTTTGTACAAAGGCTTAACACCATACATCCTTGCACAATACGGAGATAATTTTGACAATATTTCCGATGAATTCGGCCTAAGCCCCCAACGCTTAAAAAAATGGAACGAGTGGCCTTCCGGATATAAAATTTCGGTAGGAGACGTGATCTTCCTGAGTAAAAAAGCCAGGTCCTGGGAAGGCGAAGACAGCGTGTATGTGGTACGTGAAGGAGACAGCATGCACAGCATTTCACAACAATTCGGACTACAGGTAAGCGCAGTCTACCAATTGAACGGTATGACATTTGGAAAGAGTATTGAGGTTGGTCAGGAATTAAAATTGACAGCTCCGGAATAAATAAAATAACAAAGCTTTTTATACCTTTGTGCCCCAACAATATCAATTCTCCACTATGCAAGAAAAAATTGTCGTACTCGATTTCGGTTCTCAGACCACTCAGCTCATTGCCAGGCGCATCAGAGAGCTCAGCACCTTTTGTGAAATATATCCTTACAACAAATTCCCCGACAATACCGAAGGTATCAAAGGGGTAATCCTGTCGGGCAGTCCTTTTTCTGTTTACGACAAAAAAGCCTTTGATTTTGATTTAAATTTACTGAGGAAAAAAATTCCTCTGTTGGGTATTTGCTACGGAGCACAATTAATTGTTCACAAAGCCGGGGGAAAAGTAGAAGCTTCCGGAAGCAGAGAATACGGCAGGGCTTTTTTTGAATCAGTAAACACCAACGATCCTCT
>JAQUTN010000199.1 GCA_028694375.1 Bacteroidales bacterium
CTTGTTTTCTATAACACCACTTTGGTTGGGCTATTGCGGTGTTTGAACAGATTCAGCATAAATGTACCAGATTGCACCAGACAGTATCAACACCTATTACATATTAATGTTATTCCTTGATTTCAGCTTTAATGGCCAGCAGCTCTTCTTTTATGGCCGTCAGCCTGTCCAGCAGTTCGAGTTTGGTGGAGAGCTTACGTTTGTTGTCGTGAATCACTTTTTTGGCTCCCACCAGGGTCATGCCTTTTTCTTTTACCAAATGATACACCATGCGAATGTCTTCGATGTCGGCTTTGGTGTATTGGCGGAAGCCTTTGGTGGTTTTTTTGGGCTGTATGTGGTCAAATTCCTTTTCCCAAAAACGCAGGGTAGACTCGTTCAAGTCAAACAGTTGGGCCACTTCGCCGATGGAAAAGAAGATTTTTGAATCGGATATGTTTGTGTTTTTTGAATCGGACATGTTTGAAGGGTATTAGAAAGTATCACAATTAGGCAGACCTGCAAAGTATTAGTCCATGGCCTTGCCTGAATTGGCCAGGATTTGCAACATATCGTCGTATTCTTCGGGCGAAAGATCCATAAAGTAATAATGTACCGGATTCTGAGGCTGTCCTCGTAAACGTACTTCGTAATGCAGGTGTGGCCCCACGGATTTGCCGGTATTTCCCACTTTGGCGATGACTTCGCCCCTTACCACTTTTTGGCCTTTTTTTACCAGGATTTGACTAAGGTGGGCATAACGGGTTTCATAATTAAAACCGTGATCAATTTTGATCAAATTGCCATAGCCTCCCCGTTGATAGCCGGTATAAGTGACAACGCCATTACCGGTAGCGTAAACATCCGAGCCTGTGGACGCGGAAAAGTCCATCCCTTCGTGAAATTTACGGGTTCCGTAAACCGGGTCCATACGCCAACCGTAACCGGAGGCCTCTCTTTTGAGATTCTTGTTTAAAACAGGTTGAATGGAGGGCATACACAATAATCTTTCTTCGTTGTTGCGCATCAACTCCACCAGCTCATCGTAGGATTTTGACTGAATATAGACCCGCCTCGAGAGTTTGTCAACCTCGCGGGTGGTCATCATCACCAGGGCATTGTGATTCATTTGAGCCAGATTGGCGTAGCGGTTGGTTCTCTCAAAATTCCCCTGTCTCAGTTCCGAAGGAATGGGCTCGGCTTGCAATATGGCGCGGTACATGTTTTCATCACGCTGTTCCAAATCTTTTAAAATCATGCCTATTTGCTGGCTTTGCCTGAGCAGGATTTCGTATTGGGCCTGGAGCTCCATGTTTTGTTCCTTTAGCCTTTTTGCTTCGGGTGAATCGAAAAAATTAGAATAAATGATAAAAGCAATCAATCCAAAAACCAGGCCCAGTATGCTGTGCAGCGTAAAAGTTTTGAGTTTGTCTTTGGCTTTGGATTCAATGGGTTCGAAACTCAGCGTTTCTTCGTTGAATCTGTATTTGATGCTTTTCTTTGCCACGAATTTCTTGCTTTTAATTCGGAATCAAGCGCAAAAGTAAGAATAAAACCGTATTTTTGCACTCGTTTTTATATTAAATTAATTATGCTTGGCGCAAAAGAGATTCGTGAATCTTTCAAAAACTTCTTTGCCTCCAAAGGGCATCAAATAGTGCCTTCTGCACCCATGGTGATCAAAGACGATCCCAGCCTGATGTTTACCAATGCCGGAATGAACCAGTTTAAAAACATTTTTCTGGGACAGGCCCCTGCCAAATACCCCCGGGTGGCTGATTCGCAAAAATGTTTGCGGGTGAGCGGTAAACACAACGACCTGGAAGAGGTGGGACACGACACTTACCACCACACCATGTTCGAAATGTTGGGGAATTGGTCTTTTGGCGATTATTTTAAAAAAGAAGCCATCGCCTGGGCCTGGGAATACCTGACCGAAGTACTTAAACTCGATGCTTCGAGACTTTACGCAACGGTGTTTGAAGGCAGTCCCGAAGATAATTTACAAAGAGACGACGAAGCCGCCGGTTATTGGGCCAAGTATTTGCCCAAAGAACACATTATCGATGGCAACAAGCACGATAATTTCTGGGAGATGGGCGAAACCGGTCCCTGCGGCCCTTGTTCCGAGATTCATATAGATTTGCGTTCCGCTCAGGAACGGGCACAATTGGACGGAGTCCGTTTGGTCAACAAAAGTCATCCTCAGGTAGTGGAAATCTGGAACCTGGTGTTTATGCAATTCAACCGCAAAGCAGATGGTTCGTTGGAGATGTTGCCGGCTAAACATATTGATACCGGCATGGGCTTCGAACGCCTGTGCATGGCCGTACAGGGCAAAACTTCCAATTACGATACCGATTTGTTTCAGCCTCTGCTCAAAGAAATCGGCAATCTCTGCGATGTACAATATGGGCGCGACCAGCAAACGGACATTGCCATGAGGGTGGTGGCCGATCATATTCGTACTATTGCTTTTTCGATCACCGACGGCCAGCTGCCTTCCAATGCCAAGGCCGGTTACGTTATTCGCAGAATTCTGCGCAGGGCAGTGCGTTATGCCTATACTTTCCTGGGCAGGCGCCGGGCCTTTTTATATAAACTGATTCCCGCTCTGACCAAAGTAATGGGCTCTGCCTATCCCGAATTGATGGCCCAGCAAAGCCTGGTAGAAAAGGTGATTAAGGAAGAAGAAGAAGCCTTTATCCGCCCCCC
>JAQUTN010000200.1 GCA_028694375.1 Bacteroidales bacterium
CATATAGACCCGAAATCCCATCCGGCTGGCAATCCATGAACGACGGCAGCTCTTATGCCTGCCTGGCGCCAGGGGGGAAATTGCTGTTGAGGTACGACATAAAAAGCGGAAAATTGCTCGATACTTTGTTGAATGTCGACATAACCCGAAATGTAAAAATGGAAAGAATTGAGGGTTTTGAGTTCAACTCTCAGGAAAGTACGATACTGCTGTGGAAAAACAAAAAACCAATCTGGAGGCGTTCGTATGCGGCAGAATATTTTGTATATGACCGTTTGCACAACATAATGGACTCCCTCTCGGCCGAAGCTCCGGTCAGAGATGCTTCTTTTTCGCCCGACGGCAGAATGCTGGCCTTTGCCAGAAACAACAACCTCTTTATCAAAAAGCTTGATTTCAAGACCGAAGTGGCCGTCAGCACTGATGGAAGCCCCAACGAAATTATTAACGGAGTTGCTGACTGGGTGTATGAAGAAGAGTTTTTGGCTACACGTATGTACGAATGGACAGCCGACAGTAAATTCCTCTGTTTTATCCGCTTCGATGAAAGTTCGGTGCCGGAACATTTCTTTAGTATGTACGGAGCCTCTATGCCTGAATATCCGGAATATAAATACCATCCCGGCGAAAAGCGTTTTAAATATCCGCGTGCCGGAGAGAGCAACAGCAAATTGAGCCTGCATTGCTACAATGTGCAATACCGTACACTGCAAAAGATTGAGTTGCCGGTGGACGATGAAACGTATATACCTCGCTTGCGTCGTACAGAGAACCCCGATGCCCTGGCAGTGATGACACTCAACAGGGAGCAAAACTTATTCCGGTTATTTACTGTAAATCCCAAATCCTTGACCAGCCGTCTGATACTTTCGGAAAGCAGCGACACTTACTACGATCCTTCCTATTTGGATGATATAGAATTCACAGAAAAGGATTTTACCTATATAAGTGAAAGGGACGGATACAGACATTTGTATTTATACTCTGTCAATGGGGCACTCCTCCGGCAATTGACCTCGGGACCACAGGACTTAATCAATTATTATGGCCGCGATACTGAGAGGAATTATTTTTATTATCAGGCGGTGGACGATCTTCCCTACAGGCGTTCGCTCTATAGGGCAGACCTCAGGGGCAAAACAACCAAGCTTAGCGACAGGACAGGAATAAACCAGGCCGTATTTGATAAACAATTCAACTATTACATTTGGACCTGGTCCGACAGGAATACCCCTCCTGTATCGGTTTTGTGTAAGACTGACAACGGAAAGGAAATCAGAACACTAAAAGACAATGCTGCTCTAAGACAAAAACTAGCGGCTATGTCGCTGCCTCAAAAAGAATTTTTTGAAACACCTGCCGCCGACGGGCAAAAGCTGTACGGATGGATGTTGAAACCTGCCGGTTTTGATCCCTCCCTTCAATATCCATTGGTGATGTTACAATACAGTGGCCCCGACAGCCAGGATGTATTGGATGTCTTTGGAGTTGACTGGGAATATTACCTGGCAGCTCAAGGAATGATTGTGGTTAGCGTAGATGGCCGTGGCACCGGGGGCAGGGGAGAGCAATTCAGAAAACAAACCTGGCTTAAACTTGGTCAATTCGAAGTACAGGATCAGATTGAAGCCGCACGTGCTTTGGGTACTTTGCCCTACGTTGATGCAGCCCGTATAGGCATTTGGGGATGGAGTTACGGTGCCTACATCAGCTTGCTGGCTCTGACCGAAGAAACGCAGTATTTCAAATCCGGTATCGCTGTTGCCCCTGTCACCGATTATCGTTATTACAATACAGTTTATACCGAGCGTTTTTTACGTAGCCCGCAGCAAAACAAAGAAAATTACGATAAGACATCCGTCTTGCAGCGTGCTTCTTTTCTTAAAGGAGAGTTGTTGCTGGTCCATGGCCTGGCCGACGACAATGTGCACGCTAACCAGACTATGGAGCTGATTGATGCTTTGGTACAGTCCGGTAAACAATTCCAGATGCAACTCTATCCCAACCGTAATCACAGCATCCTGGGATTGTCCAACCGCAAGCATCTTTATACCAGAATGTCCGACTTCTTTATACAGACATTGAACGCTGACAAATGAAAGAAGGCTATTTGCGCAAACCCGAATGGCTCAAGATTCGTTTGGGCGACAACGAACAATACCGCAGCACCAAAGGGATTGTGGAAGGACATCATTTGCACACCATTTGTACCAGCGGCCGCTGTCCAAACCAGGGAGAATGCTGGAGCCGGGGAACAGCTACCTTTATGATCCTGGGAGAAATATGTACCCGCTCCTGTAAATTTTGCAATACCCTGACAGGCAAACCTCTGCCTCCCGATCCCAATGAACCCGAAAAAGTGGCCGAATCCATACGCCTGATGAAATTAAAGTACGCTGTACTGACTTCGGTAGACCGCGATGATTTGCCCGATCTGGGTTGTTCCCAATGGATAGCTGTTGTAAATAAGGTGAGAGAATACAATCCCGGTATCCTTGTTGAAACTCTGATTCCCGATTTTCAGGGCAGGAGGGAGCTGATTTCTAAAATTGCCCTTCTGGCTCCGGATGTGGTGTCGCATAATCTGGAAACCGTCAGCCGCCTGACTCCTCAAATACGTTCGGCCGCCAAATACCGTCGCAGCCTGGAGGTGCTTGAACAATTGTCCGCTGAGGGAATCACTAC
>JAQUTN010000201.1 GCA_028694375.1 Bacteroidales bacterium
GTGAGGACCTTCCGTTCGGATATGCATAATCCCTCGTTGCTGACCAACAACAACATTCAGAGCCTGGCCGAAGATAAACAAAACCGTATATGGATAGGTACAAAACAGGGGATTAACCTTTTGGACAGGAGCACTTTGTGCATTACGCCTTTCGAAGAGTCAGTCGTACAGGGAGATAATATCAATGCCCTCAGCTGCGACGATAAGGGCAATATGTGGATTGCCACCTCGCGGGGCCTGTTTTGCTACGACAACACACGCAAATTGCTCAAAACCTACTGGAGCGATCCTTACGATGAAAAAACCTTGCCGGAACAAAGCATTACCTATGTTTCCAAAGACAAGCAGGGAAATATCTGGATTATGTTCTGGAACGGAGGATTGTGTCGCTACCTGCCGGAAACGGACAATTTTGAACGTTTTCCGGCCACCGAAGAAATGAGCAGCCCCTTTCGGCTTTATCAGGACAAAGACGATCAATACTGGCTTTGTACCTGGGGCAATGGTTTCTTTAAATTCAATCCCGAAGCCTTGCCCAAAGACAGGTATACCCGCATTCCCGTTTTCAACACCAGCGGCGAAGAAGAAAGAACCTTTTTTAGTATGGTGCAGGACGATCGTTACGGTTATTTTTGGCTGATGTCCTTAACCGGCTTATACGTGTTTGATTACAACGAAGAAAACTCAACATTAAACCCGGTGGACATCTCTGAACATTTGAGCGGTTCCAGTAAACTCTACAGCGAGGTAATCAAAGACAAGGATAATAATTTGTGGATAGGTGCCTACAGCGAAGGAGCTATTTTTGTAAATTTTCGTCGTACGCTGGTGCGCAACTTTGGCATGGAGGTGCTAAGTCAAAAGTTGGGTTTCCCTATCAGTGTCAGGGCTTTGTCAGAAGATTCCGAGGGTTTGGTCTGGCTGGGGATAAACCGCTATGGCTTATTCTTTTACGACCGCAAAGAGAATCGTGTCTTTGGAGTCGACGATATGTTTGCCATTCAAGACAGGCAGGAGTTGAACAATCTGAAAATGGTCAATTATATCCGCGAAATCAAAAGCCGCCGTGAGCATTGGGTTTGTTGTGACGACCAGTGGATCTATATTTTCAAAAAAAATAAGCGTGGCATAGAGTATGCAGGACGTTTGGATTTAAATGTAAGTGAAGATTTGAACTGGGCTTCGGAAAAAGTACTCTGCGAGGACAAGGACGGCAATGTCTGGGTGGGGATGCTCAACCAGGGGCTGGTCAAAATCAGCGCCGACAACCAGGTCAGCATGGTGGAGCCCATACCTATGGTAACAGGTATTACTCAGGACCTGCACGGAGACATTTGGGTGAGCAGCGAGAAAGTGGGCCTCTGTTGCCTGAAACCCTCCGGCGAAACATACTTGCTCAAGCGCTACGATAAGTATTCAGAAGGATTGAATACCAGCAATATACAGTCTGTCTGTACCGATATTTCCGGTAAATTATGGCTGGGTACCAAAGAAGGCCGCCTGCTCACTTTTGACAAAAATACCGGCCATTTCGAAGACATGAGTCTAACCTGCGCCATGACAGGAGAAAGCATTCTTAATCTATTGATTGGCCGGGACAATAACGTGTGGATTTCTACCAACAAAAAAGTGACCAGTTTCAATCCCCGAACACTCATATCGACTTCGTACAGTATTTCCGACAACCTGGTAGTTAAATCCTTTATTAAAGGTTCTTATTCCGGAACCAGCACCGAAGAAGTGCTGTTTGGAGGAAACAAAGGCTTTTGTGCCTTTTCGCAAAGCAGGCAACACAACGACAGTCTGAAAAGCCTGATGGTGCATATTACTGATATCAAAGTGCACAACCATTCTATTTTCGACAACGATGCAGACCAGGACTATAATCCCGCACTAAAACGCCTGGTTTTGGGCCCGTCGGAACGGAATGTGGAGTTTGAATTTTCCAGTCTGAATTACGCCGCGCCACTCAAAGTACAATATGCCTATAAATTGGAAGGATTGGATGCTGAATGGACCAAAGTTAACAATACCCGCCGCTTTGCCTCCTACAACAATTTACAACAGGGCAAGTACAATCTCATGCTTATGGCAACCGACGAAAACGGTCGTTGGGGCGAAGCTCTTGTCTGTCTGGAAATCATAAAAAAGCCCCCCTTGTATCTGAGTTGGTGGGCCAGCCTGTTGTATCTTGCTCTGCTGATTCTTTTGTTTTTTGCCTTGTATCGGTTTTTCGCCAACCGGGTCCGCCTGAATCAACAACTGAATATTGCGCAAATCGAAAAAGCCAAATCCGAGGAGCTCAGCCAGACCAAACTGAGGTATTTTACCAATGTATCGCACGAATTGTTGACTCCTCTGACGGTGATTTCCTGTCTTGTAGAAGATGTGGACCAGGTCTCGGGAGGGGAATACTGGCAGCACGAAGTAATGAAAGTCAATTTGAGCCGGCTCAAAAGATTGTTACAGCAAATACTTGATTTCAGAAAAGTGGAAAGCGGTTCCATGAAACTCAGGGTGACCGAATCGAATATGATTGAATTTGTCGAACGCATCTGTGCTTTTAATTTTATTCCTCTGGCCAAAGAAAGAAACATAAGTTTTGAAATGCAATTTCCCGATTATTCAGTTCAGGGCTGGTACGATCCCGAAAAACTGGATATAATGCTGTTCAATTTGCTTTC
>JAQUTN010000051.1 GCA_028694375.1 Bacteroidales bacterium
CACAGAATCAACCTCACGCTTTACAACCTGAATGCTGTATTGGATGGTGAATTGCAAGACATTATAAATCAACTGATCATTGCCGAAAACGCTGAACGCCTCAAAGCCGGAGCCAATTGATACTCCCTTATCACCATGAACAGACAAGAACTAATTTCGCAAATCAAAACCAAAGCTTCCTTTTTGTGTATAGGGCTGGATCCTGACATAGAAAAAATACCCAAACATCTGCTCGCAGACGAAGATCCCTTGTTTGCCTTCAACAAAGCTATTATAGATGCTACTCACGACCTTTGCGTAGCCTTCAAACCCAATCTTGCTTTTTACGAAAGCCGTGGGCCGGAGGGCTGGGTAAGCTTTGAAAAAACGGTCAGGTATATTCACGAAAAAGATCCCGGGCAATTTATCATTGCCGACGCCAAAAGAGGAGATATTGGAAACACGGCAGAAATGTATGCCCGCAGCTTTTTTGAAAGCCTGCCCATAGATGCTGTCACCCTGGCTCCCTACATGGGCAAAGACAGTGTTGAACCTTTCTTGTCGTATTCCGGCAAATGGGCTATCCTGCTGGCTCTGACTTCAAACCAAGGCTCGGCCGACTTCCAGTTGTTGGAAGATGCCCATGGAAAAAGGCTGTTCGAAACAGTACTCAGCCGCTCATCTGCCTGGGCTGATGAGTCTTCGATGATGTATGTGGTGGGAGCCACTCGCGGCTGTCTGCTTGAGGATGTCAGAAAACTGGTTCCTCATCATTTCTTACTGGTTCCGGGCGTAGGAGCTCAAGGCGGCAGCCTCCAGGAAGTGGTACGCTACGGCATGAACAACGACTGTGGATTGTTGGTGAATGCTTCCCGACAAATACTTTATGCTTCCCGGGGCAAAGATTTTGCTCAGGCAGCCCGCAACGAGGCGCTAAAGCTTCAGAAGGAAATGCAAACTTACCTGAAGGCCTTATGGGAATGAAACAAAAAATAATTAACGATCCTGTTTTCGGGTTTATCAACCTCCCTACAGGTTTCCTCTACCAGGTCTATCAACACCCTTATCTGTATCGTTTAACCAGAATTCAACAGCTGGGCTTGTCTTGTCTGGTGTATCCGGGAGCAACTCATTGCCGTTTTCAGCACATCACCGGCGCCATGCATCTGGCCGGCGAAGCCATACGCCAGTTGCGGCTCAAAGGCAACGAGATCAGCGAGGCCGAAGCCGAAGCCACGGTGGCAGCCATTATGTTGCACGACATTGGACACGGGCCATTTTCGCATGTGCTGGAACCGGTTTTGTTCAATGGAGTTTCACACGAAGAAATTTCTCTCTTGTTGATGGAACGCATGAACAGAGAGTTCAACAACAAGCTCGATATGGCCATCGCCATATTCGAAGGCAGCTATCCCAAGAAATTTTTACATCAGCTCATTTCAAGTCAATTGGATGTAGACCGCCTGGATTATTTAAGGCGGGACAGCTTCTTTACCGGAGTAGTCGAAGGCAACATCGGCTCTTCGCGCATAATCAAAATGCTGGCTGTTTGTGAAGACAGGCTGGTGGTAGAGGCCAAAGGCATCTATTCCATCGAGAATTTCCTGATGGCCCGCCGCTTGATGTATTGGCAGGTTTACCTGCACAAAACCTCGCTGGCCGCCGAAAAAATGCTGCATAATTTACTAAAAAGGGCCAAAGAACTCAGTCAGGCGGGCCAGGAGCTGAATTGCAGTCCGGCCTTAGCCTATTTTGTTTCCGACAAACTTAAACCTGGCGAAATCAACGATGTCGCGTTGGATCATTTTATAGCATTGGACGATACCGACATATGGTCAGCCATAAAAAGCTGGCAAAAGCATCCGGATATAGTTTTGTCCACTTTGTGCCGCAATTTCCTCAACCGCAAACTGAATAAGATTGAAATATCTGAACAGGAAGTTCCGGCTTCGCGTATTCAGGAAGACTTGCAACGCATTGCTTTGCAATTGAATATAACTATTCAGGAAGCAAGGTATTTTGTATCACTCGATAAGGTAAGCAGCAATATTTACGACGATGCGGATTATGGCATCGATATCCTTTACAACGACGGAAGGATACGTCCCATAACCCAAGCCTCTGACATTCTTAACCTTGATGTTTTGTCCAAAAAAGTAAGAAAATTTGCCTACTCTTATCTGCGAAAAGCCTGATATGACAAACATGCAAAACCAAAAAGGAACGATTATTACTAATATTTTATATCTTTGCGCCAAATTTTTAAAATGGATTTTACAGCCAGCCAAATAGCTTCTTTTCTGTCCGGAACCGTTGAAGGCGATCCGAATGTCCTGATAAATACCTTTTCGAAAATTGAAGAAGGCAGTCAGGGTGCACTCACTTTCCTCTCTAATGAAAAATATACTTCCTATCTGTATACTACCGGGGCCAGCGCCGTTCTTGTCAGCAAGGATTTCAAACCTGAACAGGCAGTAAAGGCTACACTCATCAGGGTCGAAAATCCCTACGAAGCCCTGGCCAGATTATTACAATGGTCGGAACAATTCAAGGAAAAATTTCAGGGAATTGACAAAGATAGTTTTATTGATTCCACTGCCGTTCTGGGTACAGATGTGTATGTGGGTCATTTTTCCTGCGTCTGCGCCCAAGCACAAATTGGAGACGAAAGTAAGATTTACCCTCAGGTTTACCTGGGACGCCGGGTTCGCGTAGGGAAGAATTGCATTTTATATCCCGGAGTCAAAGTATTCGACGATTGTGTGATAGGAGACAATTGCATTCTGCAGGCCGGTGTTGTGATTGGTGGGGACGGATTTGGTTTCGCTCCTCAGAAAGACGGCAGTTACACCAAAATTCCGCAGATTGGTAATGTTGTAATCGAAAACGATGTGGAGATCTGCGCCAACACTACCATTGACAGGGCTACGATGGGATCGACCATTATTCGCAGGGGGGTTAAGCTCGACAATCTGATTATGGTTGCCCACAACGTTGAAATTGGCGAAGATACTGTTATTGCCGCTCAAACGGGCATAGCCGGCTCTTCAAAAATCGGCAGCAATTGTATGTTCGGCGGACAAGTGGGTATTACCGGACATATCAGTATACCTGACGGCACGGTTATCAGTGCTCAGGCAGGGATTATTTCGTCCGTCAAAACCAACGAACATCCTCTCCTTGGTTCTCCTGCCTTACCAAGTAAAGAGTATTTGCGTTCTTATACCCTCTTTAGAAAATTACCGGAACTTGTTTCCGAATTAAAAGCCACACGCAAGGAATTGGAGGCTCTAAAACAAAAACTCAACAACAATGCCTAAACAATTAAGCCTCAAAAAGCCCTTCAGTGTCTCGGGCAAAGGACTGCATACCGGATTACAACTAACCGCCACTTTTCTCCCGGCCGAAGCTAACACAGGCATTCGTTTTAGACGAGTCGATCTCGCTGAAAAGCCCGAAATCAGAGCTCTGGCTGAATATGTAGAACAAACCGAACGCGGCACTGTTTTGGTTAACAACAAGGTTAGTGTCAGCACCATAGAGCATGCCGTTTCTGCCCTATATGCGGCAGGTATAGACAATTGCACCATCGAGGTAAACGGGCCCGAAATTCCCATTTTGGACGGGAGTGCCATCCATTTTGTAGAAGGAATAGAAAAATCGGGAGTCAAAAAACTGGATGTCGAAAAAGACTATTATATTGTTCACAGCAAGGTAGAAGTAAGCGATCCCGAAACCGGAGCCTCATTAATTATTCTCCCCTACGATAGTTTCAGCATAACTACTTTGATCAGCTACAAGTCATGTATCTTGAGTAATCAATATGCCCGCCTGAACCGGATGGAGGATTTTGGCAAAAATATAGCTTCCAGCCGCACCTTCGTTTTTGTACGGGAAGTAGAACAACTGCTCAAACACAACCTGATCAAGGGTGGAGACCTGGACAACGCCCTGGTGATTTACGATCAGGAAGTTTCGCAGGAAGAATTGGATCGTATAGCCGATGTTATGAATATCCCCCACAAAATTGTCAATAAACTGGGCTATATCAACAACAAACCTGTGCTTTACGACAATGAACCGGCCCGACATAAACTGCTTGATTTGGTAGGAGACATTGCTCTGATTGGAAAACCCATCAAAGGCCACATCATTGCCATGCGCCCCGGGCATAGGATCAACAACCAGCTGGCCAGGCTTATACGCAAGGATATTATCCGTCAGGAAGTACAGGCTCCCTTTATAGACCTGAACAAACCTGCCCTGATGGATACCAAGCAGATTCGTGCTCTGCTGCCTCATCGCTGGCCCTTTCAGATGGTAGATAAAGTGATAGAAATAACCGACTCTTACATTGTCGGAATTAAAAATCTTACTGCCAACGAATCATTCTTCCAGGGGCATTTTCCCGATGAGCCTGTTATGCCGGGCGTTTTACAGCTCGAAGCTATGGCTCAGACAGGAGGATTGTTTCTGATGAATCAAACAAAAAATCCGGAAAAATATATTTCCTACCTGGTCAAGATTGAGTATGTTCGCTTTAGGAAAAAAGTAGTTCCAGGCGATACTCTTATTTTCAAAGTCTTTTTTATCCCGCCTGTCAGTCACGGCATGGCCAAAATGAAAGGCTATGCTTTTGTAGGCAAGGAACTGGTTACCGAAGCAGAATTGACAGCCATGCTAACCAAGCGCAAACGGGTTTTTGTCGACAACGAATAATAACAAACCTACAATATGAACCAACAAACTTTGTCTTATATTCACCCCGAAGCTCAAATAGCTCCTGATGTCGTTATTGATCCTTTTGTTTTTATTGATAAGAACGTGGTAATCGGCGAAGGATGTCACATTTTTTCTCACGCCAGCATTTTGCCGGGCACCCGCATAGGCAAAAATTGTCGGATTTTTCCCGGGGCCGTACTGGGAGGCATACCTCAGGATCTCAAATTCAAAGGCGAAGATACCCTTCTTGAAATCGGCGACAACAACACCATCCGCGAATTTGTCACCCTCAACCGGGGAACTGCCTCCAAAGGAAAAACCAAGATTGGAAACAACTGTTTGATCATGGCCTATTGTCATGTAGCCCACGACTGCGTACTGGGTAATAATGTCATAATGTCCAACGCTACCAACCTGGCCGGCGAAGTGGTCGTTGACGACTTTGCCATTATCAGCGGCGGAGTACTCGTGCATCAGTTCACACACATCGGCATGCATTGTATGATACAGGGTGGATCCAAAGTGGGCAAAGATGTTCCTCCCTTTGCCATGGCCGGCAGAGAACCCATTGGTTATTGTGGCATCAATTCGGTAGGTCTGCGCAGAAGAAATTTCAGCGACGAGCAAATCCACACTATACAAGATGTTTATCGCTATATTTACATGTCGGGACGTAATGTTAGTGACGCACTGAAGCTAATCCGCGAAGAAATACCCGCCAGTGCCGAAAGAGATGCAATACTGGACTTTGTGGAGAATGCTCCCAGAGGCATCATTAAAGGTTATCTGCCTTAAACACCAAAAAAGTTCAACCCTTATTCATTCCATCAATATGGTTTACAAATTTCGACTCCTTTCTGACGAATCCGATCTCTTCTGCCGGGAAATACTGATTGATTCTGAGGCTTATTTCCTTGATCTACATAATAGTATCCTGAAAAGTGTAGACTACGAAAAGAACATGATCACCTCCTTTTTTATGTGTAACGAAAAATGGGAAAAAGAACTTGAGGTGACTTTGATAGAAATGGATAGCAGTCCTGAAGTAGATTCCTGGGTGATGAGCAGTACCCGCCTGAGCGAGATGCTCGACGAAGAAGGACAACGGCTGATCTTTGTTTTTGACAACCTCACCGAACGCGCCTTCTACCTGGAACTGATCGAAATCCTGCCCACCAAACGACTCAGTAAACCCGAATGCGTTTTTACGAGAGGGAAAGCACCCAAACAAAGCCTGGGTTTTGAAAACGAGAAAAAAAACAAAGTCAGTACTAAGACTGTTATAAGTGAAGACGACAGTCTGGATGACTTTTTTGAAGAAGGAAATTATGATCCCGAAGAACTCGATCCCGAAGGCTTCGGCGATCTGGAAGGCTTTGGAGACAATCCCTCCATGGACGATTTTTAATCCCCTGCAAGATGAAACTACTGGTGGTTTTGACGGGGCCCACCGGTGTAGGCAAAACCCGCCTGAGCCTCAAGCTGGCAAGCACCCTGGATTCCCCTGTCATTTCTTGTGATTCCCGTCAGATGTACCGCGAAATGCGTATTGGTACTGCTGCTCCCGATCCCGAAGAGTTAGAAGCTACAGCGCATTTTTTTATAGCGAATCTCTCCGTACACGACTATTACAACGCAGCCCGCTTCGAAACAGAGGCCCTGGCTCTGATGGATAGGCTTTTTAAAACGAAAGATATTTTACTGATGACTGGAGGCTCCATGCTCTACATCGATGCCCTCTGCTTTGGTATTGACGATATGCCCGATGTTGACCCCCAACTCAGGAAAGAACTGGAAGAAACTTTAAAAGAAAAAGGCCTGAGCGAACTGTTAGGGCAGCTCAAAGTCTTAGATCCTGAATATTATCACACTGTGGACAAAAGAAACCACAAAAGGGTACTACACGCCTTGGAAATTTGCCTGATGACTGGCAAAGCCTTTTCGACTTTTCATCGAAATACACCCAAAGAGCGGAATTTCGATATTTTGAAAATTTGCCTCAACCGCGACAGGACAGAGCTCTACCGTCAAATAGACCAACGTGTACTGCTTATGGTACAACAAGGTTTGGTTGAAGAAGCTAAAAAGCTCTACCCCTACAAAGGTTTAAACGCATTAAACACGGTTGGTTATCAGGAACTGTTTGCTCATTTCGAGGGCAAATGCAGCCTGGAAGATGCCATCAGGCAAATTCAGTTTAATACCCATAAATACGCCCGTAAGCAACTTACCTGGTTCAGGAAAGACAAGGATTATCACTGGTTTCATCCCGATGAAGAACAGGACATTTTAAACCTGATTCAAAGCTACCGTAAAAATTAAGCATTGCTGCTTCTAAAGCCTGCTCTATACGGTTCAAAAACAAGGCTTATTCTTTCACAATCAAAATAAAAAGACCTATCTTTGCAGGTCTTATTGTATATTTATTCTACAGCATGAACTTTCTTTCAATATTCTAAAAATCACTATTTTTTTATTATCATGGCAGATAGCAACGAAAAACTTTTCTCGGAATTTCCACCGGTAGACACCCATGCCTGGATGGAAAAAATTACCGCTGATTTGAAAGGGGCCGATTTCGAGAAAAAACTCGTTTGGAAAACAAACGAAGGTTTTAAGGTACAGCCCTTCTATCGCGAAGAGCATTTGAGCAAAATCCGGATTAAAGATGCTCTACCCGGTGAATTCCCTTACGTTAGAGGCACTAAAACCAACAATCATTGGCTGGTTAATCAGGAAATTGTAGTAAACAATACCGAAAATGCCAACAAAAAGGCCTTATCGGTACTGAGCAAAGGAGCAGACTCCGTCACTTTTGTATTTTCGGGACAAACATTCAACAGTCTCGAAATGGAAAAGCTCCTGGATGGCATCAATCCGGAAAGTACCGAAATCAATTTTCGCAATTGTTTCCAAAACAGCTCCTTGATCCTGAGACTTTTCATAGACTATTTAAAAGCTGCTAAAGTTGACCTGAACAAAGTAAAAGGCTCATTGATGGCCGATCCTTTCAGGCAATGCCTTATTTTTGGCAAAGCATACTCTGCTCAATGGGAAGAAAAAGCCGCCGGCCTGGTGGTTCAAAGTTCTGAATTACCTTTGTTTCGGGTATTGGCTGCCAATCCCCATCTTTTCAACAAAGCCGGGTCATTTATAGCCCAGGAACTGGGATTCGGGCTGGCTTACGGCAACGCTTATATGGAAGCTCTGAGCGATCGGGGCATCGATGCAAGCAAAATTGCCGGTAAAATTCGTTTCCATTTCGGCGTAAGCTCCGACTATTTTATGGAAATAGCCAAATTCAGGGCTGCCCGACTGCTCTGGGCCAAAATCGTGGAAGCTTATCTTGACGGTAAGGCCTGTAAAACAGCCGGCAAAATGGAAATCCATGCCTTTACTTCGGAATGGAACCAAAGCATCTACGATATGTACGTAAATTTGCTGCGCAGCCAGACCGAAGCTATGTCTGCCGGTATTGCCGGAGTAGATGTTCTCACGGTTCAGGCTTTTGATAAAGCCTTCAAAACTCCCGATGAATTTTCGGAACGCATTGCCCGCAATCAACAATTATTGCTCAGGGAAGAAGCCGGATTCTCGGATATTGTAGATCCTTCGGCCGGTTCCTACTACATAGAAAATCTCACCATGGCTTTGGCCGAACAAGCCTGGAAATACTTCCTGGCTGTTCAGGATAAAGGCGGTTTTACCGCCGCATTGCGCGAAGCTTATATTCAGGACGAAGTGAATGTTTCCAACCAAAAACGCCTTGGTTTTATTGCTCAACGACGCGAAATCTTATTGGGCAGTAATCAATATCCCAATTATAACGAAACTGTAGCCGACCGGATAGAAACAGCTTCTGCTCCCAACTGCAATTGCGCAGATACGGCTTTGCGCCCGCTTAATTTCAATCGCGGATCTTCTGCCTTTGAAAGCCTGAGACTGGCCACTGAAAAATCGGGCAGACGCCCCATAGTCTTTTTGCTGACCATAGGTAATTTAAATATGCGACTGGCCAGAGCGCAATTTTCGGGTAACTTTTTTGCCTGTGCCGGTTATGAAATCATCGACAACCTTGGATTTAAGACCATAGAGGATGGCTTTAAGGCTGCACGTGCTGCCAAGGCAGACATTATAGTACTGTGTTCCGGCGACGAAGAATACCTTCAATTGGCGCCCGAAGCCTACGCCGCCCTTGACAAAAGCAAAGAAATCCTGGTAATCGCAGGTAATCCTGAATGCAGCGAAGAACTAAAAGCTCAGGGCATTACCAATTTCATCCACGTGCGCAGCAATGTGCTGGAAAGTCTGCAGGCATTCAATCAACAATTAAACATCCATTAAGCAAATGAAACCTGATTTTAAGAACATAGATATACAAAACCCCGGGATAGAAGCAAGAGATCCCAAAATCTGGGAAAAAGCCAAGGGTATTCAAAAAAACAAAAAAACACCCGAAGGCATTGAACTGAAATCGGTCTATACCAAAGCTGACCTCGAAGGGATGGAGCACTTGCAGTATGCTGCCGGACTGGCTCCCTATCTGAGAGGGCCCTACAGTGTCATGTATGTTATGCGTCCCTGGACCATACGTCAATACGCCGGTTTCTCCACAGCCGAAGAATCCAACGCTTTTTACCGTCGCAACCTGGCTTCGGGACAAAAGGGGCTTTCGGTAGCCTTTGACCTGGCTACACACCGCGGCTACGACGCCGACCATCCCCGCGTCGTGGGCGACGTGGGCAAAGCAGGAGTTTCCATCTGCTCAGTCGAAGATATGAAGGTGCTTTTCGACGGAATTCCCTTGAATAAAATGTCGGTTTCGATGACTATGAACGGAGCCGTTCTGCCCATTATGGCTTTTTACATCAATGCCGGGCTGGAACAGGGAGCCAAACTCGACGAAATGGCCGGCACCATCCAAAACGATATCCTCAAGGAATTTATGGTGCGCAACACTTACATTTACCCGCCGGATTTTTCGATGAAGATTATAGCCGATATCTTTGAGTACACCTCCAAAAATATGCCTAAATTCAATTCCATTTCGATTTCGGGCTATCACATGCAGGAAGCTGGTGCCACAGCCGATATTGAGCTGGCTTACACACTGGCTGACGGACTGGAATACCTAAGAGCAGGTGTAAATGCAGGCATGGATATAGACAGCTTTGCTCCCCGCCTCTCGTTCTTTTGGGCCATTGGTATGAACCATTTTATGGAAATCGCCAAAATGCGCGCAGCACGTATGCTATGGGCCAAAATTGTCAAACAGTTTAATCCGAAGAATCCCAAATCGATGGCTTTGCGTACTCACTGCCAGACCTCCGGTTGGTCGCTCACCGAGCAGGATCCCTTCAACAACGTTGGCCGTACTTGCATCGAAGCCATGGCTGCAGCACTGGGTCATACCCAGTCACTGCATACCAACGCCCTGGACGAGGCCATTGCTCTGCCAACAGACTTTTCGGCCCGTATTGCCCGCAATACACAAATTTACATTCAGGAAGAAACCAATATCTGCAAACAAGTTGATCCCTGGGCAGGCTCTTATTACGTCGAAACTCTGACCAAAGAACTGGCCGAAAAAGCCTGGACTCTGATACAGGAAGTGGAAGAACTGGGCGGTATGGCTAAGGCCATCGAGACCGGTATTCCAAAAATGCGTATCGAAGAAGCCGCTGCCCGTACTCAGGCACGTATTGACTCCAAAGCACAGACTATCGTCGGGGTCAATAAATACCGCCGCGAAAAAGAAGATCCTATCGACATTCTTGAAGTAGACAATACAGCCGTACGCAAACAACAAATCGAAAGGCTCGGTAAACTAAGGTCCAATCGCAACGAAACCGAAGTACAAAAGGCCCTGGATGCCATCACCCACTGCGTCAGCACCGGCAAAGGCAATTTGCTGGAACTGGCCGTAGAGGCTGCCCGCCTCAGGGCCAGTCTGGGTGAAATCTCTTATGCCTGCGAAAAAGTAGCAGGCCGTTACAAAGCAGTTATCAGAACCATATCAGGCGTGTATTCTTCAGAAACCAAAAACGACGCAGACTTTCAGAAAGCCTGCTCGCTGGTTGATCGTTTTGCCAAAAAAGAAGGCCGTCAACCTAGAATTATGATTGCCAAAATGGGCCAGGACGGACACGATCGCGGAGCCAAGGTGGTTGCCACCGGCTATGCCGACTGCGGTTTTGATGTCGATATGGGTCCTTTGTTCCAAACCCCTGCCGAAGCCGCTAAACAAGCTGTCGAAAACGATGTGCATGTAATGGGCGTTTCTTCTCTGGCCGCCGGACACAAAACCTTGATTCCGCAAGTAATCGAAGAAATGCAAAAACTGGGTCGCGAAGACATCTTGGTTATCGCCGGAGGGGTAATTCCCGCCCAGGATTACGATTTTCTGTACAAAGCAGGAGTTGCAGGTATCTTTGGCCCCGGAACTTCGGTAGCCAAAGCCGCTTGTGAGATCATGAGAATTTTGCTGGACGAGGAATAAAGCAGTAATACTTTCCCGATAAAGGAGGGCGTCTCAAATTGAAAACTTTGAGGTTCCCTCTTTTTTTTATGAGCATGCTAAATGTCTTGTAATGTGCTTGTTTTTTAGTCCTATTATTTACAGCCTTTTTGTATTTCTAAATTTTATCCGGGCGTTCTATTTCCTGTATTATTATGCATTTCTATAAGATAATCAGCACAATAATAAAACTTATTTACATCTTTTAGGTTGTCCGGTCGCTGTAGTCTGATTTTTTTCGAGTACTTTTGTGACGTTTTTTTGCTAAATTAAGCGAAATTTGTTTTCAATAGGAATATAAGTGTTATGGAAAATATTCAACTTGGTTTACTGTTGTTGGTAGTCGGACTGGCTACTGTTTTTTTAATCCTTGTGATAGTCATTTATTTGGGTAAAGGTCTTATTGCTTTTGTCAATAAATTCATACCCGAAGAACTGAAATCAACACCGACCGAAAACGGAGTCTCCGACAGAGTTAAAAGAATTATTGCCGCCGCCGTATCGGAGGCCACCAAAGGCAAAGGTATAGTTTCAACCATAGAAAAGAGGTAATTTATGAAGAGAAGAGAAATTAAATTCAGTTTGATGTTCAGGGACATGTGGCAATCGTCCGGTAAATATGTTCCCAGAGTTGATCAATTGGTAAAGATTGCACCACATATTATAAAAATGGGTTGTTTTGCCCGTGTAGAAACCAACGGGGGAGGATTTGAACAAATCAACCTATTGTTTGGAGAAAATCCCAACAAGGCCGTTCGCGAATGGACCAAACCTTTTCACGAAGCAGGCATGCAAACACATATGCTCGACAGAGCCTTGAATGGCTTGCGCATGAGCCCGGTACCTGCCGATGTACGTAAACTTTTTTACAAAGTCAAAAAAGCCCAGGGCACCGATATCGCTCGAACATTCTGCGGACTGAACGATCTCCGTAATCTGAAGC
>JAQUTN010000052.1 GCA_028694375.1 Bacteroidales bacterium
ATTTGTTGCTCCGCTAGGATTCGAACCCAGACAGACAGAACCAGAATCTGTAGTGCTACCATTACACAACGGAGCATTGTAAAAACGGCGTAAAAGTACACAATATTTTTTACGCTCAAAACAGAAAAGCAGAAAAAAATCAGATGCGGTAACGCAGACCTAAGCCTAAATTGAAGAAAAGCGGGCTTTTAGTACGAATGCTCAGCGGCTGGTTTGTATCGAAATAATAAACAACACCCGGTTCAAGATACAGTTGCAGTTTGGAATTCAAAGCATAATCGAAGCCCAACTGAGCACTCGCTATGGGTTGAATACCATGCACGGACTGTTGTCCTGTCCATACATCTCTTCTGTTATCGACTTTGACAACGGTATTTTTTTGCCTGCCCGTCAAGCCTTTTTCTATACTGCCTCCCAGCGATGTATACATCCCGAAACGGTCACTGTCAATCATTCGATATGCTATTCTCAGAGGTATTCCCAGGTAATGCAGTTCCTGAAACAAGGTAAAACTGTAGAGTTCGGTCTCTCCCCTTGTAGTAGCTGTCAAATAAGAATAACTGAGCCCTGTCTGCAGTTCCAGCCTGGAGGAAAGGGGCAGGGAAACACTGAGGGATAAATTGAGCGGGAAATGATAGTTGGGTTTTTCCACCACGGGCAAAACCAGATTGCCCGGTTGTTCCCAGGCATTGGGATCCACCTCTCCGCTGCGCATAAGGTTGCCGGCGTTTAACACAGAATAGGCATTCTGATAATCGTTAGCGACCGAGGCCACCATCGATTGATAACTACTGGGGCTGACCGAAGCCAACAAACCATTGTTCTGATTGACGGAAAAACCTAAGCGAGGCCTGAAGATGCTCCTTTTCTGGCGGGCATTTTCGGTAGCCAGCCTGTGTGCTTCCTGAATACTTCGTTCGTAGGTGTTTTGACTGATCAGTTCACTCACCTGATACCTGCCGGCCGGAACCTGTTCTTGCAGGATATTTGAATTGCCTGTTTCCTGCCCTCCATCGTCGGTGTTTTCGGATAAAACACTCTCAGAAGCAGTATTTACAGGCGAAACAGGAATTTGAACATCTATGGTTTCGAAACGGCGTAAGACCTGCCTGTGTGAATTATCGGGCAAAGCAGCCGTCGACAAAAGTACCGGCTCATCGTAAACCTGAATTCTTTTGTTAATTTCTATGGAGGAAGCTTCGGGAAGCACAAAAGTCTCCCTGAATTTATTGTAGCTGTAGTAATCGGAGTCTTTGGCCGCCGGCCACAGAATCAGCAGTAAAGCAACTACAGCCGCCGCCGATGTAATGCTCAATACGACCGGCCACAAACGGAAACCGCTTGTTTTAGCAGATACAGCTGCCAATTCTGCCTTAGAAAAAAGCTGATCAAATTCAGGCACCTTGTCGCTTTGGTAATTCGACAAGCGCTGCTGAAAATAGGACCTATATTCTGTATCGTTCATTTTTTCCATATCGTTTAATCAACATCGACTGCATTAATTGTTTTGCTCTGGTCAGGTAAACTCTGGAGGAACTCTCTGTAATATTCAATAATTCTCCTATTTCTTTGTGGGAATAACCTTCTATGACAAACATATTGAACACACTGCGATACATGGGAGGCAATTCCTGAATACAAGCTATTATCTCGGCCTCTGTCATCTTTTCCAGTGCAGAGTAATCGTTGCTCTCCGACATGTAAGCATCCTCTATGCTCATCAAATGCGGTTTGTCCCTGAGTTTCCTCAAGTGTTCCAATGCAGTATTGACAAAGATCTTTCGCATCCAGCCTTCGAATGAGCCCTCGCCTTTGTAATTACCCAGATAGGTAAAAACCCGCACAAATCCGTCGTGCAAGAGGTCTTTGGCAGTCTCATAATCGTTCGAATACCGGAGACATATGGGCATCATTTTTCGTGCGTATTGCTCATACAACTCCTTCTGCGCTTTGGCATCTCCTTTTAGGCATGCTTCAATCAACAACAGATCGGTATTCAAGGCATCGGACATAGCATAGATGCTTTTGGTGGGAAAACGTTACAAAGATAAGGAATAATAAATTTCTGTATCTTTGTCGTTTAATTTTATACTATTTTTCTTTACAAATGGGTGCATTAAAATGGATAGGAGGAGCCCTGGGCTGGGCTCTGGCAGGAGGTCCCCTGGGGGGAATACTCGGTTTTGTGTTTGGCTCGATATTCGAAAGCATCAATTCCGGTAAATACGCTTACCAACAACAAGATCAAGATCAGAGAGTCCGCACCGGAGAAGGCGATTTTGGATTGAGCCTGCTGGTTCTTTCGGCTGCCATCATGAAATCCGATCAACAAGTGTTGAAATCGGAACTTCAGTACGTAAAAAATTTCTTTCTCCAACAATTCGGACAACAAAAAGCCGAGCAATATATTTTGATATTTCGCGAGCTGATTAAGAAAGACTACGATCTGGCACCGGTTTGCCGACAAATCAGACAAGCCATGGACTATGCCTCGCGCCTGCAACTCTTACATTATTTATTTGGATTGGGCCGAAGCGACGGTCAGTTACAAGAAACCGAAATTCGGCTGATTCAAAGCATTGCCTCGTGGCTGGGCATTAGGGTAATGGATTACGAATCGATCCGCGCCATGTTTGTAAAAGACGCCACCAGCGCCTATAAAATACTTGAGATCAGCCCCGAAGCCAGTGTGGAAGAAATTAAGAAAGCCTACAAAAGAATGGCTGTCAAATACCATCCCGATAAACTGGAACATTTGGGCGAAGACGTGCAAAAAAAGGCTGCCGAAAAATTCAAAGAGGTGAATGCCGCTTACGAACAAATCAAAAAGGAAAAGGGTTTTAATTAAGATGTGTTTAATGATGTTATTTTATCATTATTTGCTTGTCGGGTATTAAACGATTTCAATCGAATCATTTCTAATACCCAGTTTAGCAAAATCACTTTATTTATTCTTAATTCCCGTTTTTATGAAAAAGTTTTCGTTAGCAATTATGACGGCCTTACTGTTTGTAGCCGGAACAGTTATGGCTCAACAACAGCAAAGAACCGGCCAACGTGGTCAGTTTACCTCACAGAGCAGAGCCGAAAGAGAAGTTGAACAATTAAAAACCAGTCTTTCGCTCAATGAACAACAAGCCAAAGACGTATTTAAGATCAGCCTTAAATATGCCCAACAGGACTCCGTCCGCATGGCTGAAATGAGAAGCAGTGGTCAGGAATTTGACCGCGAAGCTTTTATGAAACAAAGAGAAGAAACAACCAAGGCTAAGACTGCTGAATTAAACAAAGTGTTTACACCTGAGCAGCAAAAAGAATACGCCAAACAACTGGAAGAAGCGGCCCAAAGACGTATGCAACGTCAGAGTGGAGCTCCCGGACAGGGTGGCAACAGGCAAGGTGGAGGATTTTAGAGTTTGATAAAGGTTTGATTTGGGTCGGGAGGCTGTCTCATGCGCAAGCGGGAGACAGCCTCTTTGTTTTACTAGCTTTGGTTAGATTACTTTGCTTTGCTCTCGCTAAACGCACTTTTCGGGCTGCGCCCTCTACGCTAAACGCTACTTTTCGGGCTGCGCCCGGGAAGATAGCTACGCTCGGCAAAAGCAAAATAAATTTTGCTTTGCTCTCGCTAAACGCTACTTTTCGGGCTACGCCCGGGAAGATAGCTACGCTCGGCAAAAGCAAAATAAATTTTGCTTTTGCTCTCGCTAAACGCTATCTTTGAGCACTCAAAAAAAAGAAAAATGGGAATATTGGATGCTGTTACCTGGACTTTTTCGCCTCAGCTTTTCAATTTGTTTGGCAAGGAGGTGCGCTGGTATGGTTTGTTGTTTGCTTTAGGCTTTTATTTTGGCTTGCTGATCACTACCAAAATGTTTAAGTCTGAGAAAGTACCCGATAAATGGGTGGATAAGCTCTTTATTTATATCATTGTTGCCGCCGCTCTGGGCGCTCGTCTGGGGCATGTTTTCTTTTATGCCTGGGATTATTATTCGCAACATCCCTGGGAAATTATCAAGATTTGGGAAGGCGGACTGGCCAGCCATGGCGGTGCGATTGGTATTATTCTGGCGGTTTGGCTGTACAGCAAAAGAGTAACTAAGCGCAGCCTGAACTGGACTTTCGACCGCATCGTAATATCTGTGGCTCTGGCAGGTATGCTCATACGGCTGGGCAATCTGGCAAATCACGAAATTTACGGCCATCCCACCGATTTACCCTGGGGATTTCGTTTTATTACCAATTGGTATCAGGTACGTCATGGCGCCGATCCTATTTTTTCGGCTCCCTCTCATCCTACTCAGATTTACGAAGCTCTTTGCTATCTGCTCAGTTTTGTTGTTTTATACACGATTTATTGGAAAACAAAGCTCAAACACCGGGAGGGCTTTTTGTTCGGCGTATTTTTGATCGGAATATTCTTGTCCCGGTTTTTGATTGAATTTGTCAAAGAAAATCAGGAAGCTTTCGAAGAAGGTATGCTGTTGAATATGGGGCAACTACTGAGTATTCCCTTTGTGCTTGCAGGCTTTTTGCTCATCATCAGAGCATTTCGCCGTGAACCCGTCTATTACGACACGGACGAGAAACCTAAAAAAGTCAAGACTGAAACGCTGTTGGGTAATGTAAAATCGACTTCGGTAAAATGAGTTGGCAAAAATTCCTGCTCTTTGTCGCTGCCCTCTTGCTCCTGAGCGCCTGCGGCAATGAAAAACGCTATCGTGTGCCCGGGGAACCCAAACATTCTCTGGTGTTTACACGCTACGAGCAAGACTTTTTCGAAGACGGCCGCATCGAAGATTCCGTTTTTAGCGATCTTTTCTCTAATCAAATCATGCAATTCGGTTCCGAAGGTGAGGCCCATACCGATTCTTTCCTCGAGATGTTTCGCCTGGATTCCACCATGCAAAAAGTCTACTCCGATTGCCAGGCATTGTTCCCCAATCTCGAAATCTACCAAAAACAACTCTCTGTAGCCTTTCACCGGCTGTGTCACTTTGTTCCGGATATGCCTCTGCCGGCTGTGTCCACCCATTTATCGGGTTTTAGCCAGTCGGTGGTTTCGGCTCCATCCATCCTTTCGGTCAGTCTCGACAAATACCTGGGCAGCGACTATGCTTTGTATCAGAGCCTTTTTTACGATTACCAACGCCAGCGAATGAGAGCGGAACAACTGGTTCCCGATTGTCTGAACGGCTGGCTGCGGTCTGAATTTACCAATGCCTCCATTATGGAAGATAGCCGTTTGCTGGATTTCATTGTTTACGAAGGCAAAATGCTGTTTGTCCTCAAATTGCTCTTTCCTAAAACAGAAATTGAATACCTGACTGGCTGGACCAAAGAACAAGCAGACTGGTGTGCTGCCAACGAGAAAAGAATGTGGGAGCGCATCCTGGAATACGAACATTTGTACAGCAGGGATCATCTGGTCTTGAGTAAATACATCGGTGACGGGCCTGCTACTGTCTATTTTACCCGGGAATCACCCTCAAGAGCTGTGCTTTGGACAGGGCTGAAAATGGTCGAAGCCTACATGCAAAATCACAAAGAGCTCAGCGTTTTAGGCCTGATGATGGAGACAGATGCCGATAAAATCCTGACCGAATCGCTTTACAGGCCGGAGTAATTATTTCATTACCAACATTTCACAAGCTTTGCAGTCGAATTTAAGGCGCAGCTTCTCCCCTTGGTGCAGTAAATACAAAGGCTCTTCCAGTTCTACAGAATCACTTTCTTTGGGGCAAGCACCCAGGTAATGCCTCAGGCAATGTTTACAACGCATCAGAACAATTTCATCTCCCTTGCTTGTTGTGCTGTTCCCTGTATTTTTTGATTCCAGGGCAGGCGAAATGGCCTGAACACCGTGCTGTTTGTAAAATTCAAAAGCTTTGCGGTTGAGCACATTACCTAAATAATTTAAAGTATCCTGAGGATAAGGATGGAAACCGGGCTTAAAGACTTTTTCTTCTCTTCTGTACGAAAGCCTGCGTACCAAATCGAAGCGCTCGTACAAAAGATTGCGCTGGGCAGTCCATACGGACAAAGGCACAAAGTAGCCCTCGACTCCTTCCAGTTGACAAGAGCTCACTTCGTAGGGTGGGCAGGTATTTTTACTCAGGGTTTTGAGCAGGATGTCTCTTTGGGACTTATTGGCTGGTATTTTTTCTGATTCAAAAGCAATACTCGCGTTGTTTCCCTCCCTGTCTTTTATTTCCAGCACAAAACCAAAAGGCAAGGCTCTGCAACTCAGTTGAACAGGAATGTAGCGAGTGGCAGAAGGTTTTGCCAACTCTTGTTCAAACACCTGATTGTGAGTACGATACAAAAATACCGCCTTGTTGGGCAAGGAAGTCCAGCCGGCCGGAATCAATGCTTTCCCCTCTATTTTATTCAGACGGAATCCGTCAAAATTTCCCTTTTCATCGAAATAACTCAGGCCGTCTCCGTTGTGTAGCTGAACATTTCCTTTATACAAAAGGCTTTGATTTTGTGGCTGAGCCATCCCTATAGCTTCTCCCAGGGATTTGGGTGTTCCGGGCTGAATAAAAATCTCGCGTTTGCCTGCCAGGAAATAGGAAGTGAATCCTCTGTTGAAGGATTTATTCACATCAGGTTCAAAGCTATAACGACAATACGGCGAAGAGGCGGCCTGCAAATCGTCGCGCCTTGAAATGATTGCATCCAGCTTTTGACGGTACCAGGCCGTCACATTTTTGCAATAGCTGCTATCTTTGAGCCTGCCTTCTATCTTGAAAGAACTGACACCGGCATCAATCAAGGCTTCGAGTTGTTCCGTTCGATTCAGGTCTTTGAGCGACAAGAGGTGCTTGTCTTTGATCAAAATCCGCCCTTTTGAGTCAATCAGCGTGTAGGGCAAGCGGCAATATTGCGCACAAACGCCCCTGTTGGCACTGCGCGAAGCAAGTACCTGGCTCATATAACATTGTCCGCTGTAGCTCACGCACAAGGCTCCGTGCACAAAAACTTCCAGACGCACAGCCGATTGGGCAGCTATCCGGCGAATCTCTTCCAGGGTTAATTCCCGGGCCAACACCACTTGCGAGAATCCGGCTTCTTCGAGGAAACGGACTTTTTCCACACAGCGATTGTCCGTCTGAGTGCTGGCGTGTAAGGGAATAGGAGGTAAATCCAGTTGACAGATTCCCATATCCTGCACTATCAGCGCATCGACACCTATTTGATGCAATTGCTGAATCATTTTTTCGGCTTCCGGTAATTCTTCGTCGTGAAGAATCGTATTGAGAGCCACATACACTTTGACCCTGTAGGGATGGGCAAAATTCACCAGGGCCTCAATGTCTTGCAGGGAATTGGAAGCAGCGGCTCTGGCGCTAAATTTGGGTGCACCGATGTACACAGCATCGGCCCCGTGCAAAATAGCTTCAATGCCTGAATTCAGGTCTTTGGCAGGAGATAGAAGCTCAATTTTCTTAGGTGGTCGGTTCGGAGCCAAAGACTGATTGGTTGCTATCTTTTCAGGGGTCATTGCTTTAGTTGCCATATAAGCCCTTTAGCCGTCAATGAACCTGGCTGATATCGTAAGGAGTTTCCTGATATACAAAATAGTTCAGCCAATTGCTAAACAGCAGGTTGGCATGTCCTCTCCATCGAACCAGTGGTTGTTTGGCGGGATCGTTATCGGTGTAATAATTGCAGGGAGCAGCGATGTTCAGCCCTTTGTCCAGATCTCTGATATATTCCTTATGCAGGGTTTCGGGTGCGTACTCAGAATGGCCTGTCACATAAAACTCTCTGCCGTTACGACCCATAACGATATACACACCGGCTTCGTTAGATTCGGCCAGCAAAGTCAATTCCGGTTTGTTTAAAATATCTTCGCGACGAATTTCGGTATAACGACTGTGAGGCACATAGAATTCATCGTCAAAGCCTCTGAACAAGGGATATTCCGGCTGATTGGCCTTGTGTTTGAAAATACCGAATTTTTTCTCGGGCAAATTGTATTTGGGAATTCCGTATTCATGGTATAAACCAGCTTGCGCAGCCCAACAAATATACATAGTCGAGGTAACGTGCGTGCGAGACCAATTGAATATTTCCTTGATTTCTTCCCAATAAGTGACCTCTTCGTAATCAAGGTGCTCAACGGGGGCTCCGGTAATAATCATACCGTCAAATTTTTCGTTGCGCAGCCGTTCAAAGGTTTTATAAAAAGCCTTCATATGCTCCACCGGAGTGTTTTTTGGCGTATGGCTTTTTATCTTCATCAACTTGATTTCCAACTGCAAAGGAGAATTCGAGAGCAGGCGGATTAAATCGGTTTCGGTGGTGATCTTGATCGGCATTAAATTGAGCACCACTATCCTGAGTGGACGAATATCCTGGGTTGATGCCCGGCTTTCGTCCATTACAAAGATATTTTCCTTTTTCAAAATATCTATGGCGGGTAATAAAGGGGGCAGATTTAGTGGCATAATTTTAAATAAGAAAATTAACCTACAAAAATACTGCAAAATTTCGTTTGAATGGCTACCTTTGCGCCGTTTTTTTAAAACAGCCTAGCGGCTATAAGAATGACTACAACTAAGTTTAAACTTGATCAGGCTTTTAAACCCAAGTTTTACGAATTGATTAAAAACAGGCAATACTCCAAAGCCTTGTTAGTTAAAGACCTTACGGCCGGTATTATTGTGGGAGTGATCGCCATACCTTTGGCCATCGCTTTTGGCATTGCCAGCGGGGTGAGCCCGCAACAAGGCCTGATTACCGCAATTATCGGGGGACTGGCTATCTCTTTGTTCGGTGGTTCCCATGTTCAGATTGGAGGTCCTACCGGTGCTTTTATAGTTATTATTTCCGGAGTGGTCGCCCAATTCGGACTTACGGGATTGATTATTGCTACTGCACTCGCCGGAATTTTGCTGGTATTGATGGGGCTGCTCAAATTGGGAGACATCATTAAATTTATGCCTTATCCCATCATAGTAGGTTTTACCAGTGGAATCGCCCTGGTAATTTTTTCGACCCAAATAAAAGACTTTTTGGGCTTGAAAGCCCTGGATGGTTCGGCTCTTTCGGTGCCTTCGGATTTTATTGAGAAGTGGATCTGCTACGCCAAACACATAGGAAGCATCAATCCCTGGGCTGCCGGCATTGCTGTGTTTACAGTTGTGTTGAGCTTTCTTTGGAAAAAAGTCAGTAAAGTCATTCCCGGATCGCTGGTAGCTATTGTTTTTTCGACCTTGCTGGTTATTGTGCTTAAAAAATTCGGGGTCGAAATCGACACCATCGGTAATGTTTATCCCGAACTAAGCGGTGGTGCTCCGCTGCCCAAACCCAGTACACCGGCCATTACTTTACAATCCATCAGGTTATTACTAGGCCCGGCATTTACCATAGCCATGCTGGGAGCCATCGAAAGCTTGCTCTCTGCCATGGTGGCAGACGGGGTTACCGGGAAAAAGCACAATTCCAATACCGAGCTGATCGGCCAGGGACTGGCCAATATTCTATCTTCGTTTTTTGGCGGTATTCCCGCGACAGGAGCCATAGCCAGAACTATGGCCAATATTAACAACGGAGGTCGCACTCCTGTGGCCGGCATTGTACACGCAGTTTTTTTGCTTCTGGTGTATCTGTTTTTGATGCCTCTGGCTGCAAATATTCCCTTTGCCTGCCTGGCCGGAATTTTGGTGGTGGTGGCCTATAATATGAGCGAATGGCGCTCCTTTAAATCTCTGCTAAAAAATCCCAAAAGCGATGTGCTGGTATTATTGTTGACCTTCTTTTTAACAGTAATTTTTGATCTTACCGTAGCCATTTCTCTGGGATTATTACTGGCCTGCATACTGTTTATCAAACGGGTAATGGAAACCTCGAGCATCAAAGTAATCGAAAACGAGATTGAAAGAAGCGAAGATCCCGAAGCCAATGCTATCTTGGAAAGAATAAACAGCAGTATTGAAATATACGAAATTGACGGGCCCTTCTTTTTTGGTGTGGCCAACACTTTCAACGAAATCAGTTCGGAAATCAAAAAACAACGGGCCAAAGTGCGAATAATTCGGATGCGTAAAGTACCTTTTATTGATTCCACCGGCATAAAAAATCTGCGTAGCTTGTGTGAGAACTCCAAAAGGGATCAAATACAAATTATTTTGAGCGGCGTAAACAAAAAAGTTTACGATGTGCTTGACCGTTCCGGTCTTGCTGACTATATTGGCAAAGACTTTATTTTTGACCATATAAGCAAGGCTCTCGATAAGGCGGAACAACTATTGAAATAAGACTATTACAACCATGCGTCGATCCATACTCTTCAGCCTCTATATTTTTGTTATTGGATTTTGCACCTGTCTTGTTATGATAGCCTTAGCTCGCTCTTTGGGCAATAATGATAAGAAAGAGGCTAAACTGTCCAAAAATACCACCTTTTATAAGTTGGGGCAATGTCCCGATTGCAAGGTGATTTCGACCAGGCACTGGAAGGTTGGCAAGCTTAGGGACAATAACGATCTGCACCTCGTGAGCGGCAGATTGATGGGCATCGAACCTTTTGCATCCAATGCTGAAATGGAGGAGAAATTGCCCGGACTTTTGAGACGTCGTAAACTCAAGGCCTTAAAAGAAGAGGCCGATACCTATCGCTTGAAAAATCTGACGCATTCAGAGCCATATCTGGTACCCAAGGCGGTGGATCTGCTGGAGGAGATTGGCGAGCGTTTTCACGACAAGCTTAAGGAACTAAACCTGCCGTCGTATTATTTAATGGTGAGTTCGGTTTTGCGAACTAACGAAAGCCAGCAGGGCCTGGGCAAGCGCAATGTCAACGCCACCAAAAACGAATCGTCTCATATTTACGGAACTTCCTTTGATATTTCGTACAAGGAATTCCTGCCAAAACACGAAAAACCGGCCCCGGAAGGCTTTTGCCGGCACGACATGATGCGCCACCCACTGGCCGAAGTGCTGACCGAAATGTCGAACGAGGGTCGTTGTCTCGTCGTTAAGGAAGTAAAGCAGGCCTGTTTTCATATTACGGTTTTGGAATAAAATCACTCTGGTTGATTTTTGCAGCGCTTTACTGGCTGTACGCTTGCGCTCTAATCAACTATAGCAGAGTAAAGAATTTAAACCGCTAAACCACATTATAAAGTCTTTCTTTAAGAAATTATTTACCACAATATATGTTTTGTATTATTTATAAATCATTACATTTGTGCAATACCTTAAAAAATACTTACAGGGATATGTCATTGACAGTTATATTGAACCAGCGATTATTCCAACTGACACAATAAATTCAATATATGATTTGTCGGTGGTAAATTTATTAAAGATTGCGCCTAATCCTACCTTTGTAATTGGAGTCACTAAAGAACCATAACCATGAAGAAATCTATTTTATTATTGATTACTCTTGCCCTGATTGGATGTGTAGGATTGGAGATTGACGACACCCTCAGATACAGGCAATTCACCAGCGATGATTTGAGTCATTTGTATTTTGATAAGGACACGCTGCTTTATGTAGGAGAAAAGGTAAACTATCAGGATTCAATAAAATTTCTGCTAAATGATTTAGATACTATAGTGGTGTTGGCAAAAACAGAAATTCATACATCTTTGAATTATTGGGCAATTATGAATGTTGAAGACATTTATGGAAGTTCCAAGTTAGAATTTGATAAAAATACGGGATTTAAATATGCTGAAATTAGTGTTTACAGAACTTCAGACATCGGGAAAAGTAAAATAACCTTTTATGTAGGTGCTAATGGCAAAACTGCTTTTACCAGACAGTACGATTCTCCTCAGGTTGACACTTTTTCTCTTGATACTGCCATCGTACTTGGCAAACAATATCAGGACGTTTATAAGTTTTATCCACAAACTAAATTTGATTCTTGGACTAATATTAAATCTATCTATTTTGCCAAAAAATATGGTTACATACGCATAGAAAAACTTGATGGAAGCAAATTGGAACTATTGTAGCGCATAATTGTGAAACCTAAGCCTATTGCTCGACAGGAATATGACTACAAATTTGTCCAATTTATAGGGGTTGGGACAATAGGGTTACCTAAGGCAGTCGCCGGCATTTTTTAACGCAAAGCCATAACTCTTTCAGCATTC
>JAQUTN010000202.1 GCA_028694375.1 Bacteroidales bacterium
TATGTTATCAATTAAGCGTACGGATCCGCAATATACCGCAATGCATCCTACCACGCAGGAAGAATCAGTCCAGTCGTGAATGCTTTGTAAGGTAGTTCCGTCAACAATTTCAAAATACTCCAGGCGAAGCATTGGCTCGGCCTTGATTCCATTTATTACAAACTCTTTGATCTCTGCCGGGCTTTTCTTCGTAACAAAGGTAAGGCTTTCAAATAAATATTTAGATATGAGGGCTGCTTTTTCTTTTTGCTCTACCGTTAAAAGCTCGTTACGGCTGCTCATGGCTAGTCCACTCTTTTCACGCACAATCGGACAGGGGACAAGTTGAATTTTCATTTCAAGTTGTTCAACCATTTTTCGAACTATGGCCAATTGTTGAAAATCTTTTTGTCCAAAATAGGCCTTATCGGGTTGCACCAGGTCGAAAAGTTTACTTACTATCTGAGCAACTCCATTGAAATGACCTTTTCTGTAAACTCCCTCCATTACTTCCTCTTGTTGCCCGAAATAGAAAATGCGGGTATCTTCTTCGGGATACATTTCCTGTTCATCGGGCGTAAATAACAAGTTACAACCGGCCTTTTGCAACATTGCGGCATCTTTTTCGGGCTGTCTGGGGTATTTGACCAGATCTTTTTTATCGTTAAACTGGGTCGGATTTACAAAGATACTGCAGACACAATAATCATTCTCCTGCACACAACGCTCTATCAGAGAAATATGTCCCTGATGTAAAGCACCCATAGTGGGAACAAGGCCTATACTACGGCCTTTGCTGCGTTCTCTGTTTAAAATCTCCCTTAGTTGATTTTTTGTTTTTATTACTTGCATAAACAACTAAAAATTGACTTGAATTCTCACTCAAAAGAGGGCGCAAAAAAACCAAAATTTTATCATTAAAAAAAATAATACGCTCATTTCTTGCATATCCAGCTGTTTTTTTTAGTATCTTTGCACTTAAATGTTTACAATTCTTTTGTTTTTATGAAACCGGCGAAAGTACTGTTCATCTGTCAAGAAATTATGCCTTACGTTCCAGAAACGGAACTTTCGTCCATCTGCCGCCTTCTACCTCAATCAATACAGGATAATGGCAGTGAAATAAGGACCTTTATGCCCAAATATGGCTGCATAAACGAGCGCAGAAACCAATTACACGAAGTAATCAGGCTATCAGGTATGAACCTGATTATAGACGACAACGATCATCCGCTGATTATCAAAGTGGCCTCTATACAGGCGGCCCGCATGCAAGTCTATTTCATCGATAACGACGATTTTTTTCAACGCAAAGCCTTGGTTTGTGACGAATCGGGCATAGATTATTTTGATAACGACGAGAGGTCCATTTTTTTTGTGCGCGGCGTCATCGAGACTGTTCGAAAACTTCGCTGGACACCTGATATTATTCATTGTCACGGATGGTTTTCGGCCCTGGCTCCCTTGTACATAAAAAAAGCCTTCGACGATGACCCCTGCTTCAGGGATACAAAAATAGTATATTCTATTTATAACGATGCTTTCGATCAAAGCTTCCGGAAAGTATTCAACCACAAGCTTCTGGTGAAGGGTCTTGAGCAGGATGATATTTCCGAGATCAAAAGCAAAGCTGATTATCTTAACCTGACAAAGTTGGCAATACGCTATGCCGACGGCATCATTCAGGCCAGTCCCACAATCAGCAGCAAAGTAAAAAAAGCAGCGGAAGAATCGGGCAAACCTTTTATGATTGCCAAAGAAAGCGAAGACTTTTCTGATTACAGCGAATTTTACGACCTTCTTTTAGAACAAGCTTAATATGCCTAAGTTTTTTATTCCCGGCGTGTTGATCACGCTCCTGTTTACCGCTTTATCGTGCACGGAAGGTCAAAACATCGGAGGCAGCATACAACCTCCTGGCGATGTTGTATCGACCGATACAGCCAGTTTCTTTTTGACGACAGAAACCGTAGAAGTCGATTCTATACTTTACAAAAACAGTATTGCGTTGTTGGGTGAATTTACCGATGCTTTTTTCGGAACCACCAAAGCGGAATTTTTAGCCCAGGTGTATTGCCCCCTGAATTTTACCTTTGACGAAAGTATCCGGCGAATAGATTCTGCCTACTTGTATCTGTATTACAACGATTGGTTCGGCGACTCTCTCGCCTTAATGGAATTGAGCGTATATGAACTTACAAAAGCTCTGGACCATACAAAACCCTACTATACCAACATAAATACCGAGAATTACTACGATAAATCGAACAAGATTGGTTCGGTCACCTATTCTACCGGAGAACCTTTTACCGATATTGAAACATCCGGCAATTATTCGAGCATCAGGGTTACCATTGACACCGCCTTTGCCCAGAGGATACTTCGGGAAAACAGAATCAATCCTCAGTATTTCGCCAATCCGAGAGAATTTTCTGATTCAGTGCTACACGGCATTGCTGTCAGTCCCAGTTTCGGGAACGGAAACCTGATGTATATAGAACACGCCGAATTTGAATTCTGTTATCAATACAGCTACACCGATACAACCGGTGTAGTAAAAGATACAACCGGAGCAAGTTACTTTCCGGTAACCAAAGAAGTAAGGCAAATTAACAAGTATCAACACCCCGATCTTGCAGGCTACCTGCCTTTGAGCAGCGGTGATTCTCTTAATT
>JAQUTN010000203.1 GCA_028694375.1 Bacteroidales bacterium
ACGTTTCGGCTTTGGCAGTTTCATTAAAAAGCAGTAATATTGCAGCCGCTTTGCGGAGGTAACTCCAAAGCGGGCCCATAGCTCAGTTGGTTAGTAGCACCTGACTCATAATCAGGGGGTCACTGGTTCAAGCCCAGTTGGGCCCACGTATCAAAAAAAAGCAGTTACATGAATTTGTGACTGCTTTTTTTTGTTATTACCAGCGTGTTCACTTGAAACTGTAATTTTTTATCGCCCGGTACAATTAGTCAGGAAATTCTCTACCTTTGAGCCGCTGAAACAAGAAAAGGGCGGCCCTCTTTCAGCATAGATAATGTGCTGCCTGTTAAAGATTTGTATGAACAACAATGTGTTGATTCTGCTCGATTCCCTCCGCGACTGGGCTCCTTATTACGAAACCAGCAGCCTCCATACCGTATCGGATTACCTGCAATACAAAAGCAGCGAAAAAAGCCGCAAGTTGGTGATAAATCTGAGCAACGATTACAGCTACAATTCCGAAGGCTATTACTGCTCCCTGCTGGCCCAAACCAGAGGACATCAGGTGATTCCCGGCATCGACATCATAAATAAACTCGAAAGCGGTACAGGTATCCGTATGGATCAAAACCTGCAACGAATTTGTCATCAGTGGATACAGGCACACGAAATCCCCGAAGATACCTGGAGTATGGTAATTTACTTTGGTTCCTGCAAAGAAAAAGGCCTCGAAAAAATAGCCCGCTTTATTTTTGAGCATTATCCCTGTCCTATTCTGAAAGTCACTTTCAATAAACGCTCCAGAAATCAAATTGAAAGCGTGCAGGCTCTTCCGCTAAGAGAACTCAGCGACGAGCAGCAAACCGCCTTTGCCGAGGCTCTCGATCGTTTTAGCCAACGGATCTGGCAACAACCCCGTTCCACCAAAACCAACCGCTTTAGCCTGGCCATACTTTACGATCCCGAAGAGAAGTTTCCGCCCAGCAACAAGCAAGCCCTGAAAAAATTTAGCGAGGTGGCCAAAAAAATGCGTATTCATACGGAATTTATCACCGAAGAAGACGCCAATCGCCTGATGGAGTTTGATGCCTTGTTCATCCGCACCACTACTTCGCTCAATCATTATACTTTTCATTTGTCTCAATTGGCGGCACAACACGGCTTGGCGGTAATTGACGACCCTTTGTCCATAATTCGTTGCACCAACAAGGTCTACCTGAACGAATTGTTCGAAAAGGAAAAAATTCCGGTTCCTCCCTCCATGCTGATGTTCAAATCCAGGCGCCCTTCGTTCGAAGAAATTGCCGAAAACATCGGTACTCCCTTTATTTTGAAAATCCCCGACGGCTCTTTTTCGATCGGCATGGTCAAAATAGAAACAGCCGAAGCCCTGGATGATGCCTTGGATAAACTCTTCGAAAAATCGGCCATTCTGTTGGCTCAGGCCTTTACTCCCACCGAATTCGACTGGCGTGTGGGCGTGCTCAACGGGGAACCCCTCTATGCCTGCAAGTACTACATGGCCAAAGGCCATTGGCAGATTTATCACCATTTCCAGTCGGGACGCAGCTACAGTGGCATTGTGGAAACCATACCCATTTATCAGGTGCCGCGCACGGTCATCGAAACCGGAGTCAAAGCGGCCTCCCTGATTGGTAAAGGCTTGTACGGTGTTGACCTCAAAATGGTCAAAGACAAGGCCATGGTGATTGAAATCAACGACAATCCCAGTATTGATCACGGCTGCGAAGATATTGTGCTGGGTAACGAACTCTATTTCCGTATATTGGATTATTTTGAGCGGTCCCTGAACAACAAAGAACGATTCTGAGTATGCTGATACGCCAGGCAACAAGAGCCGACCTGAAGGCTGTAGTCAATATCGAAAACAGCTCCTTCGAAGCCGAACGCTTTTCGCGCTCTCAATTGCTTTACCTTATCACCAAAGCCAGGGGCTTGTTTCTGGTGCTGGAGCTTGAAGGAAAAATTGCCGCATATCTTTCTGTGTTAACACATAAGAACCACCACAGTCTGCGTATTTACTCCATTGCCGTAGATCCTGCCCGGCGGGGGATGAAACTGGGCCAGGCTCTTATCGAGAAAGCGACAGCTTACGCCCGGGAACTTGGTTTGCCGGCCCTCAGCCTCGAAGTGAATACCGAAAACAGCCCGGCTATCAGTCTGTATACCCGCAATGGCTTCGAGGCCCTTGAAATTTTGGAAGATTACTACGGCAAGGGAGAGAATGCCCTGAAAATGATCAAACGGCTCTGAAATTTATTAATCCTTGTTTTCCCGAGTTATCTCCATATCGCTCAAATGCAATTCCAGAGCCTTGACCGAAATCTGAATTTCGAAGACCGAAACACCCAGCGAGGCAATCAGCAGTAAAATAGCCAATCCGAAAACATACACAGCCGGTAGCTGCAAACCCACGTAAATCAAAAACATGGTGACTACACAAAGAAAAAGGCTGCTGATGCCCAACAGTTGCATGGCTCTGGTCATATACAAGCGTTTGCGGAGATTGGCAATTTGGGCAGCTTTCACCTTGTCGGGATCTTCGAGGTATTTGTCCTTGAGGGTTCTTACCACTTGAGCGTAAGAAAGAAAACGATTGGTATAAGCCAGCAGCAACAAGGAAATGGCCGAAAACAAAAAGGTCGGGGT
>JAQUTN010000204.1 GCA_028694375.1 Bacteroidales bacterium
CATATCCAATGAACTCATTACGGAATTTTCGACTTCGGTCACATCGTTGGACATGCGCGAAATAATATCGCCCTTTTTTTCTTCGGAAAAAAAGCCCAGGGGCAGATTCAGTACTTTTTCGAAGATGGTATTGCGCAAATCTCTCAAGACGGAAGTGCGTATGGTAATCATATTGAGCGAGGCCATATACATAAAACCCGTCTTAAGAAAAGTCATAGCTATCAGAAAGGCTCCTAAAATCAACAAAGTAACTCCTCCGCCGCTTTTTTCGATGGTGGAAACAACAAAATAATAAAAATTGTCTTTGAGTGCTTCGGCAATATCAGCAGCCGGCAGACTCCAGACATTTTCGTGAAAAGTGTAGGTTTGGTCGTTGATCTGAAATAGAATTTCCAGTATCGGAATAATCAGGGCAAAGGAAAACAGGCTGAACAAGGTAGACAGAAAATTGTTCAGTACGTTTAAGAACACATTTTTCTTATAGGGTGGAACCAAACGGAACAGTAGTCGTATAAAGTCTTTCATTCTAAAGCCGGGTAGAGGAAAATTGCCGAAAGATAGTGTATAATATCCGAAAAAAAAAGCCCCGATAAATCCCTCGAGGCTTAATTTGTGGGCGTTGACGGATTCGAACCGCCGACCCTCTGCTTGTAAGGCAGATGCTCTGAACCAGCTGAGCTAAACGCCCTTTTCTTGCAAAAAGCGCGGCAAAGATAGTTTGAATTTTTGTTCCGGCAAATTTTTATTCAAGAATTTTTTAAATCATCGACGGTCTTATTTTTAAAAAAGAAGTAAAACTTAATGGAATGTGTGGCTATATCATTGCAAAATAGTATCTTTGCACCGCTTCTTTTATAAAACGAAACAAAAGGGAATGGATTTAACTGAATTGACGGCCATATCTCCCGTAGATGGCAGGTATCGCAGCAAGACTTCAGCTTTGGCAGCTTATTTTTCGGAATTAGCCCTGATGCGTTATCGCGTACAGGTCGAAGTGGAGTATTTTATCGCCCTCTGCCGTTTGCCCCTGGAACAATTAGAACAAGTTCCCCGGGAGTACTTTGAACTTCTGAGAATAATTTACAAAGATTTTAAATCCGTTGATGCTCAGCGCATAAAAGAGATTGAGCAGGTTACCAATCACGATGTCAAGGCGGTTGAATATTTTCTCAAAGAGCGTTTCGACAAGATTGGCCTGCAAGCTTACAAAGAATTCATCCATTTTGGATTGACTTCGCAGGATATCAACAACACAGCAGTCCCTTTATCTATAAAAGAAGCTGTAGAAGAGCAATACTATCCTTTGATTGAGTCCTTGTGTGAACGGCTTGAAAATCTGGCTCAGGACTGGAAAGAAATTCCCATGTTAGCCAGAACTCACGGTCAGCCGGCTTCGCCTACTCGTTTGGGCAAAGAGCTTATGGTATTTGTTTACAGGCTCAGAGAGCAACTGAAGTCTCTGAAAGCGCTGCCTCATTCTGCTAAATTCGGTGGAGCCACCGGCAATTTCAACGCTCACTGTGCCGCTTATCCTGCCTACGACTGGAAGATTTTTGCAGCGGATTTCTTAGAAAACACCTTGGGTCTTAAACGCGAGGAATTTACCACACAAATTTCCAATTACGACAATCTTGCAGCCCTTTTTGACGGTTTGAGGCGTATTAACACCATTTTGCTTGATCTGGACAGAGATATCTGGTTGTATATCTCGATGGATTATTTCAAGCAGAAAATCAAAGCTGGCGAAGTGGGTTCGTCGGCTATGCCACACAAAGTCAATCCTATAGATTTTGAAAATTCCGAAGGCAACATCGGGCTGGCTAATGCTTTGTTTACCCATTTGGCCGATAAATTACCGGTGTCGCGTCTGCAACGTGATTTAAGCGACTCAACCGTATTGAGGAATGTTGGTGTACCTCTGGCTCATACGCTTATTGCCATTCAGAGCAGCTTGAAAGGATTGAACAAATTAGTACTGAATCCTTTGGCTATACAACAAGATTTGGACAATCACTGGGCTGTGGTTGCCGAAGGTATACAAACCATCCTTAGGCGCGAAGCCTATCCGGCACCTTACGAAGCACTAAAGTCTCTGACAAGGACCAACCAGACAATTACTGAAGCTTCCATTCAGGAATTTATTTCGAAATTGGATGTTTCCGATGCCGTGAAGGCAGAGCTCAGAAACATTACTCCAAGCACATATACAGGAAATTAACACATACACACCATCTTAACCGAGAAGGTTATTCAATTTATTTTTTTTAAAGAACAACAATGACAACAAACAACGAAAACCGGACAGGAAAGCCTGACGAAGGTGCAGCTGACAACCGGGCAGAAAAAAACAAGAAAACAAATTCCGATCAAAGTTCTCATGATGATTACCCTCGCCGTCCATACAGTTCGGAGGGTTCTCAGGATCGTCCCCGCCGCAATTACGGCGATCAGGGCAATAGTTTTGGCAGTTACGGTTCAGACCGTCCCCGCCGTCCTTATAGCAGCGAAGGTCCTCAGGATCGTCCCCGCCGTCCTTTTGGCAGTGAAGGATCTCAGGATCGTCCCCGCCGTCCTTACAGTTCGGAGGGTTCTCAGGATCGTCCCCGCCGCAATTACGGTGATCAGGGCAATAATTTTGGCAGTTAC
>JAQUTN010000205.1 GCA_028694375.1 Bacteroidales bacterium
CACGATCAACAAATTTCCCCTGGAAATCACCGTAAATAGCATGAAGATTCAAACGATGTTTTCCGGGAATAAAAGAAGTGGCTTTTTTTATGTCTGCCCTCAATTCCTCGATATTTCTGGCCTTACCTGGGTAATTCCCGGTTGATTGAATACCACCGGTCAACTCTCCGTCGGGATTTTCAAATCCACTGACATCGTCAGCCTGCCAACAATGCAGAGATAAAGAAATTTTTTGGAGTTTATTCAAGGCGGCATCTACATCGACACCAACAGCTGCATAACGTTCTTTGGCAATATCGAATGCCTGCTGAACGAGTTTTTCTTTTACCATAATGTTCTAGTTTTTAATGATTAATGATTATCGTTTGATGATATTTAAATACTTCTGATATGCCAAAGACCAGGTAATAGTATCCTGAGGCAGGAATACTTCGGGAGTAATTGAAGAAGAAATAAGTGTACGCATCTCTTGCAAGTTCGCAACCACTCCCAGGGCCTTGGCCTGCATCATGACATTGCCGATGGCAGTAGCTTCGACCGGGCCGGCCACTACTGGCATGCCAATTGCATTGGATGTAAACTGGTTAAGCAGGCGGTTTTGGGCGCCTCCTCCAATGATATGCAGTTTTTCAATCTTGAAGCTGGCCACTTGTTGCAATTTGCTCAACACGTAATTGTACTTGAGAGCCAGACTGTCGAAGATACAGCGGATGAATTGAGCATGGTTCTGGGGCACAGGCTGACCGGTAGTCGTACAATAATTAACGATGGCCTTGACCATACTTGCCGGATTGGCAAAAGAGGGATCGTCGGGATCTACCAATGAACGGAAACCATCGGCCGAAGAGGCCAGTTCCACTATTGTCGGATAAGAATAGGAAACGCCTGTCTTTTTCCATTCCTTACGGCATTGTTCCAGCAACCACATACCGGTAATATTTTTCAGGAAACGAGTGGTTCCGTCTACACCGCCTTCGTTGGTGAAATTCATCTGAAAGGAATCTTCGTTGATAATGGGTTCTCTTACTTCGATACCCATCAGCGACCAGGTACCTGAACTCAGGTAGGCAAAACATTCGTTTTCGGCCGGAACCGAAGCCACGGCCGAACCGGTATCGTGTCCGGCTACGGCAATGACCGGAACTTTGCCCAGTCCGCTTTCTTCGGCCAAAGCATCGCAAAGCGGGCCTATCACCACTCCCGGATCTGTTATTTCGGGTAATATATCTGCATTTATACCCGCAGCTTCGAGCAAAGAAGGATCAAATTTCCTGGTCCGGGGATCGAGCATTTGTGACGTGGAAGCTATGCTGTATTCGCAAACCATTTTCCCGGTTAGCATATACGACAGAGCATCGGGCATAAATAAAATTTTGTCGGCGGCTTCCAGGGCTGAAGAATTTTCCAATTTAGCAGCATAAAGCTGAAACAAGCTGTTGAAATTCATTATCTGGATTCCGGTTCGTTCGTACACTTCTTTACGGGAAATTAATTTAAAATACTTCTCGGGAATACCCTCGGTGTATGGATCCCTGTAGGCCCTGGGGCAACCCAAAAAAGTGCCGTCCTTACCCACGTACACAAAATCCACGCCCCAGGTGTCGATACCAATGGCATCGATCTTTTGTCCGGAGGCAGCAGCAGCTCTTAAGCCTGCTTTGAGTGATTCATAAAGTCCAAAAATATTCCAATACGATTTGCCGTTGATGGGCATAATAAGGTTGGGGAACCGAGTTAATTCTTTCATGTCCAGTTTACCTTCGCCCAACGTTCCCAAAATGGCTCGTCCGCTGGTGGCTCCCAGATCGAAGGCTAAAAAATTGTATGTACGCATTCTATGTTTTATTTGGAATGTCCTCACATCCCGATTTATACTGTATTATTGAATAGTCAGGGTTACTACCGATTTGGCCGGTACTGTCAGACTAAGTTCTCCTTTGTTGATTTTGGCATTTTTGAATTCTTTGAGTGTAATCTTTTCTGCCTCTTCAAAAGTATTTCTGTCAGAGAGATTTTCTGAACTCAACATTATTCCGCTCACGTTTTTAGCATCCACTCCTTTCAACAGACAAGAAGCATCAATATTGTTTTGGGGATCAATGTTAACTATAGAAATATGTATCACTCCCTGAGCATCTTTCGAAGCACTGACATTTATAGCCGGCAAGGATCTGTTGCCCAGCTTATATATCGGGCTCAGCATTTCTACGGGAATGTAGGTGGCGTCGTGATGCACCTTGTACATATCGTAAATATGATAGGTGGGAGTAAGCACCATTTGATCGTCTTTGGTCAGAATAATCGCTTGTAAAACATTGACCATCTGCGCAATGTTGGCCATGCGGACACGGTCACAATATTTGTGGAAAATATTCATGGTGGCAGCACAAAGCAGGGCATCGCGCAGGGTGTTTTGCTGATAGAGGAAACCGGGGTTGGTGCCGGGTTCCACGTCGTACCAGGCTCCCCATTCGTCTACACAGAAGGCAACTCTTTTTCGGGGATCGTATTTGTCCATTATGGCCACGTGATTGCCGATCAGCTCGTCCATAAACAAACTTTTTTCCATCGTGGTAAAGTATTCCTCTTCGTTAAAGTTCGTAGCAGATCCTTTACCTCCGGGGC
>JAQUTN010000053.1 GCA_028694375.1 Bacteroidales bacterium
AGGGTTTTGTTCATAGTACTATATATTAAGAGAGGATGATGCCGTCTTTTATTTCGATAACCCGATCGGTCAAACGGGCCAACTCCTTGTCGTGGGTTACAATGACAAAAGTTTGTCCGAAACGTTCGCGCAATTCAAAGAATAATTTATGCAGTTCGGTTTTATGCTTACTGTCGAGACTGCCGGAAGGTTCGTCTCCAAAAACCACATTTGGCCTGTTTACCAGAGCTCTGGCTACCGCTACCCTTTGATTTTCTCCTCCGGACAATTCCGAAGGTTTGTGGTTAATACGATTGGACAGATTCAGGTAGTCGAGCATTTCCAAAGCCAGGGTTTCGGCCTCTTTTTTACTTTTACCCGCAATCAAAGCCGGAATACTCACGTTTTCCAGGGCTGTGAATTCCGGCAAAAGTTGATGGAACTGAAACACAAAACCTATACGACGATTTCTAAATAAGGCCTGTTCCCGATTGCCCAAGGCGGAGACTTCGGTGCCGTTGATACGAACACTACCCTGGTTGGGACGATCAAGAGTGCCGAGTATTTGCAGCAAGGTTGTTTTGCCGGCTCCGCTAGGACCCACCACTGCCACTACTTCGCCCGCCTTTACTTCTATGTTAAGCCCTTTGAGTACTTCCAGCGGGCCAAAACTTTTGCGTATATCAATTCCCTGTATCATAATTCTTCCAAAATACGTACGGCCGTCAGTGCATCGGCTGCGTAATGATCGGCTCCCATCTCACGGGCCAGGCTCTCGGTGATGACCGCTCCGCCTACGATGACGGGGCATTCAGCGTTCAGCGCTTTAAGAGCCTCCACTGTGCGGCTCATCGAAGGCACCGTTGTGGTCATCAAGGCACTGAGCCCTATTGCCAGCGGACGATGAGTCCGGTAAGCCTCTACCACCTTTTCGGGATCTACATTCTTTCCTAAATCCATCACCCTGTAGCCATGGCTCTCCAAAACTATCTTAACAATATTCTTGCCGATATCGTGAATATCACCCTGTACAGTAGCCAGCACCACCAGGCCCTGAGTCTTGTCAGTCTGTTGGATATACAATTCTCCCAATTGCTGAAAAGCCTGCCGGGCTACTTCTGCCGAACGGATGAGCTGTGGCAAAAATACGTGTTTTTTTTCGAAACGCAGCCCTACTTCGTCCAAAGCAGGAATCAAATCCTCGTTGATGATTTGCTGTGGCTCTTTTTCCTTAAGTTTTTTGTCCATGGCCGGGGCTAAAGATTCTTTTAAGCCGCTGAGCACCACCTGATACAGACTGTCGCTTTGTTCATGTACAGGCTCTGATGAATGAGAGGCAATATAATTTTCACAAGCAGGATCTCTGCCGGCTAAGGCATTGAAAGCCTTAAAACTTTGCATGTTTTCTTTGTCCAATGGATTCAAAATGGGAATATCCAGTCCCGAAGTCAAAGCCATCAACAAAAAACTGCGGTTCAACAGAGGGCGGTCGGGTAAACCAAAAGAAACGTTGGACAAACCTATGGTGGTCAGGACACCCATTTTCTTTAGATTGCGCAGGGTATCGAGCGTGAGCCGACCGTAGTTTTGATTGGACGAAACAGCCATAACCAAGGCATCGAACAGGAGCTTTTTCTTGTTAATGCCATAGGTGGAGGCCCTGGTAATGATACGTTTGGCAATGCGTAAACGTCCTTCCACTGTTTCGGGTATGCCTTGTTCGTCGAGAGTAAGAGCAACGGCCGAAGCTCCGTATTTAGCCAACAGAGGAAGCATGGATTTAAGCACTGTTCTGCTGCCGTTGATGGAATTGATCACCGGCACTCCGTTGTATACCCGAAGGGCTGCCTCGATGGCTGCCGTATTGGAACTATCCAGTTGTAAGGGCAAATCACAAATCTCCTGTATTTTTTTGATTGCCCTGCACAACAAATCAACTTCATCAGCATTGGGAATACCCACATTCAAATCCAGAAAGTGGGCACCAGCTTCCTGCTGGCTGAGGGCTTCCTGTTGTAAATAGCCGAAATCGTTGTTCAAAAGGGCTTGCTGCAATTTTTTCTTGCCGGTGGGATTGAGCCGTTCTCCGCAAACCAGGCCTTGTTGCAATTTGAGCAAACGGGTCGATGAACAAATATAACTGTCGGCCGGGGGAGCATATTCTTTGAGCGGCAAGCTTTTGTACTTGGCCATCAGGGCAATGGTGGCGGGAGTTGTGCCGCAACAACCTCCCACTATAGAAGCTCCGGCATCAATAAGTTTGCCTGTATAATAAACGAAATCTTTGTCGCTCATGGCATAAGACACAGACCCCTGGCAAAGTACTGGGAAACCCTTATTGGGCTGAACCAGAAGTGGCAGATGAGTAAAGGCTCTCATTCTTTTGACCAAAGGAATCAGGTATTCAGGCGAAGTGGAGCAATTGATGCCCGGCACGTCTACACCCAACGCAGTCAATGTAAGGGCAACAATTTCGGGGCTGGAACCTGTAAGGGTTCTGCCGGTAGTATCGAAGGTCATAGTGGCCATCAGAGGCAGAGTTGAGTTTTCCTTTACGGCCAGCACTGCTGCCCTGATTTCGTAGAGATCCGAAAAGGTTTCCAGGACGTAACCCTCCACTTTGTCTCTGGTATACTCCACAACTGTTTTATAATTTTCGAAGGTTTCCTCAAAACTGAGATCTCCCAAGGGTTCTAGCAATTTTCCAGTGGGACCTATGTTGAGCATGATCTTGCAGGAGCAGTCCCCGACAGCCTGACGGGCAAGCATTATGGCGGCATCCAGCACTTCGTGTAAACTGAAACGACTTGAGTTTAGTTTAATCGGATTTGCACTGAAAGTATTGGTTGTAATAAACTGAGCTCCTGCCTCTACATAAGCCTTGTGTATGGCCAATATCTTTTCGGGGAATAAAATATTGAGTTCTTCGGGCGAATAGGAATTTACCTCGGGATCGGCTGTTAGTATGGTGCCTATGGCACCGTCGAATAATTGGATATTTTTTGAAACTGGATCGGGCATTCTTTTGATACTTTTTGGTTTTACTCTTTATTTTATTTGTCGTTTTTATTGTTCTTTTTTATTCTGCTCTCTTACTAAGCAGAAGTGTTCTCTATTTTGCATTCCGACTCCCTTCTTAATCATGGGCCGCTTTGGTGCCGTAGCAGGTTTTACCCTGTCTGAGATAATCGCATTTACTGCGTATGTTGCAAGCCCTGCAACTGAAGCGATAATTGGCCACCACGATACCGGCCATGGATTTTTCGGGCAACATCAGGCCGGAATCTTTCGGGTAAATACCCAGGTGTTTTTGGGCATCGAGCAGCTTCAATACAGAGCGGTTATCTTCGGGCGATGTACCGGCATAACCCGGGCAAAACAAAACTGCGCCGGGCAGTATTTCCTTAATAAACAAGTCTGTCCTGGCTTCGAGATAGGCATTGGCAACTGCATTGAGCACCACGGCTTCCGAAAGCCTGCTCAATGACAGTCTCCGTATACGCTGATCGATACCTAAACCCAAAGTTGCCGCGAACAAGAGGGCTGTGTCCAGCTTTCCCTGTATACTCTTGTAGGATACCTGCTGCAGAAAATCCGGTGTCGCGGGCAAATCTTTCAGGTAACAGTAATACTGTTTGTACACAGACCATTCAGCTATATGATCGAGCGCCGAATGGAGAGTTTCCTGCGTTTTATCATCCAAATCACCTTCAGAATAACCCAGATTAGCCAGGGCATCAGCTCTGAGCAAAGAAGCCGGAACGCACATAAGCAATATTGGCCATTAATTTTTTGATAAAACTACTTTTGTTCATCGAGTACAGATGAATGCCATCCACATCGTTGGCAATCAGATCCAGAATCTGATGACTGGTAAAAATAATGCCTATTTCTTCCAGAGCTTGCTTATCGTAACGATAGCGGTCAAAGTAATTACGTAATTGCAAGGGAATGGCGGCACCGGTGACCCGTATCATACCGTCCAGCTGTTTATAATTGGAAACAGGCATAATGCCCGGAATAATCGGAATAGTAATGCCCGCCTTTCGGGCTTCGAGCAAGAATCGATAAAAGACTTCGTTGTCAAAAAACAACTGAGTAATGAAAAAGTCCATGCCGGCCTCTTGTTTCATCTTGAGGTAGCGAATATCTTCTTTCATTGAAACAGCTTCGGGGTGCTTCTCGGGATAACAAGCACCTCCGAAAGCAAAGTCGGCACTGTAGCGTTTCGAGATATAAGAAGCCAGCTCGGAGGCATGCACAAAGTCACGGTGTTGCAGTAAAGGATCTGCCGGTAAATCGCCCCTGAGAGCCAGAATATTTTTTACCCGGGCTTGCCTGAGTTCCCGGCAAATTTCATCCACCTGAGCCACATTGGACGATACACAGGTGAGGTGAGCCAAAGGTTCCGAATGGGTATGTTGTTTAATATGTTTGGCAATGGCCACCGAATTGCTCAGGGTATTTCCCAGAGCACCGTATGTAACACTAATAAAATCGGGGCAAAATTCTGATAATTCTTTTATGGTGTCTTCGATAAGCACAAAGGAGTCTTCCTGTCTTTTGGGTGGAAATATTTCGAAAGAAAGCGTTTTTTTGTTCCGAAGTATATTGGGAATTTTCATAAATCAAGGTCATTAAAACAAAGCGCAAAAATAGACAATATTCCTGTATAAGTGCAAACAGAAAATACATTTTGTGCCTATTTATCAACAACCTGAACTTTTTAGAAAAAGTATTACCGGCTTAAATCGGCTGATTCTTCGCTGGATTATTTTCGGAAATTAAGTACTTAATCGTATAAGCCGCCAGATGACAGGCAAAAGCCGCCGGCAAATAAGAAATAGTGCCGGGTATAGCTTTTGCTGAGGGCTGCTCTTCGGTGCTTTTGGTTTTTGAAGAGGCTTGTTCCGAAGAAAACACCACAGGGAAACCTTTTCGTATGCCGAAAGCTCCCAGGCGATGGCGCAAAGCCCTGGCCAGTGCACAATGATGCGTTTTGGAAATATCACAGGTGCTAATTTGCGAGGGATCGAGTTTAGCTCCGGCGCCCATGGACGAAATCAATGGAATCATATGTTCGAGACAGGCTCGGATAAGGGCGGTTTTGGGGCCCAGGCTATCGATGGCATCTACCACAAAATCACAGACAGGGATCGATCGCCCGGAAAGTTCTGATTTATTAAATTGATTCCTGCTGTCATCCGAAGGAATCATCTTCTTTTCCAGTATTCCTTTGTCGCTACAATAGCGATTTCGACCGTACAGTAAATCTTCCGGTTCCTCTTCCTCCAGAAACAAGGGAAAACAATGCAACCCAATCTCCGGATTAATATCCCGCAATCGCTCTGCCACCACATCTACCTTAGAGCGTCCTTCGGTACTGCACAAGGCCGGCAGTTGACGGTTGCGGTTTGTCGTCTGTACACTATCACCGTCCACGAGTACCAAAGCTCCTATGCCTGCCCGGGCGAGAAATTCAGCCACATAGGCCCCTACACCTCCCAGGCCGACCAGTAGCACCGAAGATTCTTTTAATTTTTTAAGAGCCTCGTCGCCAATCAACAAGCTAGTGCGCTGAGTCCAGTTCATAATTTTCGTGTCAGAGGGTCGGGATCTTCAAGCCGGCCGGAATCGGATAATTTTGAAGAATGCTGCAGACCGTCGTTGGAAAGAGCAGACAAAAGCTCTTCGGTTTCGTTGTAAAAATCGAGAGGAGAGTAAAACGAAGTCCAGCCTTCCTTATAAACTGTCTGATTGGGATATATCAGCATCAGATTGCAATGATCAAATTTGTTTTCGAGTATTTGAGCAATACCTTCAAAAGAGTTTTTAAAAGAAACAGAGCCCTGCCTTGATAAAACCACTGTCAGCAGATCATCCTTTTTAATTTCGTCTGCCAGAGCGGGCAAATTGTTTAAATCGTCGAACTCAGTCCATTTGGTACGTACATTTACTTTTTGTACCGACAGAATCTGTCTGCTGTGATTGATGGTGGCTGCCGTAGCGTAAAAAGAAATACCGGCATTAAGATTGGAGGCCAGTTTAATCATACGGTTGAGCCAGGAAAGGAAACCTTTTTCGAACTCTGCTTTGGAGGGTACCACCAGTAATATCCGATGAATATCGGCAGGACGGAGAATAAAACGATTAATGTAGATTCCTTTTTGCATTTGAGTCATAATGCTGCGGGTTTTAGCTCCCAAAAAGAAATCGTTCAAAGGCAGTTTATGGTGTAAACCCAGGAGTACATCGGAAATATCGTATTCTCTCACTGTATGGATAATCCCGTTGGCCACATCGGAATCGTAGCGCAATACCTGCTGCAGTCTGAGATCGGCGGCGGCGGCCAGCTTAGATGCGTAAATCAATTGCCTGAGGCTGTTTTCTTTACTGTTTTCCTTGATTATATCGTCCACCACTCTGAGAGCATAGAGTTTGTCTTTGGAATCTCTCATCAAGAGGGCTAATTGCACCAGGCAGTCAATATTTTTCGGATTGGCAATGGGGATGAGCAGGCTTTCGTTAACGGTATCCAAAGAAGGATTCTCTTTGACCTCATCCAGCAATATCTTCCCGGCTGCCTTATCGGTAGCCAGGGCACTTATAATACAAGAAACCAGTATCAATACCAGACTGCCGTTAAGCACGTATTCGTCCATCAGGCGTACAGGCTCATTCTGTGCATCGTAACCCAAAATAATATTATAACCAATCATTAAAATGGCCAGGGTGACGGCAGCTCGTCCCGAACTCAATCCGAAAAGCATTAATTCCTCGCTCCTGCTCATTTTAAAAGTCTGCCTGGTCAGGAAAGAGGCCAGCCACTTGCCCAGCAAGGCCACCGCAATCATGACCAAAGCCACATACAAAGCTTCGGTCCCATGGGCAAACACACTAAAGTTTATCATCATCCCTATGCTGATGAGGAAAAAGGGAATGAAGAGCATATTACCCATAAATTCCAGCCTGTTCATCAAAGGTGAAACTTTGGGAATGTATTTATTCAACACCAGACCGGCAAAGAAAATACCCAAAACCCCATGCATACCTGCATATTCGGTAAGTAAGGCAGCTCCGAAGGCCAGCACCAATATAAACACAAACTGAAGCACACTATCCCTGAAATTCTTCAAAAACCAACGGGTCAGAGGCGGAAAAACAAAAAAGATTACCAAGACCGAAATGAGTAATCCTATCAACATTCTCATTTCAGTCATGTTGTCTGTTTCGTGGCGATAATGACTGCTCACCGCCGCCAAAATCAACAGAACCAGGGTTTCGGTGATAATGGTGCCTCCCACGGCAATGTTAACCACCGTTTTTTTGGCCAGACCCATCCGGCTTACCATAGGAAAGGTAATCAGGGTGTGTGAAGCATACATGGCAGCCATCAGCACCGAACTGGCAAGGGCGTAATGCAGGAGGTAACGGCTGGAAATATATCCCAGAACCAAGGGTATTGAGAAGGTGAAAAGTCCAAAAACCAAACTTTTGTAGCGATTGTTTCTAAGGTCGTTCAAATCGATCTCAACACCGGCCAGAAACATAATATAGAGCAGACCCAACTGGCCAAACAAATCTATACTGCTGTCGCGGGGTAAGATATTAAGCCCATGCGGGCCCACCAGTAAACCGGCCAATATCATCCCCACAATATGAGGGATGCGTAAACGTTTCAACAAAATAGGGGCCAGCAAAATTATGAGCAATACGATCAAAAAAATCGCAATCGGATTGCTCAGGGGTTGAAAAATTGTCAATAGCAGAGGCCTCATCCATACTTGATTTACCTCGCAAAGATACCTTTTTCAAGGTAAAATACGGCAAACTATATCTTGTTTTTTGCAATCACCCTCAAGGTTGAAATGCTCTATATGTATAAGATAAGATCCAGCGTCTGGAACCTTAGCCTTGTGGTCAATACCCTGCCAGACAAAAAAACCCCGTGCACCAAGCAGGGCATTTTCGGCCAACGAACAAAGCCAGGCTCCGCTGCGATTATATATATCAATGTTAGCCACACGCTCATCGCCGAAGGCATAGCGCAAAACCAGCTGTTTATCTCTTGAATCTCCCAGAGGTGAAAGACAGTCCTGTTCTGCAAAAAAGCCTTCACTTGTAACTTCAGCCTCGAGCGAACGATACTGAGAATTGATCTTGCCGGGCGTTCCGTAAGCAGCATCGGCTGCAGCCGAAAGCCAGGAATTTACATCATCCGAAGGTAAATCGGGATGTATCTTTTCCAAAGCAATGCCCTCCTTGTCGCTGATAAGACAATGATGCATATATTTTGTATAGGGACATTCATCAATGATGTTTCCCTGCCGATCGAGCAAAACCACACAGCCCTTGTCGTTGGGCATAGAAGGCAGACTTTTGATAATCAAACATTGCAGCCCCGAATCCAGTGCAAATTCCCTGCTGAGGCTTTCCATATCGGAGGTCAGAACACAGTAAGCACCCGCGTCCAACATATAACGTTCGCGGCTCAGTGGCTTAGGGCTGCCCAATAGACCTTGTTCGTTGCGGTTACAAATATTGATTCCCGCCAAATCAACAGGATCTGACGAACGGTTGACTAACTCGACATAATCACAAGATTGCGGAACCGGATCGAACAGAAGTTCATTCAGGCTCAGATAAAACAATCGGGTTGAAGCAGTATCGTTCAAAACAAATTCCTGTCCGGGGGAGAAACCGTATTCTTCCTGCAGACCGGTAACTGGGCTGCAGGAAAAAAAAATCGACAGCAAGCTAAATGAAAGAAGTATATACTTGTGCATCTTTACTTTTTTATTACCTTTGCGCGGTATTAGTTCAGCACCAAAGGTAAACATTTTTATATTACATTATCTTCTTATTAATTTTATTTTAACATGAGACTTGCAATTGTAGGCGCCAGCGGCGCTGTAGGACAAGAGTTTCTCAAGGTACTTGATGAACGTAATTTCCCCATGGACGACCTGGTATTGTTCGGATCCGGACGCAGTGCCGGCAAAACTTATTCCTATCGTGGAAAACCAATCGTAGTCAAGGAGCTAAAACATAACGACGATTTCAAGGGAATCGACATCGCCTTTACCTCGGCCGGAGCAGGCACTTCCAAAGAATTCGCCGGCACTGTTACCAAATTCGGCACTATTATGATCGACAACTCCAGCGCTTTCCGCATGGACGAAGATGTGCCCCTGGTAGTGCCTGAACTCAATGCCAATGATGCTTTGCATAGGCCCCGCAATATTATTGCCAATCCTAATTGCACCACTATACAAATGGTTGTGGCCCTCAAGCCCATCGAAGACCTGAGCCACATCACCAAAGTACATGTATCAACCTATCAGGCTGCCAGCGGAGCCGGTGCTGCCGCTATGGATGAGTTGACCATGCAATACGCTCAACTGATTAAGGGCGAAACTCCCACCGTAGAAAAATTTGCTTATCAGCTGGCCTACAACCTGATCCCCCAGGTGGATGTTTTCACCGAAAACGGTTACACCAAAGAGGAAATGAAAATGTTCAACGAGACCAGGAAGATTATGCATTCCGACGTCCTGGTGAGTGCCACCTGTGTCCGTGTCCCGGTTTTGCGTGCACATTCCGAAAACATCTGGGTCGAAACCCAACGCGTCCTCAGTATTGAAGAAGTCAAAGAAGCTTTTGCCTCAGCCGGTGGTGTAGTACTGCAAGACGATCCAGCCAACAAGAGTTACCCCATGCCTTTGTTTCTTTCGGGCAAAGATCCGGTGTATGTAGGACGCATCAGAAAAGACCTGACCAATCCCAGGGGACTGACTTTCTGGACTGTAAGTGATCAGATTAAAAAAGGAGCTGCCCTGAACGCCGTGCAAATTGCAGAGTTCTTACTCACTCAGTCTTAAACCTTATAAAACTGTTGTTTTTGATTTAGTCTTCGAGTATGCTGACTAATTCCATCGTGAAAATCAGGCAGGAATAAGCCGGTATTGAGCCGTATTTAGTTTCTCCGTAGCCCAGGTAATAAGGGATGGCCACCTCCCAGGTGGAGCCTTGTGGTATTCTGTACAACACTTCTGACCAGCCGCTGATAACCCCGGAGCCTACCAGGGTGGTCCTGCTACCGCTGTCAAAGACAGTGCCGTCGTATAAACGTCCTTCGTACGCTACTTCTACTCTCTGTCCCACCAGAGGCACCGCTCCATGGCCTTGCACCAGGGTTTTGTAATAGATACCACTCAAGGGATGATCCAGGTAATTGTAAGTCTCGTCACCGTACAAAACACTATCGTTGAATTCCAAAGGTTTATACTCTGAAGAATTTCCGAGGCTTTGCATAAAATCTTCGTTAGCCTTACGCCAGGCAATGGCTTCGGGATCGTCAAGACAGGAACTGATCGATAAAAGTGTTCCGAGCAGGAACAGATATAAAAAAGCAGGCTTCATGTTGGTATCTTTTAAAATACTGTTGTGCAAACAGCTCGCAAATGTAAGAATTTCCCCGGACAATCCTGCTTTTTTGAAAGCTCATATTCTGCCTGTCATTATTTTTTGTACTTTTGTCTGTTTGTATACAATACTATGCTATTTATAGCATTTACAGTAAATTAAGTCTTCATAAAAATATGACCGTAAAGATAGTCAACCAATCCAAACATCCGCTGCCCCAATACGCAACCAGTCTTTCGGCCGGGATGGATCTGCGTGCCAACATCGATGCCCCCGTCTGCATTAAACCCTTCGAACGCAAGCTGATACCCACCGGACTTTTTATAGAACTGCCGGCCGGTTACGAAGCTCAAATAAGGCCCCGCAGCGGCCTGGCGCTCAAAAAAGGGCTTAGCGTGCTGAATACTCCCGGTACTATCGATGCCGATTACCGGGGCGAAATTGGAGTTATTCTGATTAATTTGTCGCAGGAAGAAGTGTCTGTTGAAGACGGAGAAAGAATCTGTCAGATGGTCATAGCTTCCCATTGTCAGGCGGCCTGGCAAGAAGTTGACATTCTCGAAGCCACAGAAAGAGGTGCCGGTGGTTTCGGTCATACAGGGAAAAAATAATTTTAATGAAAAAAACAGCTCATCCACTTCCTGGCAGAACGGGCTGCAAAGTATTACGGCTTACAGCCAGAACCGGCTTGTCAATATTGTTCGGCCTGCTGCTGTGTCTTGGCAACGCTCATACTGTCATTGCTCAAACTAACCATGCCACAACTGACAATACTCAGGATGCCAAAGGCCAGCCTTATGACACCGCTCGCAGTTTTAGCTATTATTTCGAAGAAGGCTTGCGTCTAAAGGCTCAGGAAGAATATGCTGCCGCTTTTGAGATGTTCAGACATTGCCTCAGCCTTGATTCCACCAGCGCAGCAGCTCAGGCCGAAATTGCCGCTTTCTACAGAGCCATGAACCAAACCGAGCGTTATGTGGCTCATTACGAAAAAGCCTTTTCCCTGGACCCCGACAACGATTGGTACGGTCTGCAGCTGGCCGGTATTTACCAACAACTGGAACGCTATTCGGACGCTATTAACCTATTGGAACAACTGGTATTAAAAAATCCCGGGAATTACGAATTGTATTACACACTGTCTTTGCTCCATACCGAGCTTAATCAGTACGCTCAAGCTATTGAGGCACTGGATTGTTTTGAAAATTCCATCGGCATCAACCAGGAACTCAGCATGCAGAAATACAATTTATACCTGGCTTTGAATCAACCCAAACCAGCCATCAGGGAGCTGCAAAGACTTCAAAAGTCCAATCCCCGCGAAACCAGATATATTTTATTGGTAGGTGGAGGATGGATGGAACTCGGGAAAACCAAAAAAGCCAAAAAGTATTTCCTTCAAGCCCTTGATTTGGAGCCC
>JAQUTN010000054.1 GCA_028694375.1 Bacteroidales bacterium
CCACTTTATCGATGTCCATATAAGGATATTTTTTGGCCGCTGCTGTGATCCAGAGTTTGCGGTCGGGGAAGCCGGCGTCTTTCAGGTTTTGATAACAGACTTCTTCGAAGGCTTTGGAGCGGAAAGAGGTGCCCATGCCGTCCATCTTGACGACGATAAAGCCCAGCTCGGCCAGGTTGGTCATGTCGTTGTAATAGGGAGCAAAGGATTTGGGTACGTAATGACTGCCCGGGCCTGAATAAATGTATTCGATAATGGGGTATTTCTTGTTGGGATCGAAGTTGGAAGGACGAATGATAATGCCCCAGATGTCGGTTTTGCCGTCGCGGCCTTTGGCAACAAAGACCTCGGGAGCTTTCCAGCCGGTTTTTTCCAACCCGGAGATATCGGCTTTTTCCAGGGGCATGATCAGTTTGCCGTTTTCGGCATCGCGCAGTTGGGCCACAGGGGCTAAATCAACGCGGGAATACACATCCACGAGGTATTTCATGTCTTTGGAAAAAGTAGCCCGGTGATGGCCTTCGTCGGGAGTGAGGCAGGTCAATCCGCTGCCGTCCATATTGATGTGGTAATAGCGGATCAGGTAAGGATCTCCTTTTTTGGGCACCCCATTGGCGGTGAAATAAATGCGCCGGGCATCTTCGTCCACTTTGATGATGTCGCGCACGTACCATTCTCCTTTGGTGATTTGGTTTTTGACACTGGCGCTTTTGCGATCGTAGAGGTAGAGATGGTTCCAGTTGTCTCGTTCGCTCATCCAGATGATTTCTTCGCCGTTTTTCAGATCGTGGCGGAAACGACGCGAATAATTGACAAAGGTTTCGGCTGTTTCTTCGATCAGGCTGCGTACCTGGCCGTTTTGAGCAGATAATTCCAAAACCCGATAGACTTTGTGTGCCCTTTCGTTATACTCAAAAGTGATACCGCTGTTGTCTTTGTTCCAGCGCAGGCCCGATAATTCATATTGATTGTTGAACAAATCGGTCGATGGAATGAGGGCTTCTTTGGTTTCGACCTTGAATATGCAGGGGACCCTAAAACGCAATTCATCACCTGGTTTGGTATATTCCAGCGTACGAAGTTTGGGCTGTAACTGATCGGAGGGCGAAGATTCCACCATGTGGATGTAGCGCTTCTCCACCGGACGGATTTTGGTGGTGGCCAGCATGCGGGAGTCGGGCGACCACTGAATGTAGGAGGAGTAATAATTACCCACGCATCCGTCTATGCTCAGGGCGATCTCTTTGCCCCTGGGTAATTCGCGGACATAGACATTGTTGTCTTTGATGTAAGCCTGATACTTATTATCCGGAGAATTAACAGCTCCTCTGTCGCGTTCTTCGTTAGTCACCATCCAGTGAGTGCGGTTGCCACTCCGGTTGAAACGTTCCATACCGGCTGTCTCTTCTTTCAGGCTGTCTTGCAAAAGGTAGTAAGTCCAGTTTTTTCCCTTGAAACTGAAGGACAATTGACTTGATTCGTCGTTTATTCTAAGCCTTTCAATCTGAAGTTTTTTGGCAGAGATTTTTTCACCGCCGGCCAGGCTGAGTTTTTCTGCCAGCCTCTGGTGGTCAAAAAGCGGCTTGCTGCTTTTGTCGCCGGCATCAACCAACAGATATTCCAAGCCTTCGGGGCTGTTGCGTGTATACCAGAAACTGTCGCTTTCTCCTATCCAGCTTGGATTTACATTGGCGTTGTGTATTTTGTCGCTTGAATAGAGCCCCCTGATAGAGTAAGCCCGCTTGTAGTCTTCGACTTTTCCTTGTGCAGTAAGCAGCATGTAAGGCCATATGGCCAGCGCAATAAGCATTAGTTTTTTCATAGGGTATTGATTTTCACTTCTTAAGATTGATTAGCCAGTATGCTGACTGTACAAAAATAAACATTTCTGACTGAGTTGCTTTGGCAGAATCATCCATATTAGTGTAACAATCGTCCAAAGCACTTAATCTGCCTAGTGTTGAAAACAGGCCGAAAAGCATTTTTATTATCTTTGTCCACCATAATATGCCTTAAGATGAAAAACTTTATTTTGAGCTTTACTCTGCTGATAACTTTGTTTTTACAAGCCTTAAATGCTTCAACTGTTCCTTATCGTTTTCGACACATTACGGTTGAAGATGGCCTGGCGTCCAACACAGTACGCAGCATATGTCAAAACGACCGGGGGATTATGTGGTTTGGTACCAGTCAGGGCCTTTGCAGTTTTGACGGGATCAATATCACTCTCCACCCTGTAGTAACTGAACAAGAGTTGCCCGGCACCAACAATTACATAAACGCACTGCTGCAGGACCGCAACGGCTTGCTTTGGCTTGCCACTGACGAAGGAGTTTATCAATATAATTATGAAACGAATCAATTTCGGCACTTCAACCGGGAAACCGAAAATGGGGAAGGCATAGACAATTTTATCAATAACATCGCGGAGGACAAAAACGGGAATCTCTGGTTTTCGAGTTTTGAACAAGGGGTCTATCGTTACAGTCCGACCAGTGGCCGTTTGACCCGCTTTCCCATGGAGGCTTCTCAGGGCAGGGTAGATAATGTTTTTGTTGATTCCGATAATGCGGTCTGGTTATGCAGCACGTCTGCAAACTCCACACTTTGGCGACTGGACAGAGCAGAAGATGAATTTACTGTTTTCCCGCTAAGACTTTTAGATGAACCCGCAGACTTTCAGACAGTAGTGATGACCGAAGACGCCAAGGGTGTTTTATGGCTGGGCCTCTGGCGTGGCGGCTTGCTCAGTTTGGACAAACACAGCGGAATAGCGCGACGCCATTTATACAACGACCGACCCGCCGGCAGTCTGGTGCATATTCATAGTATTAGAGAGATTGAACCAAATCAGTTGCTGATAGGTTCCGACGAAGGCCTGATGTGGTACAACACAATCAGTTCCGAGCATAAGCTTTATCTGCCAAAAGCAACCGATGCCACATCGATTACTAATAAATTTGTTTATCCTATTTATAAAGATATGGAAGGCGGGCTTTGGATAGGTACTTATTATGGTGGAATCAATTACGTCTCGCCCAACAACGGGCAGATCGAAAGCTATGCCTGCAGGGCTGATAAAATGGAAGAAGCCAAAATAATCAGCTTTTTTTGCGAAGATAAACAAGGCCATATCTGGATAGCTACCGACGACGACGGTTTGTTCCGTTATGAGCCAGGCAGGGATCATTTTACCCAATATCTGCCCGACCGAAGCCGCAACAGTATTTCCTATCACAACGTGCACGCCCTCTGTCTGGATGGAGACAAGCTATGGATTGGCACCTACACAGGAGGTTTGAATGTGCTTAACCTGAAAACAGGCCGTTTCTCGTATTACAATCATACTGCCGGTGACAGCACCACCATTGACGGTAGCAGTATTTATACCATTTTCAAAGACAGAGAAGGCATTATCTGGGCTACCAGTATGCGGGGAGTGAACCGTTATAATGCCAAACAGGATAACTTTGTTCGTGTCAGAGAATTGGGTAGCACAACCTTTGATATCGATCAAGACAAAGAGGGTCGAATATGGTTTGCGACCGAGAGCGAGGGCGTATTTTGTCACGACCCCGAGGCTAACACTTGGAAGAATTATCGCAAAAGTGATCAGCCCGGTTCGCTGGGCAGCAATACAGTCAGCAGTATCTATGTGGATAAGTATGACAAAATCTATTTTGGTACCGGGAATGGCATTTATTACTTCAACACAGAAGAGGAGAGTTTTCTGCCTCTGGATTTGAATTTACCCGGCAGAAATGTAAGTTGCATAATAGGTTACGAAGACGAATTGTGGATAACCACTTCCAGAGGCCTGGTTCATTACAATTCCGGAGGAGAAAGTACCACTTATACGACCAAAGACGGATTGCGTAGCGAGCATTTTTTACCAAATTCAGGTTTGTTGGCCTCGGACGGTAAAATATACATTGGTTCCGTGAACGGCTTTAATGCCTTTCATCCCTACAAAATTCAGAAAAATCCCTATGTGCCTCCTGTGGTGCTCACCGGTCTGGAAGTTAACAATCGGGCTATATCCGATCAGGCTAAGTCTCCTCAGTATATTGAGGAAATGAAGCTGAGTTACAAGGAAAACATGTTGAGTTTTTTGTATGCAGCCCTTAGTTACAGCAGCCCCGAGAGCAATCAATATGCCTATATGATGGAAGGCCTCGACCGTGACTGGAATTATGTAGGCAATCAGACCAAAGCCACCTATACCAACCTTTCTCCGGGAGAATATGTCTTCAAAGTAAAAGGATCCAACAACAATGGAACCTGGAACGAGGAAGGTTCTTCCATCAGGTTGACAATTACACCTCATATATTGCTTAGTCTGGGATTTAAGATTATTTACTTTGTTTTTGGTTTGTTCATTATTACACTGATCATACGTAATTTTATGCGTATCAGCGAACGCAATCATCAGCGGCAAATTGAAAAACTCAGTATTGAGAAAGAAAAAGAGGTACATAAGGCTAAGATTCAGTTTTTTACAACTATAGCCCATGAAATTCGCAACCCTGTGTCCCTGATTATTGCTCCTCTCGAAAAGATTCTGAAAATTCCAGAACTCAGTTCCGGAAAATTGGCCGAAGACCTCAAAATGATTCATCGTAACAGCCAGCGTCTGCTCTTTTTGGTCAATCAATTGCTGGATTTTCGGAAAATAGAACAGGAAGGCAGTCCGGCTCTTCACAAAGCAAAACACAGCCTCAGGAAATTACTTGACGATGTCAGCCAGCGTTTCCGTCCTGTAATAGAACAAGAAGGTAAACGATTTGAATGTAAATTTGATGAGCTGAATATTGAAACATGGTTTGATTATGAAGCCTTGACCAAGGTATTGAGCAATTTATTGTCGAATGCCCTCAAGTACACCAAGGATTACATACTGCTTAGCGCAACTGTAGACAGGGACAAAGAAATAATTGAAATTCTTGTTCAGGACAACGGCTGTGGCATTAGTCCCGACGAGCAGGAACAGGTATTTGCTCCCTTCTATCAGGCCAAAGATCATATGCCCGGAACAGGCATAGGATTGAATATTGTTAAAAACATGGTTGAGGCGCACAGCGGAACTATTCGCATAGATTCTGAACCCGGACAGGGTTGCAGTTTTTACATTGTATTGCCCTTGTGTGAGTTAGAAGAAAAATCCTTGGCCCAAAATACGACTCCGTCTATAGATAGTTTAACCGGAGATATGTTGTTGGTAAACACCGAAAACGAACAAGCAACAGAAACTTCTTGTGTTTTATTGGTCGAAGACAACCACGAGATGCTGCATTTCTTGAGTGAGCGTATGTCGGAAGATTATAAGGTGCTGATGGCCAAAGACGGACAGGAAGCCTTGGACTTGCTTAAAACCAACGACGTTCAATTAATAGTCAGTGACTGGATGATGCCCGGTATGGACGGTGTTGAATTTTGTCGTATGGTACGCAAGGATCAGTTTACCAGCCATATTCCTTTTGTTTTGTTGACCGCCAAAACTGATATGGACTCCAAATTGCAGGGCTTGGATTGCGGAGCCGATGCCTACGTGGAAAAACCTTTCTCGATGGGCTATCTGAAAGCGACTGTTAAGAATTTGCTCGAGTTGCGGCGGATGCTGATCCAAAAATTCTCCAGAATGCCGCTGGTCAATCTGAGCAGTATTGCGGGCAATAATGTGGAACAGGAGTTTTTGCTGAGGATGAATCAACTGATAGAAGAGAATTTTGCCAATTCGGAACTTTCGGTGGATTTTTTGGCCAAAGAAATGTGTATCAGTCGCTCCCGCTTGTTTGCCAAAATTAAAACCCTGATAGATGTCACACCTAACGAATTGATACAGATTATACGACTCAAAAAAGCAGCGGCTCTTTTGCTGGAACAACGATACATGGTAGGAGAGGTGGCTTATATGGTAGGTTTCAACAATCCTTCGTATTTTTCCAAGTGTTTTCAAAAACAATTTGGCATGAAGCCCTTTGAATTTGTGAGCAGTCATCGTAAACAGAATTCCGAAACTAAGGCAGAAGAATAGTTTTTTTGACAGGAAGATAAAATTTTACAGGAATTCTATATCTTTGTCCGCTCAAGCAGCTATGGAAATTTGTCCAGGCTTGTGTATTTGTCATGGCGGTGTGGTGTAGTGGTCAGCACGTGACATTCTCAGTGTTGAGACCGGGGTTCGATTCCCCGCATCGCTACAAACTGCGCAATCAATCATTGCGCAGTTATTTGTTGATTTTTCCTCAGGAATTTTACAATCAACTCTAAAAGGATCAACATGAATAAGGCTCAACTTTTACTTTATTGTCCCGATAAACCTGGTATTATTGCGCAGGTCACCAATTTTATAACCGTAAACAAAGGGAATATTGTTTATCTGGACCAATACGTGGACCATGTGGAGAATATTTTTTTTATGCGTATAGAGTGGGAGTTAGATCAATTTCTGATACCCAAAGAAAAAATCGACGATTATTTCCATACCCTTTACGCCCAAAAATATGAGATGGTTTATCGCTTGTATTTTTCCGACCATAAGCCCAGAATGGCCATCTTTGTTTCCAAGTTGTCTCATTGCCTTTACGACTTACTGTCGCGGTACACGGCAGGTGAGTGGCAGGTGGAGCTTCCTCTGATTATCAGTAATCATCCCGATCTGGAGCCTGTTGCTCAGCGATTCGGGATTCCTTACTATGTTTTTCCCATCACTGCCGAAAACAAAGCCCAACAGGAGCAGGAAGAAATGCGCCTGTTGGCCGAAAATCGTATAAATTTTATTGTGTTGGCCCGCTATATGCAGGTTATATCAGATCGTATGATCGATGCCTACCCCAACCGTATAATCAATATTCATCACTCTTTTTTGCCGGCTTTTGTAGGTGCTAAACCTTATCACGCCGCTTATACCAGGGGAGTGAAAATTATCGGGGCCACCAGCCATTACGTCACCGGTGAATTGGATGCCGGTCCGATTATTGAACAAGACGTTGTGCGCATCACCCACAAAGACACGGTAGAAGATTTAATAAGCAAAGGCAAGGACCTGGAAAAGATTGTGCTTTCCAGAGCCGTGCATAAGCACATCGAGCGTAAATGCCTGGCTTATAAAAACCGCACGATTATTTTCGGTTGATTCTTTTTCGAATTTTCTTTTGCAAGCCTTTGTCTGCTTCTACAAGCGAAAAATCCGGCGAGGTCGGTGAGACGAATCCTGTATTGATTAGTACAAATATTAAAACATCATCATGAAAAATAAAAACAAAATACAATACATTTATGTTTCCTTGGCCAGCTTACTATTGGAACTGATTATTGTCCCCATTCGTGGTATAAATTTAGAGCTTTCCGGATTGATTGCTTTCGTGGCATATAGTTTATTCATTTATTTTTGTTGTAAATTTTTCAGGAAGCTCAATCCTCACCTTGTTTTAGGTTTTACTTTTCTTGCCTGGTGTCTGTTGAATCTTCCTCCCCGATTGTTTTACTGGCAAGATTCGCTGATCACTTTATGGGAAGTGTTAATGCATGTATTAGGGATGCTTACAGGCTATTTACTATGGGTTAATAAAAAAATCTGGAAATTTGTTACACTTCTAGTTGCAACAATAGTATGTGTTGTGTATGCCACGAATTATATCATATGGCTTGATTATCTGAACTTCGGCAAGGTAGATAGTGCAGGCGAACAAGTGTTGGAGGAGGATTTCTGTTTACGTGATTTGAATGGAAGTGAATTGTCGCTTAATGATTTTAAGGATAAATACCTTGTATTAGACTTTTGGTCTTCAACCTGTGGTTCGTGCATTAATAGCTTTCCCGAAGTTCAATCGTTTTCTGAAGAGTTTAGCAATAATCAGCGAGTTTCATTTTATTCTGTTTTTTGTGTAAGCGCAAGAAAATGCGAAACCCGGCAAACCGGATTCGATATAATTCAAAAAAGAGGATTCAGTTTCCCCTTGTTGTTTTCGGAAGACGAAAGCTATAAAAAATTTGGCGTCAGTCGCTTTCCTACTGTCGTGATTTTTTCGCCAGACAATAAAATTATTTTTCGCGGCAGACTTGAGACTGCAATTAAATTTATAAACAAAAACATTACCCGAAATCCTTGAATTGGCTTCGCAACCTAAACGAAGCCAAATATAAACACCTTCCACCGACAGATGTAAGATTCAAATGACCAGTGAATTCTTGAGCCTTGGTTGATTCTGAACACCAGTCTTATTTGTATTCTTTCCAGCTCTTTATTTGTAAATCTTCCAGCGAGTATTCGCAGAATGCCGTGATAAAGGCGCTGGCCAGCTGGGCATTGGTGAGCAGCGGAATGTTCAGGTCTATGGCTGCCCGGCGGATTTTGTAGCCGTTGTCCAGTTCCCGGCTGCTCAGGTTGCGTGGAATATTTACTACCATATCGATGCTTTTGTTGTGCAGCAGATCCAGTGCCTGAGGCTGACCCTCTTCGCTGGGCCAGTATACCAGCTCGCAATCGATGTCGTTCTCGCGGAGAAAGCGTTGAGTCCCTCCGGTGGCGAATAGTTTGAATCCTTTGTTGTAGAGCAGGCGCACAGCCTCCAGCATTTCTACCTTTTGCTTGGCAGAACCGGTGGAGAGTAAAATGTTTTTCTTTGGAATACGATAACCCACCGAGAGCATACTTTTGAGTACGGCCTCGAGGGTATCGTCGGCAATACAGCCTACCTCGCCCGTCGAAGCCATATCCACACCCAATACAGGATCGGCTTTCTGTAAGCGGTTGAAGGAGAACTGCGATGCCTTGATACCCACATAATCGAGGTCGAATTCGTTTTTGTCCGGTTTTTGGACGGGCAGGCCCAGCATGACTTTGGTGGCCTGTTCTATAAAGTTGATTTTCAAAACCTTGCTCACAAAGGGAAAACTACGGGAAGCTCTCAGGTTGCATTCGATTACTTTGATTTCGTTGCCTTTGGCCAGGTATTGAATATTGAAGGGGCCGCTGATGTTGAGTTCTTTGGCAATCTGTCGGCTGATACGCTTGATGCGCCTTACGGTTTCGACATAGAGTTTTTGGGGAGGAAACTGTATAGTGGCGTCCCCGCTGTGCACTCCCGCGAATTCTATGTGTTCACTGATGGCGTATAAAAGGATCTCACCCTTACCGGCCACCGCGTCAAGCTCAATTTCCTTGGCGTGTTCAATGAATTGACTCACTACCACCGGATGTTGTTTGCTTACATTAGCTGCCAGTTGCAGAAAGCGCTCCAGTTCTTCCATGTTGGAACAGACATTCATGGCCGCCCCGCTCAGTACATAACTGGGTCTGACCAGGACGGGGAAACCAACCTCCTGTACAAAAAACTGAATGTCTTCGAGCGAGCTCAGTTCTTTCCAACGGGGCTGATCTACCCCGATGCGGTCGAGCATGGCCGAGAACTTGTGTCGGTCTTCGGCCTTATCGATGCTTTTGGCCGAGGTGCCCAGGATGCGGATATGTTGTTCGTCCAGCCTCAAGGCCAAATTGTTGGGAATTTGTCCTCCGGTGGAAACGATGACTCCTTTGGGATTTTCGAGTTCCAGAATATCCATCACTCGTTCAAAACTCAGTTCGTCGAAATACAAGCGGTCGCACATATCGTAATCGGTCGATACGGTTTCGGGATTGTAATTGATCATCACCGAGCGCCAGCCTTCTTTGCGGATGGTGTTTAAAGCCTGAACGCCACACCAGTCGAATTCCACCGAACTACCTATGCGGTAGGCGCCCGATCCCAGCACCACTATGGATTTGCCGTCGTTTTCGTAGCTGATGTCGTTTTCGCTGCCACCGTAGGTGAGATAGAGGTAATTGGTTTGTGCCGGATATTCAGCGGCCAGGGTATCGATTTGTTTCACAGAGGGCAATACGCCCAATTCTTTTCGGTAATTTCTTATCTGAAGCAGGTGTTGCTCGTTCATCTGGTCTTTCCACAAGGCCCGGGCCAGTTGGAAATCGGAGAATCCCAACACTTTGGCTTTGATCAAAAGCTCTTTGTCCAAGCCTATGTTTTCCCCGTTCAGCGGAGGATTCAGGGCTTCGAGCTCCTCGGCGGTACGCACGATTTTGAGCAACTTTTGCAGAAACCAGGGGTCAATTTTGGTGAGTTGGTGTATTTGTTCCACGGTATAGCCGGCCCTGAAAGCTTTGCTGATGACAAAGATGCGTCGGTCGGTGGGTTCGCGCAGGGCCTTGTCGATGTCCGAAATTTGCAATTCTTTGTTTTCGACAAAACCGTGCATGCCCTGACCTATCATGCGCAGGCCCTTTTGGATGGATTCTTCGAAGGTTCTGCCTATGGCCATTACTTCGCCCACCGATTTCATGCTGCTGCCCAGCTCACGGGCTACGCCCTGAAACTTACCCAAATCCCAGCGGGGGATTTTGCAGACTACGTAATCCAGGGCCGGTTCAAAAAAGGCGGTAGTGGTTTTGGTAACAGAATTTTTGAGTTCAAATAAGCCATAACCCAGGCCCAGTTTGGCGGCCACAAAAGCCAGAGGGTAGCCGGTGGCCTTCGATGCCAGGGCCGAGGAGCGACTCAGGCGGGCATTCACTTCTATTACGCGGTAGTCTTCGCTTTCGGGATCGAAAGCGTATTGTACGTTACACTCGCCCACGATACCGATATGCCTGATGATGCGAATGGCCAGCTCCCGGAGTTTATGGTATTCGGTGTTGGTGAGTGTTTGCGAAGGGGCGATGACTATGCTTTCGCCTGTATGGATACCCAGGGGGTCGAAGTTTTCCATGTTGCAGACGGTGATGCAATTGTCGTAACAGTCGCGTACTACCTCGTATTCAATTTCTTTCCAGCCTTTCAGACTTTTTTCAACCAAAATCTGATCGGAGAAGGCAAAAGCCTTTTCTGCCAATTGATCGAGTTCTTCTTCGTTTTCGCAAAATCCCGAGCCTAAGCCTCCCAGGGCGTAAGCTGCCCTGATAATGACGGGATAGCCCAGACCGGAAGCTGCCAGGCGGGCCTCTGCTATGCCGGAGACAGCCTGGCTTTTGATGGTTTTGACTTTGATCTCGTCCAGTTTGCGTACAAAGAGTTCTCTGTCTTCGGTTTCAATAATGGCCTGAACCTGTGTTCCCAGCACCTCTACTCTGTATTTTTCGAGTACTCCTGAACGGTAGAGGGCAACTCCGCAGTTCAAGGCTGTTTGTCCTCCAAAAGCCAGCAAAATGCCTTGAGGGCTTTCTTTTTGAATTACTTTTTCAACGAAATAGGGCGTAACAGGCAAAAAGTACACGGTGTCTGCCACCCCTTCGGAGGTTTGTACCGTGGCAATATTGGGATTGATAAGCACTGTCTCAATGCCTTCTTCTCTCAGCGCTTTGAGAGCTTGTGAACCGGAATAGTCAAATTCGCCGGCTTCTCCAATTTTCAGGGCCCCGGAACCGAGAACCAGTACTTTGTTTAATTGTTTCATTGTTTGATAGGTGCTTATAGTGTGGAAACAAATTTGTCGAATATAAACAGGGTGTCTGTGGGACCGCTGCAGGCTTCGGGGTGGAACTG
>JAQUTN010000055.1 GCA_028694375.1 Bacteroidales bacterium
CTCAATATGAGTGCTCATCATTTTGGCTATTTTATAAGAACAGGATTGATATGGATTCCCGCATTTGGAAATTGATTTTAAGCTGTTTAGGCCTCTGTCTGTCTGCCTGTCAGCTCATTGATCCCAGGGGTTTTATCGTTTCGTATGAATCGGCAGATCAGCGTTTTGAACAATCTCTGAGCTGGAATAATCAACATCCACATTCTGCACTAATGAGTTCCCTGGAAAATTACGAAATATTCGCCGTTTCAGATATACATGTAGGTGGGACTACAAACCTCGATCTGTTTTTAGAACAAGCTTTGCTAAATCAGCCCAAGGCTGTTTTTATGGCCGGCGACCTGACTACGGGCCATGCCGAAGATTATCAACGGCTGTATGCTGCCTTGCCTCCTCAGGATTCACTTTCAATTTTTCCCTTACCCGGTAACCACGACCTCTATTTTGGTGGATGGAAACAATATCGACCATTATTTGGCTCTTCGGTCTATTGTTTTAGCATTAAGACTCCAGAAGCCAGCGATTTATATATATGTTTGGATAATGCCGGCGGCACTCTGGGAGCAAAGCAACTGGAATGGTTAAAGCAAGTGTTGCTTTTCGAACGTTCTCAGTATCGTTACTGTGTATTGGTTAATCACAACAACTGGATCAGGCTACGCAGAATGGCGGCTACCAATCCCTATGTGGAAGAATTGGAAGTTTTGTTGGATTTATGCCTTAAACATCAGGTGGACGTGGTCATCAGCGGACACGATCACGAAAGGCATACGGCCGTATTCGGAAATACCCGCTTTATCACCCTGGATGCTCTGAGCGACACGCATCCCACTCCTTCTTATCTGGTGCTGAGCCTCAGTCCCGATTCTATAAGTTATTCCTATAGAAATTTATAGACTGGGAGGCTCTACTTTCAACACAAGAGGCTTGCAGCCCGGAAAATTTTCGCGAATAAGCTTGTTCAAACGTTCTGTGTCGCAATTTTCGGGCGTTCTGGTTCCGCATTCCCATAATTCTGTAAGGGGAGATTTGTCTATAATCTTTTTGAACAGTTCTTCTTTGCCGGGAACTTTTTTCAGGCTGGCGTATTGTTCGTAAGTATACTCTAAAAAGGCTACATTGGTTGAGATGCCTCTGTTATCGAGCAGGTAGCCTTGCTCCAGAATGACAGGGCAGGCTTCCTTTCCTTCGGAACCCAGGTCAGAGGGGGCGGGGTAGCTGATAATGGCTGTTTTTTTGGCGTTAAGCAATACCGGTACTTTGTCGGCATAATCCCCTCTGGTTTTATACACCAGACAAGGGGGCAGGGCAGCCATGCCGCTTTCTGTTGTTGTGATTTCTATGGTTGATATTTCGTTTTGATTGATGTGACGGCTTGATTTGCACGCTACAAAACTTAAGGATAGCAGTAGGCAGCAGGCTATCAATGGCTGTTGTTTTTTCATAAATCTCATAATTTTATAAATCTTACTATAGTGGTTTTAGTTCCTTGATAAACTTTAAGCAGATAAAGGCCTGAAGGCAGATTCTCCACCGAAATTTCGCTAGTATTGAAAACCCCCAGTGAACTGCCGTTTAAATTCAGAATTTCTGCCCGAAAGCCCGGGCTGGTATTAAGCAGGCACAAGCTGTTTTTTACCGGATTGGAAGCCAGTTGTAAGTCTTCGGTGCAGGCAGGTTTCGTGATGAGGGTGGGGGCTTCCAGCTGAAAGTTTATTAACGAAGAGGCAGTTGGTTGCATCCTGGTCCAGCCATCCTGATAATAGTAAATAACCAGGCGGTAATTACCGGGTTCAAGAATAATGCTACCCTCGAGTTCAAAGGTTTTGGTTTCGTTCTGCTCAATAGTGATTTCTTTTGCATTTAGTTCCCCAACAGCAGAATTGTCGTTTTCAGGGAAAATATAAGCATTTATCACTTCATCAAAAAAGCCTCCGTTGTTGGTGATTTCGAGCTGAAGAATCTGTTCGGCGCCGGCGTATAATATGCTGTTTACAAAGCAGGGCAGCTTGTTTAGAATCAGATCGGCCGGCTCCGGTTCCGGCAGTACTGTAATTTGCAGGGTGTCAATCTCAGACTGTGGAAGCCATCCGAAATTCTCCGAAATCTGATCGTTGTTTGTGTTGTAGACGGCCAAAACCTTATAGTTGCCGGGTTCCAGTTCAATCAGGCCTTTGAGCTGAAGGCTCTGGCTGCTTCCTTGCGGAATGAGTAAAAGAGCTTTGTCGAGGTATTGATAATTGTCCGGATTGACGGGGTCGTAAATATACAAGCTTACATAGGAATAAAATTCCCGGCCGGTATTTTGGATGCTTAAATTGAAGCGTCCGATTCTATTTAGGTATATGTTTGATGCTGTGGTTATTGCTTCTAAAAGGCTGAGGTGGGGAGAAAGATCCGGCGTACTAAAAGTGGCCGATGTACCTTGAATAGTTACGTTAATATAATTATTCAATTTTGCACTGCCGGCGACTTTCTGCCAAACGGAACTTTGTTGAGCCTGATAGACTAAAACAAGTTGATAATCACCTTCTGCCAAACCACTCAGGGATAAACCGTCAAAAGTATAGGATTGGTATCCCCAATAGGTGATGAGGCTTGTTATGTCCAGATTACCTAAAGTCTTTTGCAAGATTCCATTTTGATAAACACCGATGGCCACTTTGCCTGTAAATGTACTCAAGCCATCGTTACAGAACCCGAAGCTTAATTTGAATGTTTTGGTGTTGATGTTTTGTAATGAAGATATCTCTGAGCTGAGTCCGTTTGTGTACATATTGAGTTGATAATTGCCGCTGTATGTATTATCGGGTTTTTGTATACCTGCCAGCATCATTTGTTCGTAAGAATAACCCAGGGCAGAGTAGCCGGCTCCCTGATAGTCCGGATCCAGTGTGCTCAAGGAGAAATAGCCGTTACCGTAACCTCCCCAGCCCCAATTGATGTGATAAAAGTCGTCGCTGTCGTAACCATCGCAAACAAAAGCATGTCCACTACCGTCAACCCCTCCTCCACGGTAAAGTACCGGCCTGCCGGCATCCAGTTCTGAGCGTATCAGGCCGGACCAGGATTCGTAATCGAAAAAATCTCTGGTGTACATCTGTAAATCGGTATCGTAACGGAAATACTTTGTCAGGGCAGCTCCGGCATCGGAAAGATAGGCCCAGCTGCCACCCTGAGACGCCACGTTGTATTCCATATTAACAGCCACTCCGCAATGGTACATCAAGAGGGCGACCGCTTGTTTTTGTGCTTCGGTCGCATCCGAAGTATACACATTTTGCATGTCGCTCCAGGCGTAGTAAGTCTGATAGAAGTCTGCCGATAAAGTCCTGTCTCCTGAGTCAATAGTTAAACTGTAGCTGTTGGATCCAAAACCATTGGTCGGCCATTGATGATAATACATGATTTGTGCCATGGCTGTGGCCATGCAGCCGGTAACGGTTCGTTCCGAAAAATCTTCACTGTATGGGCATTGCAAATTATAAGGATAGAATTGATCCCATTGGGTGTAACCAAGTAAGGCTTCTACGTAATGGCCGGTATCGGAATAGTGTACAGGAGTATTGTTCGTCACGGGACTATCCGGGTCCATTTGAATAAGATATTGAATCTCTGATTCGTAAAAATCCAACCAGGCTTGCAGGTTAGCAGGAATTTGTTCCGAAGGAAAGCTGCCGGCATCGGCATAAGCCAGCACAGGTCTTAACCTGTCGTCGGCGGCAGCCAGGATGAAACCTTGGTTATCTGCCACATTGAAAATATAATAGGACTCGTTTGTATCTTTACTTTCGACAGCCTCTTTTTTTAATTGGACCGGTCTTAGTTCGGGTGCAGCTCTTAATAAGCTCCGGTGTTTGTCCATATAAAAAATCTTAGCCTGGTCCATGGCCTGCTCAGGGCTTAGGTGAACAGCAAAAAGACTTGATGCACAGGCGGTCATCAAAAAGATAAGCAGGAAAAATCTCAGAGCATTCATAAATGAAATCTTAGATAAGAACTGAATTTTTCTTACAAAGATAAATACGAAATTTATTTATTGAGTTAAAATAAATATCTTCGGGAAATTTTTCAGACATGAATTACAGGCTTACAATAGCTGTTGTTCTATTGTTGCTGACTGCCAATTCAGGCATGGCGCAAAATAAACCTATTGCCAGAGTTCCCTTTAGTATGTTGGGCAGTTATATGGTGGTAAAAGCTAACATCAATGAATTTAGCGATCTGAATTTTATTTTTGATACCGGCATACGCAGTACCATCATTACCGAATTACAGGCCGGCGATAGTATGTCGCTGGTGTTTAATGACGAACGTTATGTGCAGGGGCTGGGAGGCAGCAATTCCATCTATGCCTACGTCAGCGAAAATAACAGTATTCGATTAGGGAAAAGACTGAGTTTTGAAAACAAAACAGTAGCTCTGTTGCAAGAAGATGTACTGGAACTAAGCCGGCAAATAGGCAGTCCGATCAATGGATTACTGGGGGCAGATTTGCTCGAAGATTTTATAGTTCAGATCGATTTTATTGCAAAACGTCTAAGTTTTTACCCCAAAGAAGATTTCCGTTTGCCCAAAAGATATCACAGCCTGCCCTTAATCATTGAACAGCAGAAACTCTATGTTCCTTTGATGGTGACAGACATTTATGATAAAGAGCATCAGCTTAAAATGCTTCTTGACACAGGAGCCGGCCTTTGTGCCTGGCTCAGGACAATTGGAACCGACGCTGTGCCCATTCCCGAGAAGAAGGTTTACGGGCGTATAGGCGAGGGCATCAGCGGCGAAGTAACAGGGTATCTGGCCAGAATACCTTCAATATGTCTGGGTGATTTTTGTCTGGCAGATCCGGTAGTGGTTTTCCCCGATTCTGTTTGTATTTCTGATTTAATTATTAATACGGGCAGAGATGGTACTATTGGTAATCAATTATTGAGTCGCTTCAATCTTTTTATTGATGTGGAGGGCAAACATTTGCATTTACGCCCAAACAGCAATTTCAAAAAGCAATTCAGCTACAATGTGGCCGGACTGGAGCTTATTCAAAGTATTACAGGTTTGCCCAGGTATGAGGTAATCGAGGTTTGGGCTGATTCTCCAGCGGCGCAAGCCGGAATTCTGCAGGGAGACATTATTCGCGAAGTAGATGGAGATAATGCTTATTCTATGAGTTTATCAGAATTGAGAGGTTATTTTGAACAAAGCACAAAAAGAACACTTAGAGTCGTAGTGGAGCGAGAGGGCAGTGTGCTTAAATTAAACCTGAATTTGAAATCAAAGATCTAAGAATCCGTTCATAAAATAAGCCTAATTAATAATCTGATATTCAAAGACTAATTAAGCCTGGTCGGAGAAAAATCAGAACAATATTCGACCTTTTTGCAAAAAATTCACTACTTTTGCAGTTATCTTTACGGTTCTGAGTACGGCAAGCCTATATTTTGCCATACATAATCATTCGAAGGTAATACATCCGCCAGCTCTGACGAAAAGGATGTCGTCGTTGGTTTATCGGACTAAATCTCCCAACGAAACCAACAATTCCATTCGGGATTACACTTTGGTAATACAACAATTCAGTAGTTTTATTTAATAATGAACAAGACTACGACAAACAAACTCCGCCTACCTTATGAGAATAAGGCTTCCGGAACATAAAATAAATCCATCAGTATGAAAGAAATTATTTTTACAAAACATCAACAGGAAATTGCATCAAAAATAGACCGGGAGGCCGGCAAGGAACAATGGACAGACTGGAAATGGCAAACCAGGCATTCCATCAAAACAATTGAAGATTTTGAGCATCTTACGGATATTTCATTTAAGGAGGAAGATAAAAGGCAGTTGAACGAAACTCGCAATCGTTTCCCCTTGTCGATCACCCCTTATTATCTCTCCTTAATCAATAAAGATAATTACATCAATGATCCGGTTTATAAGCAAGCTTTTCTGGACAACAGGGAATTGATAGTTACGGCCAGTGAAATGGGAGATCCTTTATCGGAAGATCACGACAGCCCTGTTCCGGGGATTACTCATCGTTACCCCGACCGGGTTTTGTTTTTGGTGAGCAATGTTTGCGCCATGTATTGCAGGCATTGTACACGAAAACGTAAAGTCGGTGATGTGGATTCAATTCCCGGCAGGGAACAGATAAAAGAAGGGATTGAATATATACGGAATACGCCTCAGGTTAGAGACGTGCTTTTGTCCGGAGGAGATCCCTTTTTATTGTCCGATAATTACCTCGACTGGATTTTGACAGAATTGGAGGCCATACCTCATGTACAGGTAATTCGCATCGGAACCAGGACACCGGTAGTACTACCATACCGCATAACAGATGATTTGGTGAATATGCTCAAGAAACATCAGCCAATTTGGATCAACACCCATTTCAACCACCCCAGGGAAATTACCTCTTCTGCCCGTAAAGCTTTGGCCAGAATGGCCGATGCCGGCATCCCACTTGGTAACCAATCCGTGTTGCTTGCCGATGTAAACGATTGTCCGAGGATTATGAAAGAATTGGTTCATCGTTTGGTGGCTAACAGGGTCAGACCGTATTACCTCTATCAATGCGATCTCTCAGAAGGGCTGTCGCATTTCAGAACCCCGGTGGGCAAAGGAATAGAAATCATGGAAAGTCTGATAGGTCACACCAGTGGTTTTGCCGTACCTACCTACGTTGTAGATGCCCCGGGTGGAGGTGGCAAGATTCCGGTTATGCCCAATTATATTATTTCCTGGAGTGTCAACAAAGTAATACTTAGAAATTACGAAGGGGTAATAACTTCTTATCAGGAACCCGACGAGTATAAACCAACCTTATGTGACCGTAATTGTAAAGATTGCAGGCTTGAATTGAATTTAAAAGACGGCGAAGAAATCAACGCCATAGGTATCGAACAATTGCTTTCGGATTACGACGACACTATTTCTTTAATTCCGGCTGATAATGAACGTTTCAAAAGACGTAACGAAAACGAAGATATTGAGGATGCCGAAAACTAGACAGTAAACGATGTAGTATGAGATTGAAATCCAGACTGGCCCCGGGTAAAGCAAGCAGCAGGATATATTTGATGGATCTTCATCCGGATGATTTTCCGCAGATTATTCCTTATTTAGACCGGGAAGCCCAAAAAGAAAACTATACCAAGATTTTTGCCAAAGTACCGGCCCCTTATCTGCCTTCGTTTATTAATGCCGGCTACCAAACAGAAGCTGGCGTACCAGGTTTTTACAATAATGAAACAGATGCGTTTTTTATGGCCAAATATTTTTCTGACAGCCGCAGGCTGCCCGAAAAAGAGGCCATGGAAGCCTTTCAACAATTGTTATTGCAGCAGGCTCAGGGTTTCAAGATCAGTCCTGAAGAAGGATATTTTCTTAAGGCATTGGGAGAAGATGATGTCTTTCAAATGACAAAGCTATTCAAAAAGGTATTTGTAAGCTATCCTTTTCCTATATTTGATGCGGAATTTTTAGTGAAAAGCATGCGGGAAGACGATACCCGGTATTTTGGAGTATTTAATTCCGGGGAGTTGGTGGCAGTGAGTTCTGCCGAGTACAGCAGCTCTTATCAGCATGCGGAGATGACCGATTTTGCGGTCAGTACAGAGCACCGGGGTCGGAAACTGGCCCTGAGATTGCTGGACTTTATGGAGCAGGAACTTACCAAGGCCGGCTGTCAAACCTTTTATACTATTGCCCGACTGCATTCCTTAGCCATGAACAAAACATTTATGAACCTGGGCTACAGGTATAGCGGCACCTTGGTCAACAATACTCAGATATCGGGTAATATTGAGAGCATGAACGTATGGTATAAAAAACCCAGGCTATAACCAATGAAAATAGGATTAGTAGGATTCGGAAAAACCGGTAAAGCGGTAGCCTCTGTTTTGATAAACGAAGAGGCCTTAAAATTGGAATGGGTGTTGCGCAGAAATCCTGCAGGCAACAAAGAGCCACATTTTCAATTTATGGAAACAGGCTTGAAAAAACCCCAGTTGGTCTTTTCCAAAGATAATATCACAATAAGTGAACTTTTGGAGAAGTATCCGGTAGATTGTATAGTGGATTTTTCTTCGTCCGAGGGAATTTATTATTACGGAGAGGCAGCTGCGCAAAGGAAAATAAAAATAGTTTCTGCCATTTCGCATTATGGTCCCCGGGAATTGGAATTACTTAAATACCTCTCCGAAAAGACTGCGGTTTTTTGGTCTCCGAATATTACCGTGGGAGTAAACTTTTTGTTGCTGGCTTCAAAATGTTTAAAAAGAATTGCTCCTTACGCTGATATTGAAATAGTAGAAGAACATTTCAAGAAAAAATCCGGTGTTTCCGGTACCGCATTAAAAATTGCCGATGCGCTCGATTTGGAGAAAGAATCCATCAATTCCATCAGGGCAGGTAATATTGTGGGCAAACACGAGGTAATCTTTGGTTTTCCCTACCAGACAGTGCGGCTTACTCACGAATCTATTTCCCGCGAAGCTTTCGGCAAAGGGATAGTCTTTGTGCTGGAACATATGCAAGAACACAACCTGGGCTTCTTAAGTTTCGAAGATTTACTGATGCCTTATTTTTTGTTTGAACGCTGAAAACTTAAAATAATTAAGAAGTGCAAAACGGTAAAATTCAGAGATAAATCGGTATATTTGTAACAAAATTTATACTATTGATATGAATATACTTGCTTTTGGAGCCTCTTACAGCTCTACTTCCATTAATCGTCGTTTTGCGATTTATACCACTCAACTTTTTGAGCAGAATAATTCAGTTGAAATCCTTGATCTCAGGGATTTTGATTTACCCTTGTTTACTGTAGACCTGGAAGCTTCGCTGGGTCATCCGGCAATCATCAATCGTTTTCTGGAGAAACTTGAATGGGCTGATTTTATCATTATATCCATGTCGGAACACAACGGCAGCTTTAATGCTGCTTTCAAAAATCTGATGGACTGGACTTCGAGAGTGAAACGGGATATGTTTAACAATAAACCGGTGTTGCTTTTATCTACCTCTCCGAGCCCACGTGGCGGGGCAGGTTCTTTGCAGGCAGGACAAGACCTGATAGGACGTTTTTCTGCCAAAGTCATCGATCGCTTCTCTCTGCCTCAGTTTGCCAAAAACTTCAATGAAACAGACGGCATCACTGAACCCGAATACCTGGCAGAATACAGGCAGGTAATCCAGGCAGTGAAAAAGGAATTGGATTTGATCTGACAGAATTAGCCGATATGATCCAACTAAAGGCCCGGAACCAAGTCCGGCCTGATTGCTTAATGCCAGAGTTGACCCCGTCTTGGTTTTGATCCTTATAAATTGCGGTCCTGATTCACCCAAATGAGTTTGGAAACGTCGTAACCTCTTTTTGTGGCCTTTTCGAGCAGGCTGTTTTTGATGTCATCGGGCAGGGTAGGTGTTCTGCTCAAAATCCAGAGATATTTATCGGAACTGCCTCCGATTAACACATAGCTGTAGTTCTCCTGATCCAGCTCCAGCACATTATAATCGCCGTAAAACCACAAGAAAAACGAAACCTTTAATTTGCCGGGCTCTGATTCTGGATTCAGAAATTTAGCTTTACCTTCGGAAACTTGTTTTTTGGTGTTGCCCATCTTGTAACCGCTGTTTATTACGCGGATTTTGTTGTCGGGCCTGAGGCTGTATTCTGCAGTGCAGGCTTCCAGCCCGCGTTCAAAGGAATGGTCGAAACGGGCAATCTCATACCATTTACCCAGATACCTATTCAGATCGAGCTGATCGACGGTACGCAGATCAAGTTCGGTTTTTTCTGCTGCCTGTGCACAGGAAGCAAACAGAATAAGAGCGCAGAAAGCGGAAAAAGAAATTAGGATAGTTTTCATGTCCGATTGTTCTAAAAGTTAATAATATTTTAAGGCCTGATTTGTGCTGAGCTCTATGGCTACAGCTGTAAATTTTGAAGTAAAAATATCAAAAACATCTTAGACAGATAGCAGAAAAGCTTATTTTTGTAAAAATATATTTTTACCCTATGTGGTAAGTAAAGAGGAATATCATGAAAAAACCAGTTTTTTATTTTTTGGCTTTACTGCTTCTGTCCGGCAAAATGCCAGGCGAAACGGCAAGCTTGCAGGCAGCCACAACAGCCACAACAGCCACAACAAACACAATGGCCACAGCAAGCATTCCTGCCACGGAATGGCCGGAAATACGTACTGAGCATAAACCCGGAACCCGATGGTGGTGGCTGGGCAGTGCAGTGGACAAGGAAAATCTGAGCTGGAATCTGCAAAATTTGCATCAGGTCGGTATTGGTAGTGTGGAAATTACCCCAATTTACGGAGTTAAGGGCGAGGAAGCACGTGAAATTGCCTATTTATCGCCCCGCTGGATGGAAATGCTCAACTATGTACAAAGCGAAGCTTCCAGCTTGAATATGATAGTTGATTTGAGCGGAGGCACCGGCTGGCCTTTCGGAGGTCCCGAAATAGATCCTGCCCACGCAGCCAGCCGTCAGCTGGTACAACGTTACCGGCTGGAAGGAAGCACTTCTTCTTCTTCTTCTTCTTCTTCTGTCGATTCAGAAGCTGCAGCAAAACAAAGTATCAATCTCGAAGTAAAGGACAGCCGGCAGCAACCCTATGCTCAGCTGCAGGCTTTATTGTTCGTTAGCTCCGACGGCAGCCGTGAAATTTTACCTTTGGATGATGTAAAAGACAATCTCCTGGAATTTCCTGCAGACAAAAAGGGCGAACTCATTGCCCTTTACTGCGGCAGAACCCTGCAAAAGGTAAAGCGTGCGGCGCCCGGGGGAGAAGGCCTGGTGATGAATCATCTTTCGAAAGAGGCACTGGATCATTATCTGAAAAAGTTTGACCGGGCTTTTGAACAATCTGCTGCCGCCTGGCCCAACGCTTTCTTTAACGATTCTTACGAAGTGTACGGGGCAGATTGGTCTGAGCAATTGCTGGAGGAATTCCTTCAGCGCAGAGCCTACGATTTACGTTTGTATCTGCCGGAATTACTGGGCGAAGGCGATCCCGAAGTTGTTGCCAGAGTCGTCTGCGACTATAGGGAAACCATTGCGGATATGTTGCTGGATAATTTCACTATTCCCTGGACAGAATGGGCACATGCCCGTGGTTCCAAAACCCGAAACCAGGCCCATGGTTCTCCTGGTAATTTACTCGATCTCTATTCAGCCATGGATATTCCCGAATGTGAATCTTTCGGCTGCACCAACTTTGACCTGCCCAATTTGCGTGTAGACCAGGAAATTCGTCGTAACGACGGCAATCCGGCCACACTCAAATACGCTTCATCGGCTGCCCATGTCAGTGGAAAAAACTTCACCTCTTCCGAAAGTATGACCTGGCTGACCGAACATTTCAGAACTTCGCTGGCCCTGATCAAGCCCGAAATGGACCAATTGTTTCTGAACGGAGTCAACCGGGTCTTTTATCACGGTACGCCCTATACAACTAAAG
>JAQUTN010000206.1 GCA_028694375.1 Bacteroidales bacterium
AAGAGGTTTGAACGCAATTCTTTTGCCGGCTCTTGAATTTATGCGAATTAATAAGAATGCCGAACCCGATCAGAACTATATCCGGGAACATTTAACTGCTCTGCTGGAGGAACACAAAGAGGCTGATTTGTATATAACTCAAGGTTTTATATGCCTGAATGCCTATGGCGAAATTGATAATCTGCAACGGGGCGGCAGCGATTACACTGCCTCTCTGATTGGAGCAGCTGTCAAAGCCGAAGAAATTCAAATCTGGACTGACATAGACGGTATGCACAACAACGACCCCAGAGTAGTAGATAATACCTCGCCGGTGTCTTTTCTGAACTTTGACGAAGCGGCAGAGCTGGCCTATTTCGGCGCTAAAATTTTGCATCCTACCTGTATACTTCCCGCCAAGCTCGAAAAGATACCGGTACGTTTGCTGAATACTATGCAGCCCAAAGCCAAAGGAACAACTATTTCGAACAAGAGTGAAAAGCATAAAATCAAAGCGGTAGCTGCCAAAGAAAATATTACCGCTATACGTATAAAATCGGGCCGTATGCTTTTGGCTTACGGTTTTCTGCGTAAGGTTTTCGAAATTTTCGAAAGTTATCGCACTTCCATAGATATGGTTTGCACCTCCGAGGTGGGTATTTCGATGACTATTGACAACAACAGTCATCTGAAAGAGATAATGGATGAGTTGAAAAAAATCGGAACGGTCAGCGTTGACCACGATATGGTCATTATTTGTGTAGTTGGCGATCTGGCCTGGGACAATATTGGTTTCGAAGCAAGAGTGGTGGAGGCTCTCAAGGATATTCCCGTCCGGATGATATCTTACGGAGGAAGCAATCACAATATTTCTTTGCTGGTAAAAGCCGAAGACAAAAAACGCAGTTTAGTCGCCCTGAGCGAACACTTGTTTAAAAAGTAATAATTATGGATTTAAAGGGAAGTTTTCCGATAAATAGTTTCAAGACTCTTCAAACACCTTTTTATTATTACGATCTGGAAATATTGCGCTCTTCTCTGGATTTACTACGCAAAGAAGCAGACAGAAACCGGATAGAAGTGCATTACGCTGTAAAAGCCAATGCCAATCCGCGTATTCTGGCTGCTATTCAGGCTTATGGTTTTGGAGCCGATTGTGTGAGCGGTGGAGAAATGCAGGCTGCTCTTCAGGCTGGTTTTCCCTCTTCCCGGGTGGTATTTGCGGGTGTGGGCAAAGCCGATTGGGAAATAGATTTGGGTTTAAAGGCGGATATTTTCTGTTTCAATGTAGAATCTGCTGCCGAATTGGAAGTAATTGACCAACGGGCTGCCGGCATGGGCAAAAAAGCCCGGGTGGCTTTGAGAATCAATCCCAACGTGCAGGCTGATACGCATCATTATATTACCACCGGTCTGAGTGAAAACAAATTTGGCATACCCCTGCAATGTCTGGACGAGGTGCTGGATTTATGTATGAGTTTAGATCATCTTGAATTGATAGGTTTGCATTTTCATATTGGTTCTCAGATCACCGAGATGGACAATTTTGCAGGCCTTTGTGCCAGGGTGAACGAAATTCAAAATCACCTGGATCAGCGTCAGCTCAGTGTACAACACATCAATTTGGGTGGAGGACTGGGTATTGACTATCATCATCCCGATAAAGTGCCTGTTCCCGACTTCTCTACTTATATGCATACTATACGCAAAATGTTGGTAATGAGGCCGGGCCAAAGTTTACACATAGAGCCGGGACGTTCGGTGGTGGCGCAGTGCGGCAGTTTAATTTCCAAGGTCTTGTATATAAAAAAAGGCTTGCAAAAAGAATTTGTCGTTTTGGATGCCGGCATGACCGAACTAATACGGCCTGCTTTGTATCAGGCTTACCACAAGATTGAGAATATAAGTTCGGAAGAACCTGAGCAAAAATACGATGTGGTGGGTCCTATTTGTGAATCTTCCGATACGTTTGGCAAACAGGTAGTGCTCAACAAAACCCGGCGGGGAGACCTTGTGGCTATACGTTCCACAGGGGCTTATGCCGAAATTATGGCTTCAAACTACAACCTCAGACCAAAAGCACCCGCCAGGTTTTCTGACGATTTACTAAACTAATACCGAACAGCCGGCCGGTACCGGTACAGCAATTTTGCTTTAGCAATTAGAGGGCTTAAAAGTCTAATAATTGTTAAAGCATTTTTTTTTATCTAAGGGTACAACGAGTTTAAAAATGTTGTATTATTGCGCCAAATTCACAGGGCTTTTATAAATTTAAACATCATGACTATGAAACTAAAACGTTTTCTATTAATCCATTTTATTGCTGTATTGACAGGGGTTTTCAGTTTCTCCTGTATAGATCAGTCTTACGACCTGGAAAAGCTTTCGGGTGAGGTGGAGCTTTTTGGCAATTCCCTGGCCGTTCCTATAGGCACTACCACCATTTATCTTGATAGTGTAATTGGAGGTTTGGCCGGAGATTCGGGGGCATTGAGTGTAAAAAACGGGGTTTACGTATTTGAGTATGCCGGCTCCATTGATATGAGTGGGCTGAC
>JAQUTN010000056.1 GCA_028694375.1 Bacteroidales bacterium
GCCGAACTCCCTGGTATAGAGATGCACCACAGAAAAAGCATCGCTGTAGGGAATCTGGTGTAATACTAGAGCCTGGCTTCGAACCAACATATCAGTTTAGAAAGAATAGGAAGCCCCAACTACAGCCGTAAAGCCTTGAGAAGGATAATCGTTCCACACCTCATAGAATTGATTCAGAACGTTGTTCAGATGCAAAAAGACACCCAGTCGACGGGTAACATCGTAAGAACCTCCCAGCGACAGATAATGAATATCGGGCAAACGACGAAAGGCTGAGAAATAATCAGGAGCATAACGAGTGCCTTCCCAATGGTAAGAAACAAAGAATGCTGTCTGCTCCGTAGGGCTCACATTGAGCATAGCCTCTGCCTCAAAAGCGGGTTTGTGCCAGGGCCTGCGTGCATTACTGCTCAACAGCATATCCATCTTCAGGTCGTTTGACGAAGCTATATAGTGATTATAACTAAGCTTAGCACTCAGGTCCAGAGTTTTTTTATAAGCAAAATTAAAGCCCAGGCCAACATACAGCTTATTCATTTTTACATATTCGGTCATGAAAAGCTTGCTGTAACTTAAGTGATTCAACATGCCGCTGTCTACGGGCAGGGCATTGTAAAACATCGCTACGTTTTGGGTATAAGAATAGCCGGTGAATGCGGTCATATTGAGGCCCGAAAGCGGCTTAATCTGCAAAGCTCCCCTCAGGGCAATCGGACTGTATTCGGGCAGGAGGCGAATGGAAGGATCCAGATAAGAGTTGAGTTCCAGGCCTTCGCGGTAGGAATAGAGTTTCTGTCCGCCATCTACCTCGAAATTGAATTTTGCCCAATTACCCAAAGGCCTGTTTACCGAAGCGACGGGAGCAATCAACATCTTTTGTCCGCCTAAATAGGACAAACGAAAGCCCAGGCCAAAATCCCATAATCCCAGAGAATACCTGGCGCGTGGATTCAGCTCGAACCAAAAGGCATTGACCGGCGCATCGTTAAAGGCCGCAAAGGCCGGATCGTACTGCATGTGATCGGCCAGGCTGAATCGCTGCGATGAAGCACCCCGCTGATAAAACAGCGCCCTGACCCTGGTATCCAAACCGATACTCAATTTATCGTTGATTTGGTAGTTTAATGCCAGATCGGCGTCCAATTCCGTTTCGGCAGGACCGGCACCTGCCAAACTGTCTTTGGCCAGTGCTTTGCCCAAACGAAAATAATGAGCGTCCACATTAAAAGCGTAATCAAAAGCCTTGTCCCAGGGTTTTGATTCCAGCCCCAGGCTGAGCCTGGTGTCCGAAAACCACTGCATGCCAGGCATGGTCAGGCTGTCTCTGTTTTGCATAGGCAAATTACTCCAGGAGCGACCGTAGTAATTCCAGGCATAAAAACGCTCCGACAGGCCGGCCCTGAACTCAGCCGAATTCAAATGCCATTGATAATTGAGCCCCACACGGCTGTCCACAAGCTTGGCCCTGCTTGCTAAATCGGGCTGTAAGGTGACTTTACCAAACGAAGAACGATGCCAGGCAGTCAAATCGAGCAGATGCCTGGGTCCTTTCAGAATATTCCATTGAGCATCGCCCAAAGTAGCCCAGTGATAGCCCCCTCCCAGCCTGACGTAAGCTTTTTGTTCACGGGCCGGAAAATAAGTACGGGCCTCGGCAGCACGCAAAGGGACGTATTCTCCGGGAGTCATAGCCGGTGCCTCAGATATCGAGAACCGCACTTCGGTCTCCTTGGTTTTAAGGTCTTCGGTTTCGGGAACACGGTAAATTTTACCGGCGGTTTCGAGCATGGGATTGTATTCTTTTTCGAGCAGGAGATCTCTTCTGATCAGACTGTCCGGGGCTGTTTGGGCCTGTGTAGACAGAGGGTAGAGGCTGAATATGCCAAGTAAAAAGTATAGAAGATTCTTTTTCATAGTTATTCCTTACTGCGTTGGGCGATATCGTCCAAACGTGTTTGAATCATACCGGCGATTTCGTCGTCGGCCTGGTAATTTTCTTTCAGGCTCAGCAGGTATTGCCTGGCCTGGAAATACTCTTTACGCTGAATATAAATATCGGAGAGCAACACAAAACAACGAGCCAGCCAATACGATTGCGAGGTGCCATCGCGCAGGAAAGACTGGGCAATTTCTTCGGCTTTTTTCAGATCGTTTTTGTTGAACCAATATTCGGCCAGGCGAAAACGGGCCTCGGCTCCAAAGGCGGTCTGTGATTCCTCTGCCAGGCGCTCCAGGTCGGAGATAGCCTCGTCAGATCTGTTCAGCTCCATCAAGGCAATGGTTTTACGGAATAATGCTTCGCGTTGCATACCAGGTGACAAATTCTCTTCGGCCAGCAATTTGTCGGCAGCCGCCGGTATGCTTTCTATACGATTCAATGCATAGAGGCAACGCAAAATACCGCTCCTGGTACCAATGCGGGTAGCACGGTCTTCGGCCAACACATCCAAACGTTGATAATAGTCCAGGGCCTTGGTGTATTCTTTTTGCTTGTACTCATGCTCGGCCAGCACCACCAGAGCTTCGGGCACAAAGCGATGGCCCGTTTGTTTGATCACTTCCTGAAAATAAGGCTGGGCCTGGGTTATTTTGCTGTCGATCAAGAGCAAATTGCCCGCGTGGAAATAAGCTTCGGTGCGGAACATTCCCTGAGGGTAAGCATTGATATAGTCCTGAAAACCTTTTATGGCTTCCTGATTCTTGGAATCAACCATCAATCGCTCTGCGGCCAGATAAGACAGGGAATCTTTTTCGCTGCGTTCAATTCGCACACCACTGCCCAGATTCTCCACATAGCTCAGATATTCCGGCACCCGATTGACGGCCACATAGATCATCTTGAGGTCGTTGATGGCAGTCTGAGCCTCCTGGCTGCCCGGATATTCGCTTATCACCTTTTTGTAGGCAGCAATGGCAGCCTCCGTATTGTTGCGGTTATATTCGAGCAAACCAATCTGAATACCTGCTTTGCGGGCCAGTATATTGTTGGGGAATTTTTGCATAAGTTTTTCAAAAACAGCCAAGGCCTCGGCAGGACGATGCAGGGAAATATACGCCCGTCCTTGTTCGTAAAGAGCATCATCGAGGTAATCCGAAAGGGGGAAACGTTGCTCAAAACCAGCAAACAGATCAGCCTTTTCTTCGTGTTGCCTGCGCAGGCCCAAACTGAATCCCCGTTGAAATACGGCGTAATCGTTACCGGTTTCCGAAAGCTTGTCGCTCATGTTGTAGTATTCTTCGGCCTGCGTATAGTTACGCGCATGGAAATAACAATCTCCGATGCGGTTCAAAGCATCAGGATAGGTATTATCGTTACGAATTTCTTTAAATCGACTGTATTTCATAAACCAATTCAAAGCCTCAGAATATTGCTTAAGGTTGTAATAGGAATAACCCAAATTGTAGTGAGCCAGTTGCCAGGCTTTGAATGACGAAGCATTGGGGGCATTCAAAAAACGCAGATAATCGTTGGAGGCAGCCCTTAGGTTTTCGAGACGATAATGAGTTTCTCCTCTCCAGAAATGGGTTTCGGGAGCCTGTATCCTGAGCTGAACAGCCAACTGGATCGAAGAATTAAAATACGACAAAGCCTCGTTATAGACTGCGTTGTTGAATTTGTCCATGCCCATCAAAAAGAGCAATTTGCTTTTGGTTTCCAGCAAATCCTCGCCGGGATTTACAATTTTGTTCAACACATCCAGGGACGCCTGGTAATTTTTCGTGCTTAAAAAAGCGTCGGTCAAATGTCCGTAAACACGATTGGCATAACGGGAATTGGGGAATTCTGTCAGGATGCGCTCAAAAGCCCTCACCTGTTCATTAAAAGGCGAAAAGGATGTTTGATAGCATAACAGAGCGTAATTGTATAAGGCGCTCTCTCTTACATCCTTATCACGGTCACTCAGCGAAGCTTGTTCAAAACTCATCCTGGCCTGATCAAACTTTTGCTGTTGCAGGTAACACAAACCCAGGTGATATTCGGCATTTTGGGCCAAGGCATCACCTCCCTGGCTTACCTGTAAAAAATACTTGGTAGCCTGCTCGTATTCTTTGGCAATATAATGGTTGATGGCAATGCGGTAAGCATCCGAGCGTAAAAGTTCAGGATTGTATCTGAGGTACTTGGTATAGTATTCCTGCGAAAGGGCATGGTCGTCGAGTTCGTAATAACCGGCAGCCGAAAGACGGTAGAGCTCTATGCGTTCCGACTCGTTGGGGTCTTCCTGCAAGAGTTTTTCGGCAATCTCCAGCATTTCTTTGTTTTTACCCTGATCAAAATAGAGCTGCATTATGTAATAGGGAACGACGCGTTCGTATTCGGGATGTGCGGCAATTTTGCCAAATCCCTCCAGGGCTTCGTTTGTGCGGCCCTGTCGATAAGCGATAAAGGCCAGGTAATAAGTTGAAGCCGATATATAGCGTTGATCGCCCTGCAATAAGTTTTCGAACAGTTCCCGGGCTTTGTCCAATTCGTCCAGCTGTAAATAAGTAAAGGCCAAATGAAAATGATAATCGGCTTCTTCCTTTTTGGAAAAATCCTTGTTGCGGCAAGAAAGAAAAAAAGCCAAAGCATCCTGATACTGCCGTGCGTTCATGGCATTGGTACCCAACATATAATAAGCCCTGGAGGCCTGAACGGATAAAGGATATTCACTGATGAATTCCTTGAGCAGCAAGCTGCTTTCCATGCGATTCAGTTCGTAAGAGCTGGCGGCGTACATAAACGCTGCACTTTCTCTGAGATTTTCGGGCAAAGTTTGAATCTGCTCAAACCAGGTATCGAGAGTCCGGAAGCAATAAGCATATTCCCCGGCGTTGAATTGTTCACTGGCAAGGCGGTATAACCAGGTAGGGCCTTTTTCTTGACTGTTCTCCCGGGCAACAGCAAAATTGCCCACAGAAAAAACGATTAACATCAAAAAAATCAGGCTAATCCGTTTTATATAACTGAGCATATTATCGAATTTGTGGGTTTTCATTTAAAAATGCAATAATACCCTTTTTAATTGAATCCAGCCCGAAATCAGCCGGATAAATTTTGTTAAGCGGGCAGAAAAAGGCCTCTTTCACGTCGTCGTTGGCCTGAATTGGATCAAAGTCATTAACGCGGCAAAGAAAGAAAAAATCCAGGGTGTGAATCTCCATGCCGGAGTAAAGGTACACATTGGGCAGGGAAAACAAATAGTGCATAGTATCCACCCTGAGCGACAATTCTTCGAAGATTTCACGTTTTAATGCTTCTTCGATGTTTTCTCCCATGTCTACGAAACCTCCCGGTAAATCAAGGCTGCCCAAAGCCGGCTGTTTGGCCCTGCGGCAAAGCAACAATTCTCCCGCCGGATTTAGAATAAAGGCTGCTGCCGAAGCTGCCACATTGGAATAACAGATAAAGCCGCAATCGATGCATCGTTTTGATTTAAAATCATTTTCGACAAAATGCCCGGAGCCGCAAGCGGGACAATACAAAAATGAACTGAGGGGATGTTGTTTCATAGCTGCTCGCTGCTTAGAAAAAAAGTCCGAACGGTATACACGATTCGGACTCTCTGGCTCTTCAGGTAGGACTTGAACCTACGACCCTCTGATTAACAGTCAGATGCTCTAACCGACTGAGCTACTGAAGAATGTTTGGCTTGCCTTTAAAAAAGCGCGACAAAAATACAGCATATTGTCGAATAATGCAATATCTTTGTCAAAAAAAATTACGGAATGAAGAATTTATTAGCCCTTGGCAATGCCCTGGTGGATGTATTAATCCGCCTTGATTCAGAAGAAATCCTTACAGAACTCGGCATAGCCAAAGGCAGCATGCAATTAATCGACAAAGAACGTTTCGATCTTATTCAACAATCGCTCAGATCTTATAAAAAACAATACGCCTCGGGGGGATCGGCCGCCAACACCATTATTGGTGCCGCCACTTTGGGTCTGCCTGCCGCTTTTATCGGCAAGATCGCCGACGACAGCAACGGAGCCTATTTCGAAAAGGACATGAAGCAGGCAGGTGTCGAAACCCGTCTGCTCAAAGGACAATCCTCCTCGGGAACAGCTTTTACTTTTGTCAGCCCCGACGGAGAACGCAGCTTTGCCACCTACCTGGGAGCTGCCGCCGAACTGCGGGCCGAAGATTTATTACCCGAGATGTTTGAAGGTTATACCAATATATACATTGAGGGCTATCTTTTACAAAATTACGATTTGATAAACCGTATCCTGGAATTGGCCAAGGCAGCCGAAATGAACATTATCTGGGATCTGGCCAGCTACAATATTGTCGAAGAACACAAGACCTTTTTAACCGAAACGGTACTTCCGCAGATAGATTATCTGTTTTCGAACGAACTGGAAGCCGAGGCACTCACAGGTGCCAAAGCCGACGAAGCCCTCGATTTGCTCGCAACCAAAACCAAAATTGCCGTCGTCAAAACAGGAGCCAAAGGGGCCATGGCCAAAAGAGGTAAGGAAACGGCCCGAGTCCCGGCCCTCAAAGTAAACGCTCTCGACACTACCGGAGCAGGCGATTTATTCGCAGCCGGATTTTTATATGGCCTGTCCATGGGCCTGCCCCTGAACGATGCCACCAGCATAGGCAACATCACCGCCGGCAACGTGGTAGAGGTACTGGGAGCCAAAATGGATCAGGCCAGATGGGCTGTCATCAAAAATCAAATCCGCTCTCTGCTTTGATTTCAATATATTTGCTCCTATTTTACCATTAGTTGATTGATCGCATTATAATTTGATTCCGGCTTTAATCAAGAAGAATCGATGAAAAAAACAAAGAAAAACAAACTCTACTTTATAATCCTGTCTACTGCGCTGGTGTGCAGTCTTGGAGTTTTTTACGCTTTTAAGGCTCAGGATAGAAATTTTTTGATCAGTAAAAATTTCGACATATTTCACTCGCTCTTCAGAGAGCTCAATTTGTTCTACGTAGACAGTACCGATGTGGATCAGGTGTTTTCTAACGCCATTGACGGGCTGCTGAGTTCCTACGACCCCTATACCACTTATATTCCCGAATCACAAATGTCGGAACTCAAATACATCACTACCGGCGAATACGGAGGCATCGGAGCCATCATCAGCAAAAGAGGCGAAGCCATCATCATTGCAGAACCTTACGAGAATATGCCCGCCCAGGAAGCCGGTCTGCTTTTTGGCGATGAACTGGTCGAGATCGACGGCATCAGCATGGCTGGCAAAAGCGTCTCCTTTGCCAGCGATTGCCTGAAAGGCCAGCCCAACACGACCCTGGAATTGCTGATAAGACGCGAAGGCGAAAAGAAGCTGATAAAAAAATCACTACAGCGCAAGCTCATACAAATGAACCCCGTAGAATATGCCGGTCTGCTAAAACCGGGTGTGGGCTATGTATATCTGAGTAGTTTCACCGACAAATCTTACCAGGAACTCAAACAAACGCTGATCAATCTCAACAAACAAGGCGCTCACAGCCTCATACTCGATTTACGCGACAACGGAGGGGGTTTACTGAGCGAAGCGGTTTCCATCTGCAACTTGTTTGTAGACAAAGGCGAAATTATCGTCACCACCAAGGGCAAAGTGCCGCAATGGGACAAAACCTACAAAACCTTGACTGAACCTTTGTTTAAGGATATGCCGGTGGTTGTGCTCACGAATAAGCTTTCGGCCTCTTCTTCGGAAATTGTGGCCGGAGCTCTGCAAGACCTGGACAGGGCCGTTATTTTGGGCAGCCGCACCTTTGGCAAGGGCTTAGTACAAACCACCAGAGAATTGGCCTATAACGGAGTGCTCAAAGTGACCACCGCTAAATATTACATTCCCAGCGGACGTTGCATTCAGGCAGTCAATTACAGCAATGGCCGCAGTGGACGCCTGCCCGACAGCCTGACCACCCGGTTTTCTACCCGAAACGGCCGCCCGGTCAGAGACGGAGGAGGCATCAGTCCCGATGTTAGTTGCGTCGAAAAAGAGTATTCCAACTTTTGCTGGCAACTGGTAAACAATTTGCATTGTTTCGATTTTGCCAACGACTACTATCGTAAACACGCCAAAATATCTACAGTTGAAAACTTTAAGCTCAGCGAACAGGATTTTAAAGACTTCGGGGACTATGTTCGCAACAGCAATTTTACGTATGAATTGTATAGTAAAAACAAATTGAACGAACTCCGGAAATTGTTGGAATCCGAAGGCTATTGGGAGGAAGTCAGCGATGATTTCAAATCGCTCGAATCCAAGCTGGTTCACGATCTGGACAAAGATCTCGAAACCTTCAGGACCGACATTGAGCGCATCTTAAGCCTCGAGATTATCAGGCGTTACTATTATCAAAAAGGAGAGATTCAGGAATCGCTCAAAACTGATGAATGTGTGTCAAAAGCCTTAGATTTACTAATGGACAGAGAAAACTACGAAGCTATTCTCAAACCTTCGGAACAACAAACAACTCTTTGAGCACTTCTGCTCCTGCCGGCACGACAGGGAGATGATTTGAATTTAAAACAACCGGATGTGGTGTTGATAATCAGTTGATTTCGAAATTTTACGCGGTCAGATAAAAATATTTACCCAAAACTTTTGCCGGAAAATAAAATCGTCTTATCTTTGCAGCCGCAAAATTAGCGCCAGCAATGGCTGATACGCTTCTTTGCCGCAGGCTGGCCCATTCGTCTATCGGTTAGGACGCAAGATTTTCATTCTTGAAAGAGCGGTTCGATTCCGCTATGGGCTACAAAAACATTTAATAACAAAGCAATGGCAAACCACAAATCATCCCTCAAAAGAATACGCCAGACACAGGCCAGACGCCTGCATAACCGCTATTATGCCAAGACTGCACGTAACGCTGTCCGCAATCTGCGTGCCTCCACCGACAAAACCGAAGCAGAAAAAATGTTTCCCGGTGTTGTTTCCATGTTAGATCGTTTGGCAAAAAAAGGGATCATTCACAAAAACAAAGCTGCCAATTTAAAATCCAAGCTGGCAAAAAACGTGGCTAAGCTTTAATAGGCTTCTCCACTTGCCGTCTTAACAAGCCAGACCACAGGATACCTGTGGTCTTTTTTATGCTCTCTGCTTGCCAAACCACAGGAAAACCTTATTTTTGCGGAATTCTAAAAACGGCAAGAACGAAAGCTTTACATTTACAGCTCGCCTCCTGCCCTTAAAAAAAAGTACGATTATGAAATTATTAGAAGGAAAAACCGCTTTAATAACCGGCGCTGCCAGAGGAATAGGCAAAGCAGTTGCACTGCGTTTTGCACAAGAAGGTGCCAACATTGCTTTTACCGATTTGTTTTTGAATGAACAGGTTCTCGAAACCGAAGCCGAAATAGCTGCCTGCGGAGTCAAAGTGAAAGCCTACGCCTCTGACGCATCCAATTTTGAACAAACCCACCAGGTGGTCAACGATATAGTAAAGGAATTTGGAAAAGTAGATATCCTGGTAAATAACGCCGGCATTACCAAAGACGGCTTGATGATGCGCATGACCGAAGCTCAGTGGGACGCTGTAATCAACATCAACCTGAAATCGGCTTTCAATTTTATCCACGCTCTCACCCCCGTTATGATGAAACAACGCGGAGGCAGCATTATCAATATGAGTTCGGTGGTAGGCGTTTCGGGCAATGCCGGACAAGCTAATTATTCGGCCTCCAAAGCCGGCATGATCGGCCTGGCCAAATCAGTAGCTGCAGAGCTCGGATCCAGGGGAATACGCGCCAACGCCGTTGCTCCAGGCTTTATTATCACCGAAATGACTGCCCAATTACCCGAAGACGTACGCAAGACCTGGTGCGATGGAATTCCGCTTCGTCGTGGTGGCAGCCCCGAAGAGGTGGCTAATGTTTGTGTTTTCCTGGGCTCAGACCTCTCCTCGTATGTAAGCGGACAAGTAATCCATTGTTGCGGGGGAATGAACCGCTAAGCCAGTTATGACTATCCTCTACGAAGACAATCACCTGATTATTGTAAATAAGTCCTGTTCCGAAATTGTTCAGGCCGACAAAACGGGCGATCCTTCACTGGAGGAAGATATCAAGCAATGGCTAAAGCGGACCTACAACAAAGCCGGCAATGTTTTTCTGGGAGTAACACATCGGCTCGACCGGCCGGTTACTGGAGTTGTAATCTTTGCCAAAACCAGCAAAGCGCTTGCCCGTCTAAACGAGATGTTTCGCAAAGGGGAAATCCACAAGACTTATTTTGCCTTGGTCAAAAATAGTCCTCCTGCTACCGAAGGCCGGCTGGAGCATTTTTTATGGCGTAACGAAAAACAAAATAAAAGTTACGTCTTTGAGCAGGAAAAACCGGGATCCAAGAAAGCGATTCTGGATTACAAGCTGCTGGGGCGCTCCGATCGCTATGCTTTGCTCGAAATTGATCTGAAAACCGGCAGGCATCATCAGATTCGTTGCCAGCTGGCCAGTATGGGTTGTCCCATCAAAGGGGATCTTAAATATGGCTACCCGCGCTCCAATCCCAATAAAGGCATTTCGCTGCATGCTGCAAAAGTGCATTTTGTGCATCCGGTGAGCAAGATTGAACTGAGCATTAAAGCGCCTTTCCCACAGCAAGAGGCGCTTTGGTCGGTTTTTGAACAACAAGGTTGCCTTGAATAGAACGGACCCTCTCACTTGCCTTGTGCTTGCTTAGCTCTGGAAGAAAGCGAATTACAGCTGCCTAATAAGTAAAGAAGCAATCTTGCCACCTGTTTCTTTTGACTCGGATTGCTTACAAAAGAGGGAAAAATTGTTGAAAATCGTCAATAATAAGTGTATTAACGACACTTAGAGTTAAATCGCGTTAAACCTGTGTATATTTATGTCAAAACATTTGCGGGGAATAAATTTGAGCGCTACATTTGCACTGTGTTTTTCATGGTATTAGATTTAAGGTTAATGAAGATTGGTTGTCGCGAGACAACCTTCTTTTTTTAAAACAAGTGTCCGGATTTCCGGGCACTTGTTTTTCTTTTATAAGACCCCTTCGCTAAGGCTTTTTTGTAAATTCCTCCTGCTGTTCTTTGACAGCGCTCCCCGCCGTTTCTTGGCAGCGCTCTTTGCTGTTTCTTGGCAGCGCTCTTTGCTGTTTTTTTTGCAGCGCTCCCCGCCGTTCAAGCCCGGCCCGCTCAGCCTCCCGATATCCCCGGCTGGTCAGCGCTGGACGCCGGCGTTGCCTGTTTGTCTCATTCGAGCCTGCACAGGCAAATTTTGCCGGCCTCTGCGCGCTTCGGGCGCCGTGTCTATATATCGGCTTCGGGGTCGGGCTTTCACTGCGGTACGCTTTCGTTTT
>JAQUTN010000057.1 GCA_028694375.1 Bacteroidales bacterium
CGAATGGTTTTCGTCCATAGGAACCAAAAATTCCAAAGGCACCAAAGTCTTTGCCCTGGCGGGAAAAATCAATAATGTAGGCCTGATCGAAGTTCCTATGGGTACCAGTCTGAGAGAAATTATTTATGAAATTGGAGGAGGAATCAAGGAAAACAAAAGATTCAAAGCAGTTCAAACCGGAGGTCCTTCGGGAGGATGTCTGACCGAAAAACACCTGGATACACCCATAGACTACGAAAACCTGATTGCCGCAGGATCTATGATGGGTTCCGGAGGAATGATCGTTATGGACGAAAACGACTGCATGGTATCGGTTGCCAAATTCTACCTTGATTTTATCGTAGGAGAATCCTGTGGTAAATGTACCCCTTGCCGTGTTGGTAATAAACGTTTGTACGAAATTCTGGAAAAAATTACTCAGGGCAAAGGAGTGATGAAAGACCTTGAAAAACTAAAAAATCTCAGCTATATAATTAAAGACACAGCTCTTTGCGGCTTGGGACAAACCTCTCCTAACCCGGTGCTTTCTACACTGGAAAACTTTTACGACGAATACTACGAACACGTGGTCGAGAAAAAATGCCGCGCCGGCCATTGTAAGAATCTTTTCCATTACGTAATCAACGAAGAATTGTGCGTAGGTTGCGCTGCCTGTAAAAGATGTTGTCCGGTACACGCTATCACCGGCGATAAACGTATGCCGCATTACATCGATTCCAATATCTGCATCCGTTGCGGTGAATGCATCGAAAAATGTTCTTTTGATGCCATTAGTATTCAACTCGAACCTAAAATCTTAGTATAATGGAGATGATAGAATTAAACATTGACAATAAAGTGGTGAGTGTAGAAAAAGGTACTACCATCCTTAAGGCAGCCCACAAAGTGGGAATAGACATTCCTACTCTCTGTCATATGGAGCTACACAATATGAATATTGAAAATAAGCCGGGCAGTTGCAGGGTTTGTGTGGTCGAAGTAGACGGACGCCGTAACCTGGCTCCTGCCTGTGTTACTGAAGTGGCAGCGGGCATGGTGGTCAATACCCATACTGCCAGAGTGTTGAATGCCCGAAAAACCATAGTGGAATTATTGATCTCGGACCACCCTTACGATTGTTTGGTCTGTGCCAAGTCGGGGAATTGCGAATTGCAATCCATCGCTCATAAATTTGGTATTCGCCGCATACACTTTAAAGGCGAAAAATCGACCTACCGAAGAGACACTTCACCTTCTATCATACGTGATGTTGACAAATGCATTATGTGCAGACGCTGCGAGATGATGTGCAACGAGGTTCAAACCGTAGGAGCCTTGTCTGCTGTTAACAGAGGTTTTATCTCTGTCGTGGCACCGGCCTTCGAAATGGACCTTGAACACTCACCCTGCACTTATTGCGGGCAATGCGTTTCGGTCTGCCCAACAGGTGCCCTGACCGAAGTGGACAGCACAAATAAAGTATTACTGGCTCTGATGGATAAGAGCAAAACAGTGGTAGTTCAAACGGCACCCTCGGTTCGGGCTGCCCTGGGTGAAGAATTCGGGCTGCCCGCCGGAACTTTAGTGACGGGGAAAATGGTTGCAGCCTTACGCAGTATGGGTTTTAAATACGTTTTTGATACTGATTTTGCCGCCGACCTCACGATTATGGAGGAAGGTACCGAACTGTTGGGCAGACTCAAAGCTCAACTGGCCGGTGAAAGTAACGCCAAATTGCCAATACTTACTTCCTGTTGCCCCGGCTGGGTCAATTTTATGGAACATAATTTCCCTGATTTGCTGCACATTCCTTCTACGGCAAAATCGCCCCAGCAAATGTTTGGAGCCATAGCCAAAAGCTATTTTGCCGATCAAATAGGCGTCAAACGCCAGGATATGGTAGTCGTTTCTGTAATGCCTTGTCTGGCAAAAAAATACGAATGCCAACGGGATGAATTCAAAGTTGATGGTAATCCCGATGTGGATTTCTCTATGACAACCAGGGAATTGGCCGACTTTATTAAACAATCCAATATCGATTTTCTGAATTTACCCGACGAAGACTTTGATAATCCACTAGGTGAATCTACCGGTGCCGGCGTTATCTTCGGCAATACCGGCGGAGTAATAGAAGCAGCCTGCCGTACCGCTTACGAGTTGTACACCGGCAAGAAACTCGATGTGATCGAATTTGAAAGCCTCCGGGGAATAGAAGGCATTCGTTCTGCCAAACTAGATTTTGACGGCCTGACATTGAATATCGGCATTGCTCACGGTTTGTCCAATGCCCGTAAATTGCTGGACGAAGTCAGAGCCGGTAAATCCAAATACCACGCTATCGAAATTATGGCTTGTACCGGCGGTTGTATTGCAGGCGGAGGCCAACCCTACCACCACGGTAACAGCGAAATACTCAGACGTCGAAGAGATGCCATCTATACCGAAGACGAAGGCAAAACCATACGGAAATCGCACGAAAATCCCTATATTTTGAAGCTTTACAAGGATTTTCTGGGCCAACCCTGCGGACACAAATCGCACGAATTGCTACATACAGTCTATTACGACAAGAGCAAGGACGAGGTAACTATTCATCACGACTAACTTCTTTATAAAATAAAACTCAAACATCATGGTTCCTAAATTGATATGCGACGACGATATGGTAGATATTTACACACCAACTACCAGCGATAAAGACAGCTTAAAGGTAACCATCAAACTGTCCGTCGAAAAAATAAATACCATCAACCGAATTTGTGCCTCCTTCGGCAACAATCCCGAAGAATTGATCAATGTCTTGCACGAAACGCAGAACACCCTGGGTTATCTGCCCGCCGAAGTACAGGAAATCATTGCACACAACTTAAAAATTTCGGCTGCCCAGGTCTACGGTGTTGTCACCTTTTATTCCTATTTCACCATGGTTCCCAGGGGCGACTACCCCATATCGGTCTGTATGGGTACAGCCTGCTATGTAAGAGGAGCCGAAAAAATACTGGAAGAGCTCAAAAAAGAGCTCAAGATAGGTATAGGTGAAACCACACCCGACCAACGCTTTTCCATCAGCTGTTTACGTTGCGTGGGAGCTTGTGGATTGGCGCCTGTTTTGATGGTAGGAGAAAAAGTATACGGCAGGGTGGCTCCGGATGATGTCAGAAAGATTCTGGAAGAATATAAAAATGACAACGACGAAGAATATAAATGTCAGCAGTTGTAGGCAGAAAGCTTAGTTATCCTGTATCAGGCCTTCTTTTTTAAGTTCACGCAACACCAATTCGGTCATTTCGCTTTTGAAGGAGAATTCGTCCCTGAGATCCATCACATAGGCCTTGAGGCGCATTTTAAGTATAGGCCTCTCGTCGGTTTTGTCGCTAAAAAACACCACCGTAATCGGTTTGTTTAAATAGACGTATTTAGAAACCTGGGCTACTTCAGTGGCAATTTGCCTTACCCTTTTGGTATCGATCAGATGAGGCAGATAAACTTCGGCCACTACCTGACAATTGTTTGCACTGGAGTTGGAATTGGAAATGGATTGATTCATCATTTCGGAATTCGGAACGGAAACAACACTATCGTCGGGGGTGACTATGCGGGTGGAACGAATGCCTATTTCCAGCACTTCTCCGTAATATTTACCGGTTTCAATTTTATCGCCAATCTGAAAGGGTTTATCAAAAAGAATCATCAGACCGCCGAAAAGGTTTTTGAGTAAATCCTGAGAGGCAAAGCCAATGGCCACACCTACCGAAGCAAAAAAAGCCAGAACTGTTTCTTTGGGAGGACTGAATATACCACTTATTATTATGTATATTACCATACTCCAAACCAGAATTTTGACTATAGGTAATATTCTGCGCACCACGGGCTTATGACGAGGTTTACGTTCAGCATACAAGTTCAGAATACCGGTTACTATTTTAAGTAGAAAATAGCCCAACAACAAGAAAACAACAGACCAAAAAATCTTGGGAAAAGAAATCAAACCACTCACATCGGGGGCCTGAGTTAGCTCCTGAGCCAGATTACCGCGCTCTGCTTTAACCGGAACAATAGCCCTGATTGTGTCACTTGTCTGCTGTAATGAATCTATAGTCGCCACCCCAAGGCTGTCCGCCTTCTGTCCGTACAGCAAGCCGCCAGGATTAAAACTCAGCAAAAACAAAAGGCTGCATAGTATAATTTTATTTGTTTTCATTTCAGGAAAAATTAAACAGATTAACCGATGCTAATGTATCAGGTTATTATCCTTAAGCATTTGTACAGCAGAACGATAAAGCAGGGGATGAATTTTGTAAAATTTATCCTCTTTCACCACAATACCACGGTCATTTAAACGCATTAACAGCAAAGTAGCCTGGCGTTCCGAGCAATTCAGCACTGCAGCCAGTTCAGCGGAATTCAGGCTTTCATGTAACAACAAGGCATGTAAGCCGAACACCGCCTCGCGGGTTTGAGTATACAAGAAACTAAAATCGAGTTTATCGAGTGATTCAAGGTAAACCCGATTATTGTCTATACGCTGTATGCTGGTAAGCCAAAGCAAAAGAGCAAACGAAATATTGGATTCGGTTATATTATGAAGAGTAGAGAAATACTTGGTTTTGAGTATTTCCTGTTGCAGTTGTTCCTCCGTTTTTGTAAACCTCTTATCGGCCAGATCCAGGTTCGAGGGTATAAAACGTAAATCGTAACCACTGGCTCTATGCCTGAGAAGTATAATTTCAATTATTCTCTCCAATTCCAAAGTTCGCATTTGTATTAATACCGGAAAATAGCCATACAAACCTATGGTTTTGTTTAGGTAATCGGCGGAATATTGACCGCAGGAACAAATCCAAAACACGGTTTTGCTACTGGCACTGATGATACTGAACAACAATTTGAGAACTTCGAAGCCTTTGGGTTGACGCAGATACATAAAATGGATCTTATCGAGGAATACGCAGAATGGATCTTGTTGCTCTATATATTCATACAAATCATTCAAGTCTTTGAAAGCCTTTTTACGAATTGACTTGCCTAATAAATCCAATAAATCTTCGGTTGAATAAATCCTTCTATCGGGAATTATTTTAATGAGTCTGGGTGTTTCTTTATTATTTCGCGGAAGAAACATTTCCATCAAAGTACTAACCCCACTACCCTTTTCGCCGTATATCAGGCAGGGCATAAACTGCCCCTCGCGCCATTTTTGATAAGCTGTAGCCAGCTCTGTGCTTTCTTTGTCACGACTTAAAAAGAAACTGGCGTCGCTGAGAGGTTCGTTGCTGAAAAGTCGTTGATAAACAAAGGGTAGTTGCTGAATATCCTCGTAATCAAAGGATAAAAATTCAGATATTTCACTGGTGATTTCTTTGGCTTGTTCCTGTATGCCTAATTTAGTTTTTAAACTGCCTATGCCTGCTCCTGTTTCTCTTTTTACCAAACCCAGAAATGCTTTGGCTTTTTTATAGAGAGTTGTAAATATTCCTATGAATATTGTATAGCTCTCTGTCAATCTTTTCTTTATGTCAGCCCTGAGTATGCGTAAACGAATTTTTTCGGCATTTTCGTTAATAGCCAGATCGAGCAAAGCATCTACCAAACCCATCACTGCTTTATTCATACTCTGATCCAGCTTCAGATACATATTATCACAATACTCCAACATTGCTTTGTACTGTAATAAGGCTCTTTCCAAGCCCGAACGCGCGTCCTGATAAGCTACCGTGGCTACCTCTTCTTTTTTGTCGTTGAGTTGGACCAGAGCCGCTTCCAGATTGATCAGGTTAATTCTGCCCAAATTTTTCAATTGGTCGTGGATACTTTCCAGGTCTTTTTGTGTCTGTTGTTTTAATTGTAAAGCAACACGATTCCAGGCTGTTCCTATTTCGAATTGAATGAGCCGGTATGGAGATACACTCTTTAGGGCAGTCCGGGGGTAAGCTTTAGCCGGATTGAAGCGCGCAATAAGGCTGCGCTTACTGGTCATGCCACTTAAATCTTTCAAAACAGATTCTGCAGCAAGCTCTATCAGGCTTAGTAAGTCCTGCCGGTCAACGTAGGCTGCTGATCCGGCAATAATGGTATTGACCAGCTCTTTACCCGCATCAAATTTTAATTGCTGCAGAATCTTTTTTAGGTTTTGACGATCTTCGGCTTGTAGTTTACCGAGACTATCGTTCAAAAAATCAGGAATGGGCAAGAGCAACTTCATCAAATCCAAACGATTATCTTTGATTTGCCAACTGAATAGAATGCTGCTTTTTAGAGCATTGCACGACAAATAATGAATCTCCTGACTAAACTTCCAATCGTCACAAATGGCATATACAGTATTCTTACGTTTAAGACTATGCCTTACATTACGTCTGCGCTGTCCGGCTGCCAATCTTTTATTAAGCCATGACCAATGCCGGAAGGAATTAAATTCCAGCGTCCCTCCCACCTGAGCTTGCTCACGAAAATTTTCCTGTATTTGGTGTAATGCTTGCTGAAACCGCAAAGAAAATTGGGTTTGTTTTGACTTAAATTCTTTCTTCAGAGCCAGGAGAGCAGGACGAATGCTTTGCTCCCACTCGCTTATAAAAGTTTTTTCATCATTGTCCAGCTCTATAGATCGTTTAATGACTGGAAACAAGAGTTCATCCAATTCACGGATTTTGGTACAGGACAAAGCCAGCTCCCGGTGTAAATCGATGACAATCTCAGAATACGCATTAAATAATTCATAGTTATAGTACCGACAACTCAATCTGCGTAAAGGAATCTTTTGTTTCCAAGGTTTAACCTGGCAGGCTTTTATAAATACCTCCTTTTTGACAATTTTATTGAAAAGTCTGCAGATCTTCGCTGGAAGTTCGAAAACTGCATAAGCAGCTCTTTTGTATGACTTTATGCTTTTGATATACCACTTATCGCCGGGCAGAGAATTGAATCTTTCAGGAGCCTGAACAAAGCCTTGCGAGCTTGGTTGCTCCTGCAGGAACTGAAACAGGAGTTGGTCATAGCCCAGCTGTTCCTTACGTGCCAGTGGTAATGCCAGATGCAATTCATCCAACAGGGGCAACAAGGATCTACAAAATGCCATATATTGACTTAGAAGGAGCAGCGATTTCTTTTGCTGATCCCTTTCAGAGTCCAAAGAGTTAATGATTTTATCTATACTGACAACATAGCGTTGTATCCATATAACCAGCTCCTTATAAACCCCGTCCAAAGCGGGATTCATTCTTTCCAGCAAGACAGCCCCCAGTTGTTCCTGAAATTTTCGGATATATTGCTCCATACACTCAAAAAATGTTTAAACAAATATACAGCTTAATTGCATTTTAATGTAACTATGGAGGATAAAACGAAAAAAAATCCCGGAATTTTAAATTTGAACTCTTTCTAATTCACTTATAGTACAATACCCTGTTAACCTGTCAGCATGTTATGATTTTTCCAGGCAGTCAGAAGTTCCTGTTTTACCGCTTCATTAATCTTATAACGGGGTTTAAACACCAAGGGAGCATAAGCATAATCAACTTCCATAGAGGGATATACCAGGAGCATATAGGAATCGTCTGAGGAACTCAGTCCATATAGCTCTTGATTTTCGTTAAAGACCGGTGGTTGTCCTAACACCACTCCCAGACACAATTCTTCTCCAAAAGGAATTTCAACGAGATCCCCTGACTGATGGAATATTGATTCTTTTTTTCTGCCCGGAAAGGATTCTCCATCTGCCACCTCACAGCTGTCTAATAATTGACCCTCAGGAGAATACACCTTAGTACACAAAACTTCTTTATAAATACTGTCCAGCTTGCGTCCTTCAACGATTATACAATACAATTCTTCAGCACTTACCTTGGAATCGTACATACAGGCATAATAATGTCTGTATTCTTTTGCAGCCTGAGCAGCTTTTTCCTCAGAAGAAAAAAATAAGGAAGAAGTCCTTTTTATTAATTTCCTCTCAGTTTTTAACTCTACGCTTAAAGCGTACATACTGAATAAATACATAATTTAAACCTCTTTTTGATATTAATAAAATGATTAAAAATATGATTTTTTGTAATTATTATTATTAATCTAATTCTCTCCTATAAAATTCGGCGTAAATATAGCACATATTTTTATTATTAATACAAATATATTTTTCATTTTCCTGTTCGTTTATATAATGATTTATTAATTCTCCCCTATTTATCGGCCTTTTCAGAAATAAAAAAAATTCTCCGATTTGAAATTTTTATATAAATGATTATCAGTTGAATAAATATTCATTAACAAATTTCGAAATTGCTTTATTCCGAAGATTTTGGGATTTAGTGTTATGATTAAGCAAATAACTGCTCTTATAAAGTAAAAAAGGCTGCCTCCAAGGAGGCAGCCTTTGCATTATTAATACTGTTTCTTTGGATTTATTTACCTGCTTCTATTATTTCCAAAGCCATATCCAGAATAGTGGTATCGTCCAGCTTCACAATGCCGCCATCGGGCCCGGGTTCCACATGGATGCCGCAACTTTTGCCGTCTCTGTAATTGTGTCCGCCAAAATAATTACGAACAGTCTCTACAGAGAGGCCCATTCTGTCTGCGATGACTTGGGTGCTGCCCGAGGGCAGGCTGTCTTTGATTTTGCGCAATTCATTGAAGGTGATTGTTCTTGTCATGACTAAAGATTTTATAGGTTATTTTTTACCAGGTTATGTAATTGGATGAAATGATCAAGCTAATGAGTATGGTTAAGAGCACCAGGAGCAAGAGTTTAATATCTTTTACTGCGTATAAACTCAGTGTATAATCATCGGGGCGGTATAGACTGCCCAGGGTCCACGAAAAGAAACGCCGCATACACCACACGTACAAGGCATAAAACATCCAGGCGGACAAAAAACCGAACACAGCGCCGCCAAGCACATCGAGGGGATAATGCACACCCAGATAAATACGGGAAAGAGCAACCAAAGTTGCCCAAAATAAAATACTCAGGCTGTAGATTTTGTTTTTGAACAACAAAGCGCTGAAACCGGCAAAAGCAAAAACATTGGCGGCATGGTTGGAGGGAAAGCCGTACTTGCCTCCCAAATAGGCATTGACAATATCCAGATAAGGGAGTACTTCCGGGTTGCGGGTTGGCCTGAGCCTTCCTACCAGGGGTTTAATAACGCCGGCTGCTATCTGGTCTACAAATACTAACAAGAGAGCAATAGCCAGCACAATCCAGATTGTTTCGATCTTTTTGTTCTTGATCAGCACATAAAGTAAAACCAAGACAGCAGGTGACCAAACCATGGTTTCGGATAGCAACCAGGCAAAACGATCCATCCAGGGATTGTGCAGAGCATTGACATTCAACAAAGCCTGTACATCCCATTCAAGTAGCCTGGTCCAAAAATTCATGCCATTTAAGTCTAAATAATCTCTATATGTTTTAATTCTATCCAGCCAACATTCCCGTCCTCGAGTTCTATTTCACACCAATCGCCCAATTTGCTTTTAATGCGCAGAGCACTGCCTTCGTGCAATAGAAAAAGATCGGTTCCACTCTGATCCGGAGAACTTTTCACCGTGACGCTTTCCGAAAAAACTATAGCCTTATCCGGATGAATAATGGCTTCACGTTGCCGGGCGGAATAGAGCAAAGCAAATATACTAAAAAATAAAACAAGTATTCCAATAAAAAAGCTGCTTTTCTTTAAGCCGCTATTTTTGGCAAAGAAATAGACAAACAAACAAGCTACGAAAAGGGCAAAAAAGCCCAGGCTTAAATAAGCCCAGGAATTGGAATCCAGCAGATTGCCCAGATTGTTGTACCATCGTGTCAGCAAAAACTCAGCTAAGGGCTCTATTTTGTCCACTACGCGAGTTCTGGCCAGTTCCAGATTAAACCGCACATCGGGATCGCCGGGATTGAGCAGCAAGGCTCTCTCGTAATTAAGGATGGCCGGAGCCACAGAACCCGCTTTGTAATAGGCGTTCCCCAGGTTGTAATATACTTTGGCCGAAATACCGTAATCTGCCAATAGTTGCTCGTACATGGCCGCCGCGTCGTTGAAACGGCTTTCGGAATAGGCAGTGGCAGCCAGCTGCAACATAGAGTCAACCGCTGCAGTCTCAGTATCGGCCTTTTTAGCCCAAGCCTGTAAGCCAAACAGGCAAAAAACCAGCAAACTGACAAAACTATTTCTTAACATGAGCATTGTTTATTGTATTTTCCATTTGGTTGATAACTCTCAGAGTTTTGACATACAAGTCGTCCATTTGTTGGGTTTCGCTTGCAGGAGCATAACGTTCAAACTCACAGGCTTGCAGAATCTGCATAAATTCAGCACGAGCTTCTGCGTCTACTGCTCTCTGATTCAGTTGAACTTCGATGTTGTCTTTGTTCAATTGAGAAAGCGGAATATTGAGTTTGTCGCTGGTATAGCCCCAAAGTGCTTTTAATACTTCGTCGTAGAAATGTTCCTTCTCTTTGTTTTTCAAGTAAAAGCTGGCCGTTTTTAAGCGTTTTACGGCCACTTTGTTGGCTCTCCTGGTCCTGACCGCAGCCAGATCGGCATTGGCTTTGGCCTGCTTGCGATAAACGTAAAGCATCAGCAAGAAAAAGAGGAAAGGCAGTATGTAAGCCAGCCAAAAAGCTGTCTTGCCGTAGATGAGGTTGGTACGCGGACTCAGCCGGATGTTATTCACTTTTATATAACGGATGTCCTGACCCAATAAGCGCAATTGTTCCCGGCTAACCACGGTGCCTGTTACCACTCCTTCTGAGCTTTGTTCAGAACGACTTACCTCCAGTTGAAATTCTTCGGTGTACAAAGATTTGTATGTTTTTTCGGCCAGGTCAAAATAGGAAACACTTACCGAAGGGATGGTAAAGCTGCCTGAATAACGCGGAATTACCAGGTATTCTATGGTTTTGGTCCCGCTGACTCCGCCCGGAGTGGTTTTAAAATTATTACTGACTTTGGGATCGTAAACATCGAAATCAGCCGGGAATTTCAGCTCCGGCGTTCTGAGCATCTTCATATTTCCTTCTCCGCTGAGTACCAGTTTAATGGTGACTGCCTCGTCGGCTTTAATCTGATTACTGCTGATGGAAGAACTCAGCCTGAGACTGCCGCTAAAGGGATTGAAATTGGCCGGTTTACCAAAAGGAAAAGGCTCAACCTGTATTTTCAGTTTAGGAGAATTTATGGTTTTCCGCACCTCCTGATAGGAATCGAAGAAATCATCAAACAAACT
>JAQUTN010000058.1 GCA_028694375.1 Bacteroidales bacterium
AAATTAACAACGTTAACCGCATCAATGAACTTCGCAAAGAATTGGAAACTGCGCGCGGTGTCATGCGATCATATATCATACAGATTGACTCACTCAATACTCTGACTATGCGTTTGCGCAAAGAGAATGAAGCCGTATCCAAACAATACCACGAAATCAAAGAAGAAGCTTCTCAATTGGCCAAAGCAAACACAGAGCTGACCGAAAAAGTGGTACTGGCCTCTATTCTGGAAGCACGAAATATAGAAATAAGAACTTTAAACGAAAGGGGAAGGGAAATAGGCCGTTTAAGCAAAATTGCCAACATAGAATTCAATTTCAACCTGCCTAAGAATATCTCGGCTAAAGTAGGTGATAAAAACATTTACCTGCGCATACTACAACCCGACAATACCCCCCTGATTAAAAATGAGGATGATATATTTGAATTTGAAGGGGCAGAACTCCATTTTTCTGTTTTCCGTCCGATAGAATATGCCGGAGAAGAAACACCGGTCAGCATGTACTGGAAAGTGGAGGAATTTTTATATCCGGGCACTTATCGGGCCGACTTTTTTGCTGACGGATTCCTGATTGGCAGCAAGTCCTTCGAGATGCTCAACTAAAATGAGAACACTTCCCCCGGCTGTATGGCGTGTTCTGCTTTCAGGAGTATTATTCTGCAGTTCGGTATTATCACAAGCTCAGAACAGCGAAAAGAATTACGCGGATTTTTTTAATTCTTACTCCAGTTTCAGCCGCGCCTACACTCAGGAAAAAGTCTATTTACATTTCGACAACAAGTCTTATTTTATTGGTGAAACCATCTGGTTCAAAGCTTATGTACTTCTGGCCGAAAACCACCACTATTCGTCCATGAGCAAAACCCTCTATGTGGAATTGCTCAACAGCCGGGGAGATGTGCTGCTTACACAAAAACTTAAAATCGAAAACGGACAATGCAGCAGCGGTTTTTTTTTAGCCAACGATTGGTATGCTGACTATTACGAAATAAGAGCCTACACTCGCTGCATGCTTAATTTCGGTGAGGGTGTTGTTTTTTCACGTGTCTTTCCGGTAATGGATCCGATCAGCTACGACCAACAAACCGGAGAGCCTAAACCTCCAAGCATGTCTTTCAGCAAAAGTGACCTGCCTGTAAAAAGAGTGGAACTTAAACCACAGAGGAATCTGAGCCTGGATTTTTATCCCGAAGGAGGCCATATGATCGAAGGCCTGCCCTCTCTTGTCGCTTTCAAAGCTACCGGCAGACAGGGAGAAGATGCTCTGATTTCGGGCAATCTCTATAATAGCCGCAAAGAAGTGGTAACTTTTTTCAGTAGCATGCATCAGGGAATGGGTTACCTGGAATTTACGCCCGAACCCGGTCAGCATTATTTAGCAGAGGTTTTATACAAGGGCATTGAATACGAATTCGACTTGGCTCCTGCCCTGCCCCGGGGTTATCTGTTGAAGGTGAATAACCAAAATCCCGATTATATTTCTGTAAAGATCGCAGCAAAACCGGATGAAGCGGGCGACTCTATTGGAATGGCACTGACCTGCCGTGGTAAGTCTTATGCCCGGGCAGTGTTTTTGCCACAATCAGAACAAAGTTTTCAGATACCGAAACAAGCTTTACCCTCCGGTGTGCAACAAATTACACTATTCAACCGAAGAGGAGAAATACTGGCTGAACGTTTGGTCTTTGTCAGGAATCCGCTCTACGATCCCTTACGGTACAGCATCTCCGTAAAACAACTCAATGAGAATCCGGATCCTTTTCGGCCTGTCAGACTCGAAGTACAGGTAGAAAATATCCGGAATTCCCTGCGGGCAGACAGTACGACCAAAACGCTGCCTGCCGGAACACCGCTGGTCTTGTCGGTACGCGACGCCTCCGAAAACCTTAAAAATGCAACCCTAAGCGATATGTACAGCGATTTATTGCTTTCTTCCGAACTCAGAGGCTATATCCATAATCCGACCTGGTATTTCGAAAAAGAAGACCAGAGACGAAACTTAGCTCTTGATTTACTGATGCTGGTTCAGGGTTGGAAACGCTATGATTGGGAGATAATGTCCGGCAGTAAATCGTTCGAAGCCGGACATCCCATTGAAGAAGGAATTTTATTACAAGGAAAAATTCTTACTCAACTGTTCAAAAAACCCAAGAAAGACATTCTGGTGACCATCTGGATGACTTCTGACAGCACAGCCTATTACGGAAACTGCCTGACGGACTCCTTAGGGGCTTTCAATTTCTTGTTTGATTTTACCGATACCTGGAAGCTTTCACTGCAAATCCAGGATGGCGAAAAACGCAAAAACCATCGGATAATTTTAGACCGATTGTTCAGTCCTGCGCCAAGATCCTTTTCTTATTACGAGCAAGAAGCCCCTGTATACGAAAGGCTGCGTTTCCCTCAAACCACCGGCAACAATAAACTGCTAAACGCCATAGACAGTTCCAAAATCACGGTGCTACCCGGAGAAGTACTGTTACCTCAGGCCGAAATCAAACGAAGGCGATCCGACTTACTCAGCACCGGAGAGGCCAGCGTTATTTATGCCGTCGAAAAAGAATTGGATGTCATCCGTGACCAGGCCGAGGACGAGTACTCAAGCATCCCCATCTTTCTCACCCAGATCAATCCTTATTTTTGGCTCTCAGAGAGATACAATAAAAACTCGGACAGTATGAGTGAAATCTTACTTTATAAAGGCAAAGAAGTTGTCTTTATCCTCGAAGATTTGTATACCATTGGAATGAATTCCGAAGAAATGCCTTATGTAGACGAAGTTGAAAATATTGCCATAGTAGAATCCACCACCCCTAATCTTTTATATGAAACGATAGAAGAAGTGGCCACTATGAAAAGCAGAGTGTATGTGCATTTATACCGCTACAAAGACCGTCATCGCAACATAGATCCCCTGGGAATCCGCAAAACCACTTTGCAGGGATACAGCAAGGTTAAAGAATTTTTTCATCCCAAATACGATCGCGTTCTGATGAGTGATCCTCAGGACCACAGACGTACTTTATACTGGAATCCCGAACTTAAAACCGACAGCACCGGCAAAGCCCTGGTACGCTTTTATAACAGTGCTGCCTGCAGAAAAATGAGTTTTGATGCCATTTTACTTACCGAAGATGGTAAAATAGGTTTATTAAAACCTTGATTTATAAAGTGTTGCTAAAGTACTTCCAAGGCATCCACCGCAATCTCGGTCAAATCGGAAGAACTTAGGCTGATTATGACTTTACCCTTCACTACCAAGGGCAGAGTAGTTTTGGAATAAGCCCATTTACCGGTCGTTTTTGACAAAGTGATTTCATGTTCAAAAAGAACATTTCCTTGGAGATCAGCCACACTGAGCATAGTTTGTTTATCGTTGCCAGAAAGATTTTGATAACATATGCGTACTATCCTGTTTTGATATTCGTATTCCAACAGGTCTCTTAATTCTACGATCCAGTTTATTAATACCGATTTTTTTCCAAAGAAACGCAAACCTTCCATTTTGCCCAGCTGAATTTCTTCGAAGGTCCCATCAACCATGGCAGATTCCGCTTCATAACGCAACAAGGGACGGTAGTTAACATCGTGTAAATGTGCATTTAGTATCGGACAGGCAACAATAACAAAATCGGCATCATCCGATGTTTTATTAATTCGTATTTGCTCCGAGGGCAGAGCCAATTTTTTATATACATACAAAATTGTACCCTCGGCTTTTTTGAAAATTTCATTTGGGACCTTAGTAAATCCCTGAGCTACAAACTGTCCGGAAAACAAATCTGTAATTCCTGCATATATCTCGGCTGTGTCGTTTAATTCAAACGAGAGATTGAAATTACCTTTTTCAGCAGTATAATCTATCCATTCACCCAAATAAGTATCAAAAGGTAATTCGGTAAAAAAATCACCCAAATCCAACCAGCTTCTATGACTGAGACGAACATTTTTGTCGCCCTGCAAATTGGTTATCAAGCCTGGAGCAGCTGATGCCGGCTTCAGGTTCTTATCTTTGGAGGCAATAGCAATAGCAGAAATTACGGCTTGTCCTGCTTTGACTTCGGGGAAAGAGATTTGGAGCAATCCTCCCTTTACCTCAACATCGCTGACAATTTTATAAGCCGCATCGTGACCGACTTCTGCCCAAATATCCAGATCATCAGCTATAACACTATCGTTGACAGCCACGTCAAAAATGCGTAAACCTTCGCAATCGGCCTGACTAGAGCCAGTTCCGTGCCAGGGCTCTACAAAATAGAGCTCCAGCCGGTAATAACCGTCTGAAACCGGAAATTCATATTGCAGTTTATGCCTGCCAAAACGGAAATTGCCAAACAAAGGCCAGTCCATAGTGCCTTTTATGGGATCCTTGGTTCTTCGCTGACTCATGGCATAAGGATGCACACAACTAAAATCATCCGACCAGGATTTTGAACCCCAAGTATCTTTGTGATCGCCCAAATAGATATCGGCCGACCATTTCTGGCCGTGCAGATCGGTGTAGCTCTCACCACCGCAGTTTACCCTGTAGAGGTAAAACCAGTCTTTTTCGGCTTGCAGTATCGGCTTTTTAGCATCATAGGTATATAATTTCTCAAAACCCGGCGCCTGAGGCAAATAATCCAACACCACATAATCTTCGGCTACCGGCCTGTTGTTTTGATAACCCACTGCCCTGAGTACATTATAACGTATATCCACCTCATTCCAACTAAAATGAGTGCCTTTGCCTCCGGCTCTTTTTTTACGTCCCAGTGAATAGGACGAGATGTCGTTGAAGAGTTCTACTTCGTCACAATTGGAATAAACAGTGATATCGTTTTTAATGCCGGGCTTGGTCCATCGTTCATTCCAGTTATGTGAGGCAATATAAACCATGGGATCCTTATGAACAGATACGTAGTTTGATTTATACATATAATAGGCATCGGTGGGCTCTTCCCAAATAGTCACTATCCCTTTGTAATTGATAGGGCCTACCCAATCTGCCGATCGAGTGGTTTTGAACATAGAAAGCCGGCCCGGATTTTCGTGCGAGGCAAACAACCACAAGAAATGTCCGCAGACTTTGTCACGCACACTTTCGGCCATGCGTACTTTGCTCTCGAGTAAGCTTGCCATACGTTCTTCACTGTAGGTGCCGAATTCCTGAAAACTACCCTCGGTATGCTCGTCAAGTTTGCGCCAGGAACCATATTCCGCATTCAGCAATTCGTCCTCGCTACTCAGCTCCTGAGCATAGTTCTCCAACGAACGTCTATAAGTCCCGGACCAGTTTTTGGCCACATTCCAGTCGACTCCCATCTGTTTATGGTTATTTACTTCTTTATCGAAGGCTCCATTGCTGATAGTGATAGGACGTTGTTTGCCTGCTGTTGGATCTAAACTGCGTATTATATCGGTACATTCCTGTGCAAACTGCAGGGGCAATATACTTTCGTTTTGCAGATTCCACATAATCACAGAGGGTGAATTGCGCCTTTCTTTGACCCACTGAGCCAATAATTTCTTAAAATTCTCGCGAAATGGAGGAGTATCGTACCAAATATGCGAAGAAAAACCAGGCCAAAACAGAATACCATTTTGGTCCCAAAGCTGGTGATACAAGAGATGGTGAGGATCATGTGCATCTCTGAATGCATTAAAGCCGGCATTCTTAATTTGCTTTACACGGGCGCGGATCTGTTCATCGCTAAAGGCATACGAAGTACCCGGAATATTTTCATATTCAGTAATTCCGTTGATAAAAACAGCTTTATTGTTCAAATAAAATCGCGGATCATCGTCCTTGCGTGTAAGCGGAAAAGAAATGGTCCTGAGGCCAAAAGGGGTGGTCGTTACGTGATTAAAAGCGTAATTCGTTTCATCCTGCAAATCTTTGTCCGGAGTAGCAGACCTGCGTCTGAGAGTAGTCTGAATCTGGTACATTTCGGGATTTTCCAAGGACCATAAACTTGGATTTTTGATGGTATCGTTAATGTACACAATTCTTGTTTCGCCGGCTGCCAGGTTTATGGTTTGAATTTGCTGAAAAAGCCGCCCACCCAAACTATTGTTGCACCTGGTTACCAGTTCAAAACTTTGTTCCACCGAAGAATAATTTTTTAGTTCGGTATTCACGTGAACTACTGCCCGTTCGGAATTGGTCGTTTCATCGTTCCACACATGCACTCCAAAAGGTTCTACCCGTACTTCTTCGGTAATCTCCAGACTAACGGGCCTGAAAATACCCAAAGGCTCCGAGCCTTCCGAAAATTCCGGTTCAGCCGAACAACCTCCGCAGACCCAGGGCATGTCCACGTCGTAGGCCCGATTGCAGGCTCTCAAAGCAATCAGGTTTTCCTGGTTTGGTTTCAATGCCGAAGTAACATCCAATGTTAACACCGTTCTGCCACTGGGATGGCGTCCAAAATACTGCCCATTCAGGTATATGTGCGCATAGGTTCCTATGCCTTCGAAACGTAAAAAAAAACGCTTGTTTGGGCCCGGGTCCTCGATAAAAACTTGCTTGCGATACCAGGCATGCCCATGTAAATTACCATGCAATATATTGTGATAACCGTAGTAATCATCCCAGTTATGAGGTAAATTTACTTTCTTCCAGCCTCCGCTTGGATAAGCGGAATTCTCAAATCCTTCGAAAACCGTATTGCTTTCGCTGTAAGCAGTTTCCCATTCTGTGTTAAGGTCAATCTGTGTTTTATTTTTGGCTTTTTCAGGTTCGGGAAATGCAAGTTTTGAACGTCCCATTGGTTTGGATGTTGCCACAGCAATACCCCGTTGATCGTCTTTATTGACTGCACAATAAAAATGATAAACGATCCCTTCGAATTCAACCAGAAAAGATTTGTGTGCAAATAAATTATCGTAGTCTTTGGAGGGTACTATCAGATCGGGGCCCTGCCAGTCTGTCCAATTGATCAGATCGTAGGAACAGGAAAAAGTATTAAAAGCTTTATAAGGCCTGTTTTTCCAAAAAGCGCCAAAATAAAACATTACATAGAGATCACCCATTTTTTGAATGTGAGCATCTCCGGTAATCATACCCTCCTCATTACCAAAGACCGGATTGCCGGGATAACGCTCCCAATGGAGCATATCTTTGGATAAGGCTATACCTATGCGTTCGGCTTTGACCTTGGTTTCGGGATGATATCCTGCTGCATTGTAAAACATAATGAAAGGAGCCCCCAGGGTCTTCTTTTTATCCCGATACACCAGACTTTTATATTGCGTGATGCTTTCAAACCATTGGGCATCGGGGTCTTTGGGAGACATCAAAGGCTCCGAAAAGGTTTGCCACTCGTGTGCAGTACCAATGTCTCCTTTGGTATAGGCCAGTCCGATTTGCAAGGTACCCAGCTCGTAACCGGGAGAGTTGCCGCCTATGTAGGTAATCCAGTTTTTGCCTTTGTATTTTCCAATTTTATAGCTGCCTCCCCAGTCCATATCCTGAAGAGCCATATAGCCGCCGCGTTGATTACTGTCCCAAGTGTTCTCCTGAAAAGAAAGAATGCGTCCCAAGGTTTTCCAGTTCAATAAATCGTCACTTTCGGCCAGCCAGGTTTCGTAGCCCCGGCCGTCTCTCCCTCCCTGTCCGTCGTAGACCAGATAGGTCATATACCATTTTTTGCCTTTTCGATAGACTGTAGGGCAGTCCATTTTATGGAAATTATCGTCGGGGGCCAGTACCAAACCGTACTTATGGGGTGTCTTTACTTTATGATAAACATCTTCCATTACCTGTTCAGGCACAGGATGGGGATTAGTCTTTGCAGCAGCCGTGAATATCAAAGAAATAAGCACGATAAAACTCAACATCCTTCTCATAACAAAAGTTTAATCGTTTTGGAAAGAACAAACTTAACATTTTACATAATATCAGCTACATAAATCAGCATAAGATTTGCAAATAAAGTCAAACTGCTTAAATTTTGCAAGTTAGGAATGATAAAAAAAGAGACCTTAAATCAAGGCCTCTTTTTTTATCGGTTTGTACAATTATACCCTAACTGTAGCTTATTCCTGTTTTGGTTCAGTTGCTTGCTTGTCCTGTTCAGGAGCCGCTGCCTTTTCCGATAGTTGTTCTGCAGGTTCTTGTTCAGGAGCTTTGGGCTCAGCTTTTTCAACTTTTGTTTCAACAGCTTTAGACTCTGCTTTTTCTTTTTTCAGTTCAGCAGCCTGGCTTTCCTCCTCGCTTTTCTTTTTGGAAGAACGGCGGGTACGGGCTTTCTTGTCAACCTTGGTCTTAAGCATATTTTCGTTGAAATCAACCAGTTCTATAAAACACATCTGAGCATTGTCGCCCAAACGGTAACCGGTTTTAATAATACGGGTATAGCCACCTGGCCTGTCAGCCACTTTCTGAGAAATTACCTGAAACAATTCCGAGACTGCTTTCTTATCTTGTAAATATTGAAAGGCCAATCTTCTGGAAGCAGTGGTATCTTCTTTGGAAAGGGTTATTATAGGTTCAACTTCTTTTCTCAAGGCTTTGGCTTTGGCCGTGGTTGTAAAAATCCTTTTGTGCATAATCAGAGAGGTTGCCATATTGGACAACATCGATTTGCGATGTGCTGTCTTTCGACTCAGGTGATTGAATTTCTTATTGTGTCTCATTGTCTTACTCTTTTTCTAATTTATACTTGGAAATGTCCATTGCAAAAGACAAATCCATCTTTGACAACAAGTCATCCAGCTCTGTCAAAGATTTCTTACCAAAATTACGGAATTTCAGTAAATCGGTTTTGTTGAAAACAACCAGTTGACCAAGGGTTTCCACGTTGGCTGCCTTCAGGCAATTAAGCGCACGAACCGACAAATCCAGATCAACCAGTTTTGTTTTGAGCAGTTGACGCATACGCAATACTTCCTCATCGAATTCTTCTCCGTTTTCGGATTCACTCACATCCAGGGTGATTTTTTCTTCCGAAAAGAGCATAAAATGATAAATCAATATTTTAGCAGCTTCCTTCAAAGCATCTTTAGGATGAATGGAACCATCTGTGGTGATTTCCAAAACAAGCTTCTCGTAGTCGGTTTTTTGTTCAACACGATAGTTTTCGATGGAATACTTTACGTTTTTAATCGGAGTATAAATGGAATCGATGGCAATTACGTTCACATCAACTTCGCCCAATTCCTGCTCTTCTGCCGGAACGTAACCTCGTCCCTTATTAACGTTAAGTTCCATATTGAAGCTGACGTTTTTTCCCATGGAACAGATTTTCAACTCAGGATTGAGAACTTCAAAAGCAGTAAAAGCTTTGCCTAAATCTCCAGCCTTAAGTTCCTGCAAACCGGTGACGGTTAAATTGACTTTTTCGAAGTCTGTATCTTCCACGATTTGTTTAAAACGAATTTGCTTGAGATTCAGAATAATATTGGTCATGTCTTCCAAAACACCCGGTATGCTTGCAAACTCGTGATCTACACCGTCTATACGCACAGAACTGATGGCATAACCTTCTAGAGATGAGAGCAATATCCTCCTAAGGGAATTGCCGATCGTAATCCCGAAACCGGGCTCAAGAGGACGAAATTCGAATTTTCCGAATTCTTTGTCCGCTTCCAACATAACCACCTTTTCAGGTTTTTGAAATGCTAATATAGCCATAATTACGGTGTTTTATTTAGAATACAATTCTACTATAAGTTGTTCTTTGATGTTTTCGGGTATATCTGCTCTTTCGGGAATATGCAGATATTTTCCGGATTTGGAAGCAGCATCAAATTCCAACCAGGGGTATTTGCTGTGATTAAAACCGGAAAGGGCGTTATCTATTACTTCGAGTGCTTTTGAACGTTCACGGACTCCTACTACCTGGCCTGGTTTGACAGTACAAGAAGGAATATTGACCACCTTGCCGTCAAGCGTAATGTGACGATGCACAACCAGCTGACGGGCAGCATCACGGGTGGGAGCTAATCCCAGACGGAATACCAGGTTGTCCAGTCTTGATTCCAGCAATTGCAGCAATACTTCGCCTGTAATACCTTTGGAACGTGAGGCTTTTTCGAAGGTATTGCGGAATTGTCTTTCCAATACCCCGTAAGTGTATTTTGTTTTTTGTTTTTCACGCAGCTGAATTCCGTATTCTGAAGTTTTTTTCCGACGGTTGCTGCCGTGCATACCCGGAGGGTAATTTTTTTTGCTCAATACTTTGTCGGGGCCAAAAATGGGTTCCCCGAATTTACGTGCAATCTTTGATTTCGGACCAATATATCTTGCCATTGTTTAAGTCTTTAATAGATTTATACTCTTCTTTTCTTCGGAGGACGACAACCATTGTGGGGCAATGGTGTTACATCGACTATCTCTGTAACTTCAATGCCTGCTCCGTGAATGGTACGTACGGCAGATTCTCTTCCGTTTCCGGGTCCTTTGACATATGCCTTGACCTTTCTCAAGCCAAGATCATATGCGACTTTGGCACAATCCTGGGCAGCCATTTGGGCTGCGTAGGGGGTATTCTTTTTCGAACCTCTGAATCCCATTTTGCCGGCAGAAGACCAGGATATGATCTGTCCGTTGCCGTTAGCCAGGGATACAATGATGTTGTTGAAAGACGAATGGATGTGCGCTTGTCCTACAGCGTCAACTTTGACGATTCTTTTTTTAGCTGCAACTGTCTTTTTTGCCATTGTTCTTGTTATTGATTTGATTTAAATTTATCACTTAGCTGCTTTCTTCTTGTTTGCCACTGTTTTTTTCTTGCCTTTACGGGTACGAGCATTGTTTTTGGTACTTTGTCCGCGTACGGGTAAACCGATACGATGACGAATGCCACGATAGCAACCAATGTCCATTAAGCGTTTGATGTTTAACTGCACTTCAGAGCGTAAATCACCTTCCACCTTAAAGGATTGACCGATAATTTCGCGAATCGCACCAGCCTGGTCATCAGTCCAATCCTTGACTTTAATGTCTTTGTCCACACCGGCTTCTGCCAGTATTTTCTGAGCACTGCTGCGTCCTATCCCGAAAATATAGGTCAACGCGATTTCGCCCCTTTTGTTTTGCGGCAAATCTACACCAACGATTCTTATAGCCATACTTAATCTGTTATTATATTAAA